>CP076546.1:2202307-2516923 GCA_018889975.1 Bacillus sp. NP157
CGAGGGCTTGCATGGTGCTTACCGCCCCTCGCCTGGCGCGGGGCGAGGTGCGGGCTGACTTAGCTCAAAGGGGTGTGCACCGGTGCCCAGCCGCCCGAGATCGTCTCTTTCAGGACGTCACAGATGCCCGTCGCGCGCAGGCGCGAGGCGGTTTCCAGGGCAAAGGCGACGGCTCGACCTTCGGTCGGAAACGTCTCGAAGGTGCCGCCGGGGGTCAAAACGCGCCACGCGCGCTCGTTGATCGCGGGGTAGAAGATGAAGATACGGCGCCGGCCGACGGCGGCGTTCACTTGCGGTGGTCCACGTTCATTCAACAGCCCTCAACCAATCGTCAGGTGTCTCACGGACAGGGTTAAGCGCCTGTGATCCGCGTCGCAGTCTGCGAACCCGCTGCGATCCCGTATCATGAACGGATGCCCAATAGCCCTCGCCCGACTCCCCTGACCGTGGATGCCTCCGTCGAGGCGATCCAGGCCCTCTCGATCGTGCCCAAGGTGCTGGAGACGGTGTGCAAGGTCACGGGCATGCGCTTTGCCGCCATCGCCCGGGTGACCGACGACCGCTGGACTGCCTGCGCCGTGCTCGACCACCTGGATTTCGGCCTCAAGCCGGGCGGCGACCTGGTCCTGGATTCGACGATCTGCGACGAGATCCGTGTCCACCACCAGCCGGTGATCTTTGGCGACGCCAGCCGCCATCCCGTCTTCTCCACCCACCATACGCCGCGGATCTACGGCCTGCAGAGTTATGTGTCGGTGCCGATCATGGTCGACGGCGACACGTTCTTCGGCACCCTCTGCGCGATCGACAGCCAGCCCCGCGATTTCGACGAGGGGACCATCGTCGCGACCCTGACCCTGTTCGCCCAACTCATCGCCTCGAACCTTGCGCTGCAGGATCGGGCGATGGTCGCCGAGGATGCCCTGCGAACCGAGCTGGACACCGGGACCTTGCGCGAGCAGTTCCTCGCCGTGGTCGGCCATGACCTGCGCAGCCCCCTGCAAGGGGCACGCCTCGCCGCGGAACAGCTCGCCGACCTGCCGCAGACCGACCGCGGCCAACGGCTGGTGCGCCTGCTCGCGCTCAGCGTCGGGCGCATGTCCGGGCTCATCGACGACATCATGGATTTTGCCCGTGGCCGCCTCGGCGGCGGCGTCGAGATGGACCTGCGCGAGCGCTCGGACCTGCAGGCGGTGATCGTCTCCGCGGTCGAAGAGGTATGCCAAGGCCAGCCTCACTGCGAGATCGTCATCGAAGGCGCCATCGACGGCGTCGTTCGCTTCGACGGCAAGCGCATGCGCCAGCTCCTGGCTAACCTGCTCAACAATGCGGTGGCCCACGGTGACCCGACCGAACGGATCCGCGTGCACTGCGCGTCGCGCATCGACACGGTCGACATCAGCGTGGCGAACCAGGGCAAGCCGATCCCGGCGGACATCCTGCCCCGGTTGTTCGAACCCTTCGTCCGGCCGGAAGAAACGTCACCACGCCCGGGCCTTGGTCTTGGGCTTTACATCGCCTCGGAGATTGCCAGGGGCCATGCGGCGGCCATCCGGGTGAGTTCGACCCGCGAGGACGGGACGGTGTTCACGGTGCATCTGCCGCGCGGGTCATGAATCCAGTAGCGAGGGCATGAAAACGTCCTCGATGCCGAAGCGTTTTGACGTGAGTCCCTGCTCGTGGTGATAGCGCAGGATGGCGTCGAGCGCGGCACGGTTCGCCTCGATCCCGTAGGGCCACCAGTCGTCGCCCAGCAGCTCGCGATTCCGGGCGACCAGTCCCGTCAGCCACGGCTGCATCGTGTCCATGTTGTTGAACGTCATGCCTCTCACATAGCGCTCCCCGGCAGCATCCTTCGCGGCGCAGAAGCCACGGTAGATCGACTTAACCAACGCGGGATCCGCCTCGGCGAGTTCGCGGGTCACGACCACCGTGTGCATGATCGGGAAGATGCCGGTGCGCTGGTAGTACGTGCGCTCCATGGCCTCATGGTTTTCGAACAGGTGCCCCACGCGTGGCGATCCGGCCAGCACGCAACGCGGGATGTCCGCCGAAATAAGCGCATCGATCTCGCCCGCTTCGAGCAGTTCACCAAGGTCCACGTCCTTTGGCGCGTATTCAACCTCGACGCCGTCGGGCACGGGGCGCGGCACGAAGTCGATCGGATCCATCGGGAAGTCGATGCCGCCGATGAGCCAGCGACTTTGCCCGGGTTTCCAGTCGGATTGGTCGGCGAGGATGCCCTTCGACATCACGCCCGAGTCATGCCCGTAGAGCGCCAGTTCGCCGATCCGCTTGCCGGCGAGGTCTTCGGGCCGCCTGATGCCACTGGCCTTGTTCACGTAGATCGCCGCGTGGCGGAACGCGCGGTTGGGAAAAACGGGGATGGCGACGAACGGTGATTCCCCCTGCGCGAACGTGCGCAGGTAGTAAGTCATGCCGAGCTCGGATACGTCGCAGGCACGCCGACGGACCATCTTCTCGAAGATCTGCGTGACGATCCGGTCGGAATGGAAGGTGGCATCGACACCCTCGATAGCGACGCTGCCATCGGCAAGGGCGCGGGTGCGGTCGTAGTTCCAGAACGCGATGTCTAGCTTGCGGCTGCGCATGGGCGGTCCTCCACGGGGAAAGCCTGATGCGTAGATCATAAATACGTTTATATTAAGAAGGTGTCGTCGATGCGTTAGTGCACGGCCCACCCTTGCCGACCCCGCAAAGGTTACGATCCAGACACATGACCCCCGATCCGCGCACCCTGAAGAAGCTATTCGCCAACGTGTCCCTTGGGGCACCGGAAAATGCCGTCGGCTTCGTGTTGTGGCGCGTCGTGCATCGTTACCAGCGTGAAATCGATCGCGTCCTTGCGCCCCTCGATCTCACCCACCTGCAATTCACCACGCTCGCCATGGCAGCATGGCTCTGCCAGTCGAATGGGCCGACCACGCAAACGGCGGTGGCACAGGCCGCCGAGATCCACCCCATGCAGGTGTCCCTGATGCTCAAGGCGCTGGAAGCCAAGGGCATGATCGTGCGCGAGCGCAGCACCAGCGACGTACGCGCCAAGGTGATCCGCATGACCAGCGCAGGCGTGGCTGCGCTACGACGCGCCATGCCGCTCGCCATCAAGGTACAGGTGGACATGTTCGGCGATGAGGGCGCCGTCGGCGGCGGACTACTTGAAACGCTGAATCGTGTTGAGCATCGAGCGCGACAGTCGGACGATTCGTAGGCTCAGCGCACTGCGCTACCAGTCGAAGCCGAGGCCGGGGGCGGTGGTGCGACGTCCGACTGGCTTTCATCGTTGACTGGGTTCGAATGCCCGCGGTTCCCAACCAGGGACGACATCGCCGCGCCCCCGGTGAGGAGGGCGCTCGCAAGCATCAGCATGCCCCAGACTCGATGCTTCCAGTGCACGAGGTCGTCGACCTTGCCGATCACAGTGTCGACCTTGACCTCAAGGACGTCGACACTACCGCCCAGGACCTCGACACGACCTCCCAGTACGTCCACACGACCACACAGCTCGTGAACTGTATCGTTCATGCCATCAACCTTGTCGCTGAGCTTTTCGACCTTTGCTTCGAGATCCCTGTTGGCTCTGGTCAGCCGCACATCGACCCCGTTGATGGCCGTGGTCAAACGCCTTTCGACTCCATTCATCGCATCCGTTAGCCGCGACTCGACGCCCTCGATCGCCTTGGTCATTCGGCCCTCGACGCCCTCGATGGCGTCGCTCAAGCGCGAATCGACCTGCCGCAGTGAAGCGGAGAACGCCGCAAGCGACCGGTCGAGCGACTCGGCGTGTCGCGCGGCCGCTTCCGCCTGCGCCGCAGCATGTCGCGCAGCGGCCTCCGTCTGCGCAGCCGTATGTCGCGACTCGGCCTCCTTCTGCGCCGCCGTGTGTCGTGCTTCTGCTTCCTTCTGCGCCGCCGTGTGTCGCGCATCCATGCTCTTCAGCGATTCAGCCCACTGCTGGCCAGTTGCCTTCCTTGCCTCGATAAGATCCAAGGTGCGCTGGTCGACGCGCGCCAGTGTCGATGCGATGCTCGCCAGCATGTCACTGCTGATCTCGGAATACGCCGCTGTCGTCATGTGTTTCTCCCGGAAGGCGCACGCAAAGTGCACGCCAGGCGCCAAGATTAAAACGGCACGACGCGTTCGGAACTCAAGGTTTTCAGTGATTTGCGTCAGCCGACACTGAGCGATGGGTAGGCCAATACCTACATACGTTCGTGATTTGTAGGGCGCTGGAAAAACAAAAGCCCCGCATCGCTGCGAGGCTTTCGTAATCACTGAATAATGGCGGAGAGGGAGGGATTCGAACCCTCGGTACGCTTACACGTACGCCTGATTTCGAGTCAGGTACATTCGACCACTCTGCCACCTCTCCGCAGGGTCGACGGCAGGCCGCGAGGCTCACCGAGTCGGCAATGATAGTGGGTCTTCCGTGCCGTGACAACAGGCTTTTGATGCGGCATCCTGCCAACGCATCCGGGGCTTTCCAGGCCCCCTACCCCAGCTGCCCAGGCCCTTCATGATCGAGTTCGGACACGGCACCCACACAGGTCTTCGCCGCCTGCGTAACGAAGATAGTTACTACGCCGACGCTGGCCTGGGCCTGTTCCTGGTCGTCGATGGCATGGGCGGGCACCAGCATGGCGAAGTGGCCTCGGCGATGGCCCGCGACGGCGTCGTCGCCCAGGTCACGGCCGGTCAGTCATTGGTTGATGCGATCCAGCGGGTCAACGAAGCACTGATCGCCCGCTCCAGCGGTTTGAAGGAGTCGCGGCCGATGGGCACCACCATCGCGGCCATCCGCGTGTCGGGTCGCTCGTATGAAGCAGCGTGGGTCGGTGACAGCCGCATCTATCGCTGGAGCCATGGCGCCCTGGAGCGCCTCTCGCACGACCACTCGATCGTCGAAGCACTGGTCGAAACCGGCGAGCTGACCGAAGCACAGGCGCGCAGCCATCCGCAGCGAAGCGTGCTGACCCAGGCACTCGGAATCACCGCACCCGACCAACTGCACATCGGCCTCGCGCGGGGCGAGCTGGCTGCCGGCGGACGGCTCCTGCTGTGCACCGACGGCCTGACCGACGAAGTGACCGACGCGCGGATCGCCGAGCTCGTGGCGCGGACGGACATCGCCGCCCAGGAGTGTGTCGATCACCTCGTGCTCGAAGCGCTGGCGGGCACCGGTCGCGACAACATCACCGCGATCCTGGTGCGCGCCGCGGGCTAGCCCGCAAGGCAGCAGCCCTTAGTGGACGGTGTCGGCGGCGTCCAGCTGCCGCCAGATCGCCTGGCCACCGGACGACTTGTCCAGCGCATCCAACCGCTGCGCATGCAGCGCCAGTTCCTCGTCGTTGGCGCGCAGCACGACGGGACGACGATGGATGACGATCTCGCCAAGCGCATTGGCCGCGTTGGCCTCCGCACCGGGGTCGAAGACGAAATCCAGGCCGACCTGGCCCGAGGTCATCGCGACATAGACATCCGCCAGCAGCTGGGCGTCGAGCAGGCCGCCGTGGAGATCGCGATGGGTATTGTCGACGCCGAGGCGCTTGCACAGCGCATCCAGGCTATTGCGCTGGCCCGGGTACATCGTGCGCGCCATCGCCAGCGTGTCGAGCACGGTCGCATGGTCGGTGACCACGCCGTACTGCGGGCCCAGGCGCTGCAGCTCCGCATTGATGAAGCCCACGTCGAACGCCGCGTTGTGGATGATCAGCTCGGCGCCCTTGATGTAAGCGAGGAACTCATCGACCTTGTCGCGGAACAACGGCTTGTCGAGGAGGAATTCGTCCTCGATGCCGGTCACCGCACGCGCGCCTTCGTCGATGGCGCGTTGCGGATTCAGGTAGGTATGGAAATGGTTGCCCGACGGCCGGCGGCCGATCAGTTCCACCGCGCCGATTTCAATCAGGCGGTGGCCAAGGTGAGCCTCGAGGCCGGTGGTTTCGGTATCGAGGACGATCTGCCTCATGCCACCTGCCCCTTCGCCTTGTAGATCAGCGCCTGGTCGCGCGCAGCCACGTCCACGCGTTCGTTTTCCACATGGCCGGCGTGGCCCTTCACCCATTCCCACGTCACCGTGTGGGACGCCGTGGCCGCGTCGAGGCGGAGCCACAGGTCCTGGTTCTTGACCGGCTTCTTGTCGGCGGTGAGCCAGCCGTTCCGGCGCCACTTGGGCACCCACTCCTGCAGGCCCTGCATGACGTACTTCGAATCGGTCATCAGGTGCACCTTGCAAGGGCGGCTGAGCGCTTCCAGGGCGGAGATCGCGCCCATCAGCTCCATGCGGTTGTTGGTAGTGTCCGGTTCGCCGCCGGAGAGCATCTTTTCCATGCCCTTGGCGCGTAGCAGTGCGGCCCAGCCACCGGGACCGGGGTTGCCCAGGCAGGCGCCATCGGTAAAGGCTTCAACAAGATCGGTCATGGACAGGTATCGACTTCAGGAAATGTGTTCACGGGCGTGGCGGCGCGCGCCGGACGCAAAGGTTCCGGGTATCGGCGCAGGCACCGCCGCGGGGCGGGGGCGCAAGGGTACCGCCGCCGGACGTTTTTTGCGCGCGACCAGCAGATAGCCGCCGCCGACCATCGACTCACCGACCGGCGAGCCGCCGATGCGCGGCCAGGCACTGCCGAGGCGCCGCGGCATCGATAGCTCGAAATCGTCGCGCACGAGGCGCTGGCTCCACCACCACGGCCAGGTCAGGCGTGGCCGGGCGCCGCGGCTCTGCCTGGCGACCCACGGCGACCACAGCCCCAGCGGATGGATGCCGGTGATTGCGATCATCCCGCCCGGCTCGAGTACACGAATCGCCTCATCGAGCAGGTTGTCCTGGCGCACGGTGGTTTCCAGCGCATGGCGCAGCAGGACCACTCCAAACGCCTCGTCGGTGAACGGCAGGGGCTCCAGGCCACTGGCCAGCACGTCGCCACCCAAGGCAGCGCCGGCGACCCGCACGGTGGCCCAGTGGCCCAGCAGGGGGATGGCCGGCGCCTCGGCGCCGAGGGCCGCCGTCAGATGCAGCCCGTGCTCGCCCGTGCAGCGGTTCAACAGCGGCGCGAGCACCCGGTTCTCGTCCGCAAGAAGCTTGCGGACATGTGGCGTCGCATAGATGTCGGAGACGAAGGTGGGCATGTAGGACGAGTGTAGTGAGGTTGAACGCCCTCCGCATCGTTAACAACTGGCTAACGAGTGGGATATACCCGGCTGATATAGTCCGGCCGCCCCACCCCTGCCAGCCCGGCAGGGTCGCGGCCAAAACCTGGGTGTTCGCGCCCTATCGACGTCACGGAGTTCGCCCGATGCAATGGGTTCCCGTCGCGGCCTTGAGCGACAACTACATCTGGCTGGTCGCCGATGACGAAGGCAACGCTTTCGTCGTGGATCCCGGTGAAGCCGCCCCCGTCGAAGCTGCGCTGCAGGCGCGCGGCTGGACGTTGCGCGCGATCCTGCTCACGCATCACCACAACGACCACATCGGCGGCGTGTTCGACCTCGTGCGCGACCACGACATCGAGGTGATCGCGCCGCTCGATACGCGCATTCCTTACAAAACGCAGATCGTGGGCCAGGGCGATACCGTCGTGCTGGATAGCCCGCATGCCACGTTCCAGGTGCTCGAGGTGCCGGGCCACACCACGTCGCACATCGCCTACGCCGGCGAAGGCTTCCTGTTCTGTGGCGACACGCTTTTCAGCGTCGGCTGCGGTCGTCTCTTCGAAGGCACGCCGGAGCAGATGCTGGCCTCGCTGGACAAGTTCGCCCATTTGCCGCCGGAGACCCTGGTCTGCTGCGCGCATGAATACACCGCGTCGAACATCCGCTTCGCGCTCAGCGTGGATCCGGAGAACGACCCCCTGCGCCGCCGTCGTGACGAGGTGGCGCGCCTGCGCGAGGAGGGCCGCCCCAGCGTGCCCAGCCGCCTCGCCGACGAGCTCGCCACCAACCCCTTCCTGCGCGTGGACAGCGAGGCTGTCGCCCGCTGGGCCGTGGCCCATGGCAAGGAACACGCCACGCGGGCGGAGCGCTTTGCCGCGCTACGCCAGGCCAAGGACACCTTCACCGCATGAATCCACTGGTACGCCGGCTGTTGCCGACCCTGATACCCCTCGCACTCAGTGCCTGCGCCGGCACGCCGCCACGCGCGATCGGCCCGCTGGCCACGCCCGCCGCGCCGTCCACCATCGATACGGTGCAGGACGTGAACATGTCGCCCAAGCTGGCGCGGCCTGCCCCGCCGGCCGACTTCTGGGGCGACATGCGCGACAGCTTCGCCATGCCCGGCTGCGAGGCCGACCCGCAGGTGATGGCCTGGGCGCGTACCTACACGAAGATGCCGAACCGCTTCGAACAGCAGATCAACGAAGTGCTTCCGCTGATCGTCTACGCGCACAAGTCGGCGATGCAGCACAGCGTGGCCGGTGAGTTCGCCCTGTTGCCGTGGGTGGAAAGCCAGTATCGCCACGTGCCCGGCGCGAAGAACCGCCCGGCCGGCATGTGGCAGATCATGCCGCAGACGGCGCACACCCTTGGCTTGCGCGTGGACAAGAATTACGACGAGCGCCTGGACATCACCAAGTCGACCGAGTCGGTGATGTCGATGATGCGCCGTTACTACGACGACCTGGGCGACTGGCGCCTGGTCGACGTGGCCTATAACGCCGGCGAGTTCGGCCTGAAGAAAACCATCGACAAGCATGGCGGTCCCACGGCCTACGACGGCCTGCCCGACGTGCCGATGAAGGCGAACACCCGCGAACACCTGGTCAAGCTCATGGCGATCGCCTGCGTCGTGCGCGACCCGGCCCGCTTCAACGTGCAGCTGCCGAAGCAGGATCGCGACGACGCGCTGCAGGTGGTGAAGGTCGACAATCCGCAGTCACTCGCCCAGGCGGCGAAACAGTCGGGCCTGTCGATGAACGACCTGCGCGATTTCAACCCGGCGTTCCGCACCACCCGGGGCACGATCACCTCGTCGCTGCTGCTGCCGAAGACGGCAGCCGACCAGTACAAGCTGGGACCGGTGGATCCGGTCGCCGACCTGCCTGCCGCGCAGGCCGACGACGACGCCGTCGCCGATGCTGCGCCGGCCAGGGCGGCCACGGGCAAGGCGACGAAGGGCTCATCCAAGGCGTCGAAGCCTGCAAGGAATGCGAAGACGCTGGCGAAGGCATCGGGCAAGCCGGCGAAGAAAGACGAAGCGAAGACCATCGTCTACAAGGTCAACAACGGCGAATCGCTGTGGACCATCGCGCGCCGCCACCAGGTCAGCGTGGAACAGCTGATGAAGTGGAACGACCTGGACACCGCCGCCGTGAAGCCCGGCCAGGTCCTCAAGCTCACCGCCTCCCGGTAATCGACAGCCGCCCACTCATGTAGGAGCGCGCCTGCGCGCGAAAGGCATCCACTGCCGCCCACGCATGCAGGAGCGCGCCTGCGCGCGATGGGGTCCATCGCGCGCACCGGTGTCGATCAGAGCTGGACGACGTCCCACTGCACGTCGGGACTGACATCGGCGGCGTAATCCACGCCCTCGACCTCGAACCCGAACAGCTTGATGAAGTCGTGCTTGTAGCCGGCGTAGTCGGTGTCGTCCCACAGGTTCTGCGTGGTCACCGTCGGCCAGAGCGCCTTGCACTCGTCCTGCACGTCGTCACGCAGCTCCCAATCGTCCAGGCGCACGCGGCCTTCCGCATCGGTTTCGGCCGGTTTGCCGTCGGTGCGATAGAGGCGATCGTGGAACAGGCGATTGATCTGTTCGATCGTGCCCTCGTGGATGCCCTTCGCCTTCATGATCTTGAAGACCATCGACACGTAGAGCGGGATCACCGGGATGGCCGAGCTGGCCTGGGTGACCACCGACTTCATGACGCCGACGTACGACCGCAGGTTGAGGCCTGCATGGCGCTCGCCAAGCGACTTCGCCGTGCGGTCCAGGTGCTGCTTGGCCTGGCCCAGCGTGCCGTGCCAGTAGATCGGCCACGTGATCGAGGTACCCACGTAGCTGTAGGCGATCGTGGTGGCGTTGTCGGCGAGCACGCCGGCCTCGGCCAGCGCATCGATCCACAACGTCCAGTCCTCGCCACCCATGACGGTCACGGTGTCCTGCACTTCCTGCGGATTCGCCGGCTCGACGGTGGCCTGGATCACTTCGTTCTTGTTGGTGTCGACCGACGATGCGGTGAACGTCTCGCCCATCGTCTTCAGGGCCGAACGCACCAGCGTGCCAGGTTCGCCCATCGCCGTGCCTTCGGGCAGCTTGCGCACCGGGGAGGCCAGCGAATAGACGACGAGGTCGACCTTGCCGCCCATCTCGTTCCTGATGATCTCGATGGCCTTCGCGCGGGTCTCGTTGGCGAAGGCGTCGCCGTTGATCGACTTCGCGAACAGGCCAGCCTCGCGGGCGAGGCGATCGAAGGCGCTGGCGTTGTACCAGCCGGCCGTGCCGGTCTTGGCATCGCTGGACGGCTTCTCGAAAAACACACCCAGGGTCGCGGCACCGTGGCCGAAGGCCGCGGTGATGCGCGACGCCAGGCCGTAGCCGGTGGACGAGCCGATCACCAACACGTTCTTCGGACCATCGGCGAAGCTGCCGCTGGCCCTGGTGATGGCGATCTGCTCTTCGACATTCTTCGCACAGCCGACCGGATGGGCGGTGGTGCAGATGAAGCCACGAACCTTGGGTTGGATGATCACGGGTTGTCCCTTTGACGCGGTAAGACCGCCATTCTAAATCGGGACGTGGTCCATGCGCTGCCGCATGTTAAAGCCGGGGATCGACCGGCCAGCCCGGCTGGAAAGCCTAGGCAAAAAAAACCCCGCCGAAGCGGGGTTTTCGTGGATCACATGCGGTCGGTGGCGATGGTGATCTTGGCCCTGGCGCGTAGCGCATCCAGGTATTCGATCGTCGCGGCGCGAGCCATGGCATCCATCATCTGGCCGCGCAGCGCGTCACGCTCCGGCTTGGCGACCTTCGACGGGTCACCGTCGGTGACCTTGTCGACCGAGACCAGGGCATAGGTGCCATTGTCCATGGCGACGGCCGACCAGATTGCCTTGCCCGACACCGGACGCGGCAGCGAGAACGCTTCACGCAGCACGGCCGGCGGAACATCCTTTGCTTCACCCAGCTTGTTGCGGACCAGGCCGGTGGCCGTGTGCAGCGGGGCGCCGGCGATCGCCGCGGCATCGCCGCCCTGGCCGAGCTTCACGGCGAGTTCTTCGGCCTGCTTCTTCGCAAGCGTCTCGACGCGCTCGTCGAGGATGCGCTGACGGATGGCGTCCTTCACCGACGCGAGCGGCTGCGCCGTGGCCGGGTTGTGCTTGGCCAGGTGCATGATGATGGCGTCGCCCTTGCCGAGCTGCACCAGCGACGAGTTGTTGCCCTGGTTGAGCACGTCTTCGGCGAATGCCGCCTGGACGAACTTCGGATCCTGCGGGATGCCTTCGCCACCCTTGTGGCCGAACAGCGGGCTGGTCTTGATCTCCAGGCCCAGCTCCTTGGCGGCCGAATCGAGCGAGCCCGGGTTGCGCTCGGCGAGGTCCGCCATCTGGCCGGCCTTCTCGTTGTACAGGCGCTCGCCTTCGGCCTTGGCCCAATCGGTGGCGAGCTGCGCGCGCACTTCCGCGAACGGCTTGGCATCACCCTCGCGCGCATCGCGCACCCAGATGATGTGGTAACCCTCGTCCGGCGAAAGGATCGGCTCCTTGCTCACGGCACCCTTGGCCATGCTGAAGAGCGCGGTGTCGAACGCCGGGTTGGTCACGCCTTTTTCCAGCCAGCCCAGGTCACCACCCGAACGCTTCGAGCCCGCGTCGTCCGAGTTCTCGGTGGCCAGCTTGGCGAAGTTTTCCGGCGTGGCTTCGGCAGCGATCTTCTTTGCCTTTTCCAGCGCGGCCTTCTGCTGGTCCGGCGTGGCGTTCTTCGGCACGTTGACGAGGATGTGCGAGGCCAGGCGCTGTTCCGGCTGCGCATAGCGCTGCTTGAACTTGTCGTAGTACTGGTGGAGCTGGTCGTCGGTGGGCTCGCCCACCTTCAGTGCGTCCTGCTTCACTTCCAGGTACTGCACGGAGACCTGCTCCGGCGTGGTGTAGTCGGCGACGTGCGACTTGTAGAACGCGTCGATGTCGCTATCCGACACCGTGGCATCCGTGAGCGACGGACGGCCCAGCGCAACGAAGCGCAGATCGCGCTGCTGGTCGTGCAAGCGGAAGAAATTGTCGACGTCGGCATCGCTGACCAGCGTGGTGGCCGAGATGGCCTCCGGCAGCATCTGCGTGGCGAGGTCGGCGCGCACCTTGGCTTCGTACATCGAGGGCGACATGCCCTGCGAGGCGAGCACGGCGCGGTACGCATCGGGATTGAAGCGGCCACCGACGGCGAAACCCTGGTCGCTGCCGATGGTGTCGCGCACGGAGGCGTCGGACACGGCGAGACCGAGATCGGTGTTCGCCTTCTGCAGCAACACCTGGTTGATCATGCCGTCGAGGATCTGCTTCTTCAGCTCGGGCTTTTCCAGGTCCGCCACGGTGTAGGGCGAATTCGGCTGGGCCGCGAGCTGCTGGCGCAGTTCGGTGAGGCGGTTCTGCCAGTCCTGCTGGGTGATCTCGTGGTCGTCCACCTTCGCGACGTAGGTGTCCACGCGCGAAACGAAGTACGACTCGATGCCGAAGAAGGCCACTGCGAAAACGCAGATGCCGAGGACAACGGCAGCGGGCCAACCGTGGATCTTGTTACGCAGGGCTTGCAGCATGATGCAACTCGCACAGGTGGCACCGGCAAACCGTTGCCGGCGGTAGATAAAGCAAAGGCGCCACGCGGGCGCCTTTGCAGGACGAATGGCGGAGTGGACGGGACTCGAACCCGCGACCTCCGGCGTGACAGGCCAGCATTCTAACCGACTGAACTACCACTCCACTTCCGTTTGGTGGGTGCTGAGGGGATCGAACCCCCGACCAGCGCCGTGTAAAGGCGACGCTCTACCGCTGAGCTAAGCACCCACTAACGCAAGACTCGTTAGTTTACGGCCTTCTTGAGATCGTTGCCAGCCTTGAAGGCCGGGACGTTCGAAGCGGCGATCTTGATCTCTTCGTTGGTGCGCGGGTTGCGGCCCGTGCGGGCGGCGCGGGAACGCACCTCGAACGAGCCAAAGCCCACGATGGCGATCTTCTCGCCCTTCGCCAGGCTCTCGCCCACCGCTTCGATGAACGCATTGAGCGCGTTCTCGGCTTCGATCTTCTTCAGATTGGCCTTTTCAGCGATGGCGGCGACGAGTTCGGATTTGTTCATTACGTGACTCCCTAAAGGTAATTCGGAACGCCGAACGGCGATCCCGGAGGAAAAGACGTCAGGTCTGCGGGCCTGCCAGGGGCTTGGCCGGCGACCCCGCGATGCATGGCGCCCTTGCGGCGCGGGCAATGGCGGAGTGGTCTTTATACCAGCGCCCTACCCCGGCCGCAACACGAGCAATACCAACGTTTTCAGCGCATGTGCATCCACTCGGGAGGCTTGTGCCTGACAACGAAAAATATTATCGCGGGCGATTAATGACAGGACCGCGAAAACAAAAAGAGCGCACCTCAAAGGTGCGCCCTTTTCGCGGAGGCGGAACGATACAGCAAATCAGTGGGTGAGTGACGGCGAATTCTTGCCTTTGCCGCCCTTGCCGGCCTTGCGCGTCACCGCGACGCCCTTGCCTTCCTCGCCGGCTTTCACCGGGCCGATGGGACGCTCCAGCGCGAGGTCGAGCACTTCGTCGATCCACTTCACCGGATGGATATCCAGCGAGCTGGTGATGTTCTCCGGCAGGTCGACCAGATCCTTCTTGTTCTCGTCCGGGATGATCACCGTGGTGATGCCACCGCGATGCGCAGCGAGCAGCTTTTCCTTCAGGCCACCGATCGGCAGCACGCGGCCACGCAGGGTGATCTCGCCGGTCATCGCGACTTCGGAGCGAACCGGCACCTTGGTCAAGGCCGACACGAGCGCCGTGCACATCGCGATACCTGCGCTGGGGCCATCCTTCGGCGTCGCGCCTTCCGGCACGTGGATGTGGATATCCAGCTTCTCGTGGAAGTCCGGCTCGATGCCCAGGCCCGCGGCACGTGCACGCACCACGCTCAGCGCGGCCTGGATCGATTCCTTCATCACATCGCCAAGCTGGCCGGTGTGGACGAGGCGGCCCTTGCCCGGCACCACCGAGGCTTCGATGCTGAGCAGGTCACCACCGACCTGGGTCCAGGCCAGGCCCGTGACCAGGCCCACTTCGTTCTGCTGTTCGGCACGACCGAAGTCGAAGCGACGCACGCCGAGGTAGTGGTCAAGGTTGCTCGCGTCGACGCGCACCTTGCCCGGGGCGAGTGCCTTGCCCTTCGCGGCCTTGGCCGGGGCCTTGGCGACCTTCGCTTTCGCGCTGGCCGGCACGGTGCCCAGGGCGATCTCCTTCACTACCTTGCGGCAGATCTTGGAGATCTCGCGCTCGAGGTTACGCACGCCCGATTCGCGCGTGTAGAAACGCACGATGTCGCGCAGCGCATCTTCGGCGATCGACAGCTCGTCGCCCTCGAGGCCATTGGCCTTGAGCTGCTTCGGCACGAGGTACTTCAGCGCGATGTTGAGCTTTTCGTCTTCGGTGTAACCCGGGATGCGGATCACTTCCATGCGGTCCAGCAACGGGCCCGGGATGTTCAGCGAGTTGGCGGTCGCCACCCACATCACTTCGGACAGGTCGAGGTCGACTTCGAGGTAGTGATCGTTGAAGGCGTTGTTCTGTTCCGGATCGAGCACTTCCAGCAGCGCCGACGACGGGTCGCCACGGAAGTCCATCGACATCTTGTCGATTTCGTCGAGGACGAACAGCGGGTTCTTCGTGCCAACCTTGTTGAGGTTCTGCACGATGCGGCCCGGCATCGAACCGATGTACGTACGGCGATGGCCACGGATTTCCGCTTCGTCGCGCACGCCACCCAGGCTCATGCGGACGAACTTGCGGTTCGTCGCCTTGGCGATGGACTGGCCGAGCGAGGTCTTGCCGACGCCGGGCGGACCGACCAGGCAGAGGATCGGGCCCTTCATCGTGTTCACGCGCTGCTGCACCGCCAGGTATTCAAGGATGCGCTCCTTGACCTTCTCCAGCCCGAAGTGGTCGGCGTCGAGGGTTTCCTGGGCGAGCGCGAGATCCTTGCGGACCTTGCTGCGCTTCTTCCACGGCACGCCCACCACCCAATCAAGGTAGTTGCGCACCACGGTGGCCTCGGCAGACATCGGCGACATCTGCTTGAGCTTGTTGAATTCCTGGCGCGCCTTCGCGAGCACGGCCTTGGGCATGCCGGCGGCATCGATCTTCTTCTGCAGCTCCTCGATCTCGTTGGTGCCGTCTTCGCCCTCACCCAGTTCCTTCTGGATGGCCTTCATCTGTTCGTTGAGGTAGTACTCGCGCTGGCTCTTTTCCATCTGCGACTTCACGCGGCCGCGGATGCGCTTCTCCACCTGCTGCAGGTCCATCTCGCCATCGACGAGGCCGATCAGCAGCTCGAGGCGCTGGCCGACGTCGGCCGTTTCGAGCACGCGCTGCTTGTCGCCCATGCGCACGGAAAGATGCGCGGCGATGGAGTCGGCCAGGCGCGACGGATCGTCGATGCCCGACAGCGTCGCCAGGATCTCCGGCGGCAGCTTGCGGCTCTGCTTGACCAGCTGCTCGAACAGCGAGACCAGCGATCGCGAGACCACGTCGAGTTCGCGCTCGTTGCTCGTGTAAACGGGCTCGATCACGCGGGCACGGCCGCTCATCATGCCGGCTTCGTCTTCGAACGCTTCGATCTGGACGCGCGATTGCCCCTCGACCAGCACCTTCACGGTGCCATCGGGCAGCTTCAGCAACTGGAGGACGCCAGCCAGCGTGCCGACCTGGTGCAGGTCGCCGATGGTCGGGTCGTCGATATCGGGGCTCTTCTGCGCCACCAGCAGGATCTGGCGTTCACCTTCCATCGCCTGCTCGAGCGCACGCATGGATTTATCACGCCCGACGAACAGCGGAATGACCATGTGCGGATAGACCACGACATCGCGCAGGGGGAGGACCGGCAACAGGTCCAGCGCGGCTTCGCTCGTGGTTTGGCTGCGATTCTTCGCCATGTTTTTGGGGTTTCCCTCAAAGGATGTGGGGCTCGCCCCGACACTGCGCCGGAGCCACCATGCTAGTCAAGTGGAGGTTGACGAGAGGACCATCAAGGCCTCGGCCTACAAACGAAAACGGCCCCGGCGCTCACCGCGCCGGGGCCGTCCGATATCGCGCACAAGCCGATCAGGCCGCGTCGCCACCCTCGCCCGCGATCCGCTGCTGCAGGTTGCCGCGGTAGATCAGGTAAGGCTCGGCCTGGCCATCGATGACGGCATCGTCGACGACCACCTTGCTGACATGCTCCAGCGACGGCAGCTCGAACATCGTGTCGAGCAGCACCTGCTCGAGGATGGTACGCAGGCCGCGCGCACCGGTCTTGCGCTTGAGCGCGCGACGGGCGATGGCGGACAGCGCTTCCGGCCGGAATTCCAGCTCGGCACCTTCCATGTCGAACAGCTTGCGGAACTGCTTGGTAACGGCGTTCTTCGGCTCGGTGAGGATCTGCACCAGGGCAGCCTCGTCGAGCTCGTCGAGCGTGGCCACGACCGGCAGGCGACCCACGAACTCCGGGATGAGACCGAACCGGACCAGGTCCGCCGGTTCCACCTCGGACAGCATCTTGCCGACGTTCTCGGTGCGCTCTTTCGAACGGACCTCGGCGCCGAAGCCGATGCCGGTGGTCTCGCTACGCTGCTGGATCACCTTCTCCAGGCCGGCAAACGCGCCGCCGCAGATGAAGAGGATGTTGCGCGTATCGACCTGCAGGAATTCCTGCTGCGGATGCTTGCGGCCACCCTGCGGGGGCACCGAAGCCAGCGTGCCTTCGATCAGCTTCAGCAGTGCCTGCTGCACGCCTTCGCCGGACACGTCGCGGGTGATCGACGGGTTCTCGCTCTTGCGCGAGATCTTGTCGATTTCATCGATGTAAACGATGCCGCTCTGCGCCTTCTCGACGTCGTAGTCGCACTTCTGCAGGAGCTTCTGGATGATGTTCTCGACGTCTTCGCCGACATAGCCGGCTTCGGTCAGCGTCGTGGCATCCGCGATGGTGAACGGCACGTTGAGCAGGCGCGCCAGCGTTTCGGCCAGCAGCGTCTTGCCCGAACCGGTCGGACCGATCAGGAGGATGTTCGACTTGCCGAGCTCGACGTCGTCGTTCTTCTGGCGCGATTCCATGCGCTTGTAGTGGTTATAGACGGCCACCGACAGCGCTTTCTTGGCGCGTGTCTGGCCCACCACGTACTGGTCGAGGGCTTCCATGATTTCGCGGGGCTTCGGAAGCTGGGTCCGGCCGGAGGCCGCCTTCTCTTCCAGTTCCTCGCGAATGATGTCGTTGCACAGCTCAACGCATTCGTCGCAGATGAACACGCTGGGGCCGGCGATCAGCTTGCGCACTTCGTGCTGGCTCTTGCCGCAGAAGGAGCAGTACAGAATCTTGCCGTCGTTGGAACGGCCTTGCCGCTCGTCGCTCATGCTTTGGGCCCTACTAAGGATCTAGATGCGCTTTGAGAATAGCACAGCACCCCGCCCCGGGAAGCCGGGGCGAAGTGCTGGATTTCACAAGCGAAAAAACCAATCAAGCCGACTTGACGGTGTCAACGGTGCGCCTGTCGAGGACCGAGTCGATCAGCCCGTAAGCCTGGGCTTCCGCGCCGCTCATGAAGCGGTCGCGCTCGGTGTCGCGGGCGATTTCCTCGACCGTCTTGCCGCTGTGGTTCGCCAGGATGGCATTGAGACGCTCACGCATCGTGAGAATTTCACGCGCGTGGATCTCGATGTCCGTGGCCTGGCCGGAAATGCCGCCAGCCCAGGGCTGGTGGATCATGATCCGCGAATGCGGCAGCGAGTAACGCTTGCCGGCCGCACCCGCCGCCAGCAGCAGGGCGCCCATCGAGGCGGCCTGGCCGATGCACATGGTGCTGACGTCCGGCTTCACGAACTGCATCGTGTCGTAGATCGCCATGCCCGCGGTGACGGAACCACCCGGGCTGTTGATGTACAGGTTGATGTCCTTGTCCGGGTTTTCCGATTCAAGGAACAGGAGCTGCGCGACGATCACGTTGGCCATGTAGTCGTCGACCGGGCCAACCGCGAAGATCACGCGCTCCTTGAGGAGGCGCGAGTAAATGTCGTACGAACGCTCGCCGCGCGAGGTCTGTTCGACGACGATGGGCACCAGGTTGAGGTTCTGGATCGGAGCCATGGACATGGGGTCTCTCCTAGGTATGGGGCCCGGTTGATACTGTACAGCGGCGCGCTGACTTACGCGCCGATCGGCCGCATTACCTCGTCGAAGCCCAGCTCCTGGTCGGTGGACTTGGCGTTGTCCGCCACCCACTCCGCGACCTGGTCTTCCATCACGCGGTTCTGCAGTCCCTGCATCAGTTGGGGGTCACCGTTATACAGTTCAATGACCTTTTCCGGCTCTTCATAGGTAGAGGCAATCGCTGCGAGCATTTCGCCCATGCGCTTGCGGTCCAGGCGAAGCTCGTTCTTGCGGGCGATCTCACCCATCAGCAGCGCGGCAATGACGCGCTTGCGGGCGAACGGCAGGGCTTCAGCGACCATCTCCGGCGACGGCTGCTGGCCGCGCGGGAGGTTGCCGGCGGCCAGGCTCTGCGCCTCGGCATCGGCCATCAGGTCGGGCACGTCCAGCTCGGCGTAGGCGCCGGCCAGCTTCTCGGCCACTTCGGACTTCAGGCGGGCCATCAGGGTCGCCTTCAGCTCGCGCTCGAGGTTGGCCCGCACTTCCTTGCGGAAGGTGTCGATGCTGCCATCGGCCACGCCGAACAGCTGGATGAACTCGTCGTCCACCGCCGGGAGGTTCGGCTCCTGCACCTTCACGATCTTGAAGGTGACCTTGGCGGTCTTGCCGGCGAGGTCCGGGTTACGGAAGTCTTCCGGGAAAGCCACGTCCTGGACGAGGTCTTCGCCGGCCGAGCGGCCGGTCAGGGCCTCGTCGAGGGCCTTGAACAGGGTGCCCGAGCCGATCACGCTGCCGGCACGCTCCAGGCCTTCGGCCGGGAAGCGGTAGTCGCCGGATTCGGCGGCGTATTCGAACATGACGAAATCGCCTTCCTTCGAAGCGCGGGCGACTTCGTCGAAGCTGCGACGCTGGGTGCGCAGGGTTTCGATCATCTTGTCGATGTCCGAATCCTTCACCTCGGCCTTGGGACGGTTAATCTCAAGGGAGGCGACGTCGATGGCCGGGAACTCCGGCATGATTTCGAACGTGGCGGTGTAGGCGATTTCGCCGTCGACCGGGTTGCCCGTGGTGTCCACCGACGGGTTGGCGATCGGCTGCAGCTTTTCCTGCGTGACCGCTTCGCGCAGCGTGGTGCCGATCAGGTCGGACAAGGCCTCGCCACGGACCTGCGCGCCGAAGCGCTGCTTGATCACCGTGGTGGGCACCTTGCCCGGACGGAAGCCCTTCAGGCGGACCGTGCGGCCCATTTCCGCGATGCGCTCGGAGACCTGCGCCTCCAGGCGCTCGGCCGGGAACTTCACCGTGAGCTTGCGCCCGAGCTTGCCGACATTCTCAACCGAAACCTGCATGACCTCTCCTGAAACCGCCGCAAAACGCGGCGCGATGGCGACATCCGTCGCCTTGACCGAAAACCAAGGGTTTCACCGCGAGCGCCTGGCCCTACCCCGGCCGCAGCCGGTACTGGCGAAAAACCCCGCAAATGACTGCCCATTCTACGTTTTGCCATCACACCCCCGCAACAGGGCTCAAGCCCGGTTCCAGCGCCGGGGACCACCCCCCTCCTTTGCCAGTGCATCGCCGGGATTGGCGAGGGCGCAAGCCGTCAGGGAAAGGCAGCCGCAGCCGATGCAATCGCCCAGCCGGTCTCGCAGGTTGGTGAGCTGGGCGGTCCGTTCGTCGAGGTCCTCGCGCCAGCGGGCCGAGAGGGCCGCCCAGTCGTCGCGACCCGGCGCCCTACCGGCCGGGAGGCCGGCGAACGCTTCCCCGACGGGCTCGAGCGGAATGCCCACCCGCTGGGCGGCGCGGATGATCGCGAGCCGGCGGAGCACGTCGGCGTGGTATCGACGCTGGTTGCCTGGGGTCCGCAGGCTGTGGATCAGCCCCTTCCGCTCATAAAAGTGCAAGGCGGACACTGCCACGCCGGCTCGCCTTGCCGCTTCACCCACGCTCAGCTCGCGCATCGCTTGACCTCAACCATGGTTAAGGTCCGATCCTGCGGCCTCCTGTCGCCGCGCGCAAGCGTGAGACAATGGCCATTCCCCAAGGATTGAACATGAACGTGGGCACGTCCGACCCCAAGCTGCTCGACCCCTCCCCGCCCACCGCCGAAGGCATCCTCGCTCCCCGCTACCGCGCCGCCACCCTTGGCATGGTGGCCCTGATCTCGCTGCTGGCCTTCGAGGCGCTCGCGGTCACGACGGCCATGCCCACGGTTGCCCGCGAGCTCGACGGCCTGCGTATATACGCCCTCGCCTTCGGCGGCGTGCTGGCGACCAGCGTCATCGGCATGGTGGTTTCCGGGCGATGGAGCGACCAGCGCGGGCCTGCGCCAGCGATGTGGACCGGCCTGGCCGGCTTCATCCTCGGCCTGCTCGTGGCCGGCTTCGCCCATGGCATGACGATGCTGTTGCTCGGCCGGCTGATCCAGGGCCTCGGCATGGGCCTGCTGTCCCCGGCGCTCTATGTCATCGTCGGACGCCTCTACCCCGACCATCTGCGGCCGAGGGTCTTCGCCTCGTTCTCCGCAGGCTGGGTCGTGCCGGCACTGATCGGCCCCGCGATCAGCGGCCTGATCGTCGAGCACGCCGGCTGGCGCTGGGTCTTCCTTGGCGTGCCGCTGCTGGCGATCCCCGCGGCGCTCGGCGTGCGCGGTGCCTTGCGTACGCTGGAAGCACCGACGCACCACGCCGACGCGAAGCCGGGTCGCATGCTCAACGCGTTCGGTGCATCGCTCGGCGCCTGCCTGATGTTCGTCGCCGGCCAGGAACGCGGCTGGCTTGCCCTCGCGCTGTTCGCTCCCGCGGTGCTGCTCCTCATCGGATGCGGCCGGCGCCTCCTGCCGACCGGCACGCTGCGCGCGGCGCGTGGGCTTCCCGCCCTCGTCGGCCTGCGCGGCCTGGTGGCATCGTCGTTCTTCGGCGCGGAAGCATTCCTGCCGCTGGTGTTTTCGCAGCAACACGGCCTGTCGCCCACCTGGTCCGGGATCGGCATCAGCGTCGGCGCCGTCGGCTGGTTCTCGGGCTCGTGGTACCAGGGCCACCTGGCGAAGATCTCGCGCCAGGCCCTGCTCTACCGCGGCACGGCCTTGCTTGCCCTCGGCAGCATCGTCACCGGCCTGGCCACGTTCTCGTTCGTTCCCGTGCCGCTTGCGGTGCTCGGCTGGCTGACCACCGGGCTCGGTATCGGCATGGTCTACGGCACGGTGTCGACGCTCGCGCTGTCGATGTCCGCAGCACACGAACAAGGCACGAACAGTTCGGCCCTGCAGTTGTGCGAGTCGCTGGCGGTCGCGTCGACGCTCGCCATCGGCGGCTCGTTGTTTGCGGCTTTGCTCAACGTTTCGGCCACGATGGCCTTCGGCGCGAACTTCGCGATCACCGCCGCGCTGGCCCTGCTCGCAAACGTCGTTGCACGGCGTACCGGCGCGCCTTCGGCCGCTTAGATAAGGGTTTTCCTACACGCGCCATGGATTGACGCCGATACCCCAGGCGTCGCCTGGTGCGTATCGTCCGTTCCCTCGGCTTCAATGGATAGGAACGGACGACGGTGACGGATCAGGACAGAGGTACGCGTCAGGAAGACGTATGGTCGAACACATCTCGCCAGCGCTATCCAGCTGACCCATGCAGCATGGATTCCATGGCCTTGCGTGGCGAGATCGACAAGCTGTTCCACACGGCGTATTGGTATCCGTTCTGGATGATCATCGGCATGGCGGTATTCCTGGTCGCGCTCATCCTCGCGTTGAATGTGTTCTGATCGACCGCAGGCGGCGCATGCATGGAGAGAGGCATTGAAACGACAGGTTCCGATCGCATGGATTGCCGTGGCGGCTGCACTGCTTTCAACGAGCCGGCTCGCTTCTGCCGCTCAAATGCTCGATGTGCAGGTCATCGGCCGTTCGATATCGAACAGCGCACCATCCAGTGTCGTCACGGTGACGATCCGGAATATCGGGAACGTGCCCGCATACCTGCCGAAACCGTTCACACCGACGGTGACGCCTGACGGTCACTTGCAGAACAATCTTTTCGATGTGCGCGATCGCACGGGCCAACCGGCACCGTTCATTGGCCGGTACGTGAAGGTGATCCCGGATGACCCGGATACTTACTACCTGAAGCTTTTGCCGGGGCAGTTCGTCACTCACGACCTCGACCTGGCGGCCGACTACGATCTCTCTCGCGGCGGGGTCTTTAGCGCGGCTTATGAGCAGCGGTTCACGACCGAGGTGCGGCAAGACGCCCGGGGAGAGATTACAAGCAAGGAATTCGTGCAGAAGAGCGAAATCGCGACCGTTCGGGCCGGAAACCAAACACGGCCGTCCTGCTGTGACTAACGAAAACCCTGGCTGGCCAGGGTGTCCCACACACGTTGGTGCGAAAGGGGGGACTCGAACCCCCACGGATTTCTCCGCCAGAACCTAAATCTGGTGCGTCTACCAATTCCGCCACTCTCGCTTCGCGGCGCCATTCTAGGTGGTGCGCGGTCACCGGTCCACCGCGCGCGACCCTGGCAATCCCAGGCTTCCCTGGCTCAGCCCCGGCAACCTGCCAGCAGGTCCAGGTCCGGCTTGTACACCGTGGTGCGGGTATCGAAGAAGCCAAGCAGGGTGTGGAACACGTTGTCCTGGCTGGCCGGCTGTACGCGGCGCTGGTCGACGCACGCCAGTCGGATCCCGGCGTCGCGGACCCAACCGGGCGACAGCCACATCAGCATCGGGATGTGCTTCTGCTGGCTGGGTGCCGTGGCCCAGTCGGCGCCGTGCAGGTAGACATCCTTCTCGCCCAGCGATTCGCCGTGGTCGGAGAGGTACATCATGGCGCTGTCGACGTCGGGCTCGGCCTTGAGCGCGTCGACCACCTTGCCAAGGATGTGATCGGTGTACAGGATCGTGTTGTCGTAGCTGGCGACCGTCTGCGCGTAGGTGCAGGTCTGCACCTCGGCGGTGTCGCAGCCGGGCTTGAACACGTTGAACTCGGCCGGGTAGCGCTGGAAATAGGACGGGCCGTGGCTGCCCTTGATGTGCAACACGAGCAGCGCGGGCGAGCGCATCTTCGCGAGGCGTTCGGGCAGGTCCTCGATCAGCACCTGGTCGATGCAGCCATCGGCGTCGCACAGGCCGGCGACCTTCTCGTTGGTCAGGTCATCGTTGGGCACGCGCGCGCAAACGTCCTTGCAACCCTCGTCGTTGTCGCGCCAGAACACGTCCACGCCTGCATGCTGCAGGACATCGAGCGCATTCCAGTGCGCCTTCGCCACCGGCTTATCGAACTTCTCGCGGGTCATGTCGGAGAACATGCAGGGCACGGACACGGTGGTCGCCGTACCGCACGACCATGCATCGCTGAAGTAAATCGCCCCTGCCCGCTTCATCTCGGGATTCGTCTCGCGCGCGTAGCCCTGCAACGACTGGTTTTCCGCACGCGCGGTCTCGCCCACCACCAGCACGACGACCCGCTTGCGTGCGGCCATGGCGGCATTCGGTGCAAGGGTCGCATCGGTACCGATCGGCACCATCGTCCGCTTCTTGCGGAACACATCGCGCTGCAGGTAGTGGAACGTGCCACTGAGCGCGGCGTACGGGTTGAACACCTCGTACATCGGGCGATGGTTGCGCTCGAAGTAGACGTAGTTGCGCCCGGCCAGCATCGGCGGCACCAGTAGCAGCACGACGGCGCCGAGGATGACCGCCGTCCGCACGGCGAGGCTGCGCCACATGGGCATGAAGCGCACGGGCACCATCAGCACGAGCACCGCCGGCAGGATACCGAACAGCGTGATCCAGCCCACCGAGCCGAGCGTGATCAGCGCCGCGGCTTCCGCACGCGTCGTCTCGAAGATGCTCTGGATGATCTCCTCGTTGAGCCGCACGCCGAAGGTCGAGGCGTAGTACGCGCTAGCCGCCGAGACGAGGATGAGCAGGGCCAGCAAGGGCTTGCCGATCCGCGGCCACATCACCAGGGCCAGGGTCAGGACGAGGTTGCCGACCAACCGACAAAAAACGGTAACGCTGAGGGCCCAGAATCCATCCACGCCGCTCGAGGCGGACAGTGCCTGGTGCACCTCGGTCCACAGGCTGCGATTCAGTATCGCCAGGATGTATACGGCGACGATGGCGCCCAGCAACCATGCTGGCAGTGCCCACTTCGCGCGTCCCGACGGACGGTCTTGGATGATCATGGATGGCAGAACCCGCGGCCAAGGAAAAGCCGTATGCGAAATCAGGACAAAAGAAAAAGGCACTTAGATTGCTCTAAGTGCCTTATTCAAATTGGTGGGCCGTGTAAGATTCGAACTTACGACCAATTGATTAAGAGTCAACTGCTCTACCAACTGAGCTAACGGCCCGTAAACTAAATTGTACAACTAAAAGTGGGGTGGACGATGGGATTCGAACCCACGACATCCGGAATCACAATCCGGTACTCTAACCAACTGAGCTACGCCCACCATAAACCTGAACTGGCGCGCCCGACAGGAATCGAACCTGCAACCGTCGGCTTAGAAGGCCGATGCTCTATCCGGTTGAGCTACAGGCGCAGGCACTGTACGTAGAGCACCAATTGGTCGGGGCAGAGGGATTCGAACCCCCGACATCCAGCTCCCAAAGCTGGCGCTCTACCAGACTGAGCTATACCCCGAAACCTTAAAGCGTCACCGATACCGCCGGGTGAAGCCTTCAGATGCTACGGGTCAAAGCCTAGCCCGTCAATCCGTATGAACACACCACACTTTCCGCGGCCGATACCGATGCGCAAGCACGTCGATATCGGTTTAAAAATGGTGCGCCCGGAGAGATTCGAACTCCCGACCACCAAGTTCGTAGCCTGGTACTCTATCCAACTGAGCTACGGGCGCACACTTAAAACCTTTGACCCGGTGACCACCGCTGCGAAGCGTTGGCGCCGTGTCGAGAAGCGGAATTATTCAGATATCGAGGGTGTGCGTCAACACTTTTCTGAAACTTTTTTTCGCGCAACGGTAACGATTGGGCTAAATGGACGGCTAAATCATTGTCGCAGCGGGGTTTGAGCCGACCGCATCGAAGGCGATTTTTTCCGTCGATCGATAACGAAGAAGGGCGACCAACGGCCGCCCTTCCCTTTTACAGCTGCGTCGCCGGCTTGCCGACCTTGTCGGTGGCCCCGGAATCGCCGCGAGGCGGCGGCGGAGGCGGCGGGGTGGACCCGGGCTTCTGCCAGTCAGCCGGCGGCCCAGGCTCGCGACCATTCATGATGTCGTCGATCTGGCGCGCGTCGATGGTTTCGTACAGCAGCAGTGCCTCGGCCATCGCGTGCAGCTTGTCGATGTTGGAGGTGAGCAGGTCCTTGCTGCGCGCGTAGGCGCGATCGAGGATCGTGCGCACCACTTCGTCGATCTTGCGGGCGGTCTCGTTGGAGACGCTCTTGTGCTGCGTGACGGAGCGACCGATGAAGACCTCGTCTTCCTCTTCGCCGTACATCACCGGGCCAAGCTCGTCCGACAGGCCCCACTTCGTGGCCATGTTGCGCGCCATCTTGGTGGCACGCTCGATGTCGTTCGACGCACCCGTGGTGATCTTGTCGTGCCCGAAGATGACCTCTTCCGCCACGCGGCCGCCGTACAGCGACGCCAGCTGCGATTCGATCGCCACCTTGTTCATGCTGTAGCGATCGCCTTCCGGCAGGTACATGGTGACGCCCAGGGCGCGACCGCGCGGGATGATCGTGACCTTGTAGACCGGGTCGTGCTCGGGCACGAGGCGACCGATGATCGCGTGGCCCGCTTCGTGGTACGCGGTCAGCCGCTTCTCTTCGTCGTTCATCGCCATGGAGCGGCGCTCGGCACCCATGAGGATCTTGTCGCGGGCGCGGTCCATGTGGCTCATGCGCACTTCGCGGGCGTTCTCGCGTGCCGCGAACAGTGCAGCCTCGTTGACGAGGTTGGCCAGGTCCGCACCGGAGAAGCCAGGCGTACCGCGGGCGATCGTCATCGGTTCGACGTCGGCAGCGGTCGGCACCTTGCGCATGTGCACCTTGAGGATCTGCTCACGGCCCTTCACGTCCGGCAGGCCCACGACGACCTGGCGGTCGAAGCGGCCCGGACGCAGCAGTGCCGGGTCGAGCACGTCCGGACGGTTGGTGGCGGCGATGACGATGATGCCTTCGGTGCCTTCGAAACCGTCCATCTCAACCAGCAGCTGGTTGAGGGTCTGCTCACGCTCGTCGTGGCCACCGCCCATGCCGGCGCCGCGGTGGCGGCCGACCGCATCGATTTCATCGATGAAGATGATGCAGGGCGCGTGCTTCTTGGCCTGCTCGAACATGTCGCGGACGCGGCTTGCGCCCACGCCGACGAACATCTCGACGAAGTCGGAACCGGAAATGGAGAAGAACGGCACCTTGGCTTCGCCGGCGATGGCCTTGGCCAGCAGCGTCTTGCCGGTACCCGGGGGGCCGACCATCAGGACGCCGCGCGGGATCTTGCCGCCCAGCTTCTGGAACTTGCCCGGGTCGCGCAGGAACTCGACCAGTTCGCCGACTTCTTCCTTGGCTTCGTCGCAACCGGCGACGTCGCTGAAGTTGACCTTGACCTGGTCTTCGCCCTGCAGCTTGGCCCGCGAGCGGCCGAAGCTCATGGCGCCGCGACCACCCGACCCCGCCTGCATCTGGCGCATGAACCAGATCAGCACGGCGACGAAGATGATGATGGGCAGCCAGTTGAACAGCAGGCCGATCAACGAGAAGCCGTTGTCGGCAGGCTCCTGGCGAAGCTCGACGCCCTTGTCGCGCATCTGCTTGACCAGGTCGCTGGTGGACAGGCCAACCACCGGCACCACGGTGCGGTAGCTGCCACCGTCTTTCAGCTTGCCGGTGATGGTGGGCGGTGCGGACGAGGTGATCGTGGCGTTGGCCACGTTACCGTTATCCACCTGCTGGGCGAACGCGGTGTAGGACATGTCCTGCGACGCGCCGCTGTGGGGATTGAAGGTCTGGAAGACGGTAAGCAAAACCACCGCGATGATCAGCCAGAGCAACAGGTTTTTAGCCATCTCATTCATGCGCGGTTCTCGCCAGGTTGCCGGTTCGCGGATTTCAGTCCGGTCCCCAGCGCATAGACCTCTCGCGAACGCGCGCGGGAGGCCTTCGGTTTACGCATCGTCACGCGACTGAAGTCGGCGCGCAAGGTCTTTAGGTACTCGTCGAAACCCGGCCCCTGGAACAGTTTCACCAGGAACGAGCCCCCGGGCGTCAGCCAGTCCAGGGCAAATTGCCGGGCGAGGTCGCAGAGGTCCATGGCGCGGATCTGGTCGGCGAGGGCCACACCCGACATATTGGGGGCCATGTCGGACAGCACAAGATCGACCTTATTGCCGTCCAGCATGCCTTCGAGCTCGCGCAGGACGCTTTCTTCGCGGAAATCGCCCTGCATGAAGTCCACGCCCGACAAACCGACCATGGGCAGGATGTCCAGGGCGATGACCTTGCCCGTCTCGCCCAGGCGCTTGCGGGCCAGCTGGGACCAGCCACCCGGGGCGGCGCCCAGGTCGACGATGGTCATGCCAGGCTTGATCAGGCGATCTTTCTCAAGCACTTCTTCCAGCTTGAAAACGGCGCGCGAACGCATCCCCTCCGCCTGGGCGCGTTTCACATAGGGATCGTCGAAGTGCTCCTTGAGCCAGCGGGAGCTGCTTTTACTGCGTGCCATCGGCCGGGGAATCCGCCAGATAAAGAAGAGAGGGGGGCGCGCATGATACCCTTTGGGCCCTCTCCCCCGCGAATCGAACCTGAACGCAATGTCGCTCTCCCCTACGCAGCGCCGCTACCTCCGCAGCCTGGCGCATGACCTTTCCCCGGTGATCCTGCTTGGCAACAAGGGTGCCACCGAGGCCGTGGCCAAGGAACTGGGCAACGCCCTGGACCAGCATGAGCTGGTCAAGGTGAAGCTGTCTGGCGGCGACAAGGAAGAGCGCCAGGCGCAGATTGCCTTCCTCGCTGGCGAGACCCGTGCCGAAACCGTCCAGGAAATCGGCCACGTCGTCGTCCTGTTCCGCCGTAACGAACAGGATCCGAAGCTCGCCCTGCCCCGGTAAGCCGTCATGGACCTCTCGCTTGATCGCCCCGGCGAATACCTCTTCGTACGCCGGGTCAGCGCCGACACCGTCACGGTGGTCGACCGCGACTTCCACGCCAGCCTGCTGATCACCCCCGAACAGGTGGTGGAAGACTGGCCGGTGACCGACGCGAAGCAGATGAGTCTCGCCGACGTCGAGACCATCGTCGCCCTGAAGCCGGACATCGTCGTGATCGGCACCGGCGAGCGCCAGGTGTTCCCCTCGGCCGAGGTGATGGCCGGCTTCCTGCGCCGTGGCATCGGCGTCGAAGCCATGACCAGCGGCGCCGCCGCCCGCACCTACAGCCTGCTCTCCGGCGAAGGTCGCCGCGTGCTGGCTGCCTTCATCCTTCCCCCGCGAGGCTAAACCGCCATGCGTATCCTGGTCCTCGGCGCCGGCGGGACCGGCGGTTACTTCGGCGGGCGCCTTGCCCAGGCCGGCCTCGACGTCACCTTCCTCGTCCGCCCTGCCCGGGCAGCCGTGCTGGACGAAAAAGGCCTGGTCATCCGCAGCCCCTTCGGCGACGCCACCTTACGGGTGAACCACGTCACGGCCGAGACCGTGGGCGATGCGGGCACCTTCGACCTCGTGCTGCTTTCATGCAAGGCCTACGACCTGCACTCGGCGATCGAGGCGATCGACCCGGCGGTGGGCGAAGGCACGGCCATCGTCCCCATCCTCAACGGCCTTGCGCATTACCCCGTGCTGGACGCGCGCTTCGGCCCCGACAAGGTCATCGGTGGCATGTGCGTCATCAGCGCAGGCAAAGGGCCCGATGGCGAAGTCATGCACTACGGCAACGGTGCCTCGGTCACCTTTGGCGAACGCGACGGCGCCAGCCACGGCGGTCGCTGCGAGACACTGGCCGAAGCCTTCGCTGCGGCTAAGGTCGACCATGTCCATTCAGCGGACATCGGCCGCGACCTGTGGGCGAAGTTCACCTTCCTCACCACGCTGGCCGGCGCCACCTGCCTGTTCCGGGCGAGCATCGGCGACATCGTCGGGACCGACGACGGGCGTCGCCTGACCGAGCAGCTTTACGACGAATGCCTTGCCGTGGCGCGCGCCTCGGGCCAGGCCGTGCCGGACCAGGCGCGCGGCATGGCGTGGAAAGTACTGACGCAGGAGGGCTCGCCGTTGACCGCGTCGATGCTGCGCGACCTGGAGTCAGGCCAGCGGATCGAAGGCGACCACATCGTCGGCGACATGTTGCGCCGGGCGCATGCGCAGGGGATCAAGGCACCGATGCTGGAAACGGCATGGGCGCACCTGCAGGCGTTCGAGAATCGGAAAGCCCGGGCGGCCTAGCGCGAGACGGCTGTCACGCCCAAGCCCGCGCCCCCATTTCCCATCCCCCACCCCCGCCCTTACTTCGGCGGCAGGTATTGCAACGGGTCGACCGGATTGCCATCGCGACGGATCTGGAACTGCAGTTCGTCGCGGGTGGCGCCCGACGAACCCATCTCGGCGACGGTCTGTCCCGCCTTCACCTTCTCGCCTTCCTTGACCAGTCGCTTGCGGTTGTGACCGTAAGCGGAGAGGAAGCTGTCGCTGTGCTTGATGATCACCAGCTCGCCATAGCCGACCAGGCCGTTGCCGCTGTAGACCACCACGCCATCGGCGGTGGCACGCACGGGGTCGCCCGCCTTGCCGCCGATCTCGATGCCGGGAATGGCGTCGCCCGATGAGAAGCGTTTGATCAGCGTGCCGTCGGCCGGCCAGCGCCAGGCGATACCGCCGGCGTTACGCGTGGCCCCGCTGGCGATGATCGGGGTGGAGGCAGGCGGGTTTTCCACTGGCGGCGGCGTAGCCGTGGGCGCGGCGCTCGGCGGTGTCGGCGGAGGAACCACGGACTCGGCCGGTTTGCCGGCGACCACCACCGGGGTGTTCGTGGTCGTGGCCGGCGCAGGCGCGGCCTCGGACTCGGTCACGGCCTGGAAGCCCGGTTGGGCACTGGCAACGGGAACCGTCGCCGGGTGGGCCGGGGGCACCGGCGCGGGCTGACCCGAGGCAGGCGGCGCAGACGCGGGCGGCGGCGCCGCGGCCACGACCGGCGCCGCATGCGCCGACGCGGGCGCCGGCCGTGCGTCGCCCGGCGGCGACAAGCGCAGGTCCTGGCCAGGCCAGATCGTGTACGACGAATCGATGTTGTTCCACTTCGCCAGGTCGCGGAAATCGACCTTGTTGCGGAACGCGATGCTGTAGAGGGTGTCGCCCTTCACCACGCGGTAGCTGCCACCGGGCGGGGGCGGCGTCGGCGCGACGGTATGCGGCGACCCGTAGTTGCCGCCGCCGCTGCCGGCAGGCCGGGTGACGACCACCGTGTGCCGGGTCGGATCGAGATCGCTGCAACCCACGGCCAGCAGCACGCCGCCGGCGACGGCAGCCAGGCCAAGCAGACGCCACGCGCGCATCGCAGGTTTCCTTTCTCGGTCACTCATCGCAGCAAGAACCACCAGGCAGCCAGGAGGATGACGGCTACGATAACAGCCCAACCTATCCACTCGATGTGTTTGCGCAGCATCTGCTCCGCCCGTTCACCGAACAGCCGGATGAGCAGGGCCAACAGCCAGACCCGCTTGCCACGCCCGATCAGCATGCACAGCAGGAACGGGACCAGGGGCACGCCGACGATGCCGGACGCCCAGGTGACGAACTTCATCGGCACCACGGGCTGCAGCGCCGCCATGGCGAGCACGATGTACAGGCCGAGCGCGTGCGACTGCATGTCCTCGCGCAGGCTGGCGACGCCCTCTTCGATATGCGTCAGCAGGTGCATCGACGCCAGCAGCGGCTTCAGCGCCTCATAGGCGAAGTGCCCCAGCGCGTAGCCCACCAGCGAACCCAGCAGGGAAAACAGCAGGCTCCAGTTCGCATAGCGGAACGCCTTGCGCGGCTCCGCCAGCATCATCGGGGCCAGCATCACCTCCGGCATGATCGGGAAGATGAAGGCTTCGGCGAACGACAGGCCGGCCAGGTAGCGCACCGCGTGGCGATGGCGCGCCCACGTGATGGCACGCTCGTAAAGCGATCCAAACAGCCGCATTCAGCGGGCTCCCCTGTGTGAAAGGCGCATCAGCCGATGCCGCCCAAGAGTGGTACGAAGCTGACCGCGCCCAGTTCCTCGCGGGTCACCTCGCCCTTGTCGTCCTTGCGCATCCGGACCAGCACCTGCTGGCTCGGGCTGCCCACGGGAGCCACCAGCACGCCGCCGGGCTTGAGCTGGTCGAGCAACTTCAGCGGCACGCGATCGCCGGCCGCGGTGAGGATGATGCCGTCGAACGGCGCATCGGATTCCCAGCCCAGCTTGCCGTCGTCGTGCCGCGAACGCAGGTTCTCGATGCCCAGCTGGCGGAAGCGGCGACGCGCCTGGCGCAGCAGCTCTTCGATGCGTTCCACGGTGTAGACGGTCGGCACGATGCCGGCGAGGACGGCGGCCTGGTAGCCGGAGCCCGTGCCGATTTCGAGCACGCGGTCGGGCACGCCGTGCTCGATCAGGGCCTCGGTCATCCGCGCCACGATCCACGGCTGCGAGATGGTCTGGCCGTGGCCGATCGGCAAGGCGGTGTTTTCGTAAGCGCGCGAATGCAGCGCCTGGTCGATGAAATGGTGCCGGGGCAGCTGGCGGATGACCTCGAGCACGCGCTCGTCGCGGATGCCTTCTTCGGCGAGCCGGGCGGCGAGGCGGTCACGGGCGCGCTGCGAGGTCATGCCCTCCCCGCGCAGGGCCGAAGGCGGCAGGGCGTGCATGTTCACCACGTCAGGCGGCCTCCTCGTTGTCCATCGAGGCGGTCAGCGAGAGCATCCAGCTACTCACTTTCTCAAGAGCCTGGAACCGGGTGAGGTCGGTATGGATCGGCGTGACCGAAACGAAGCCGCGGGCCACCGCGTTGAAATCCGTACCCGGGCCTTCGTCTTCGACCTTGCCCGGCGGGCCGATCCACCACATGTCGCGGCCGCGCGGGTCCGCCGTGCGGATGGCGGGCGCCGAGCGATGGCGCTTGCCCAGGCGGGTGACTTCGAAGCCCTGGATCTCATCCCACGGAAGATCGGGGACGTTGACGTTGAGGATCGTGTCCGCCGGCAGCGGATCCACGACCAGCCGGCGGACCAGCATCAGCACGGCGTTGGCGGCGGATTCGAAATGCTCGCCCGAGCCTTCCTTCGTCACCAGCGACACGGCGATCGCCGGCAAGCCGAGGAAGCGCCCCTCCATCGCGGCCGACACGGTGCCGGAATAGATCACGTCGTCGCCAAGGTTGGCGCAGTTGTTGATGCCGGAGACGACGATGTCGGTCTCGTGCTCGAGCAGGCCCGACAGCGCCAGATGCACGCAGTCGGTCGGCGTACCCGAGACACGGTAGCGGCCATCCTCCATGCGCTGTACGCGGATGGGCGAATCGAGGGTGAGCGAATTGCTTGCGCCGGAGCGGTCGCGGTCGGGAGCCACCACCGTCACCGTGCCGAACCCGGCAAGACGCCCGGCAAGGACCCGGATGCCCGGAGCCTCCACGCCGTCGTCGTTGCTAACCAGAACTTGCATGCTGATCCAGATCGAAAAACGGGGCTGGCGGCCCCACATCATCGACGGGCCGCAGGACCTCCCAAGTCTACCGGACCGGGACGCGGGATTCACCGGAACCGGCTAGGATGAACCGAATGAAACGACGCAATGCCTCGGTGCACGACGACGACAGCCGCCTGTTTCGCGAGGCGATCGGCGACGTTCGGCCCATGGTGGCCAAGGAAGTCGTGCCAGAGCGGCCGCGCCCGGAGCCGGTGCCGATGATGCGCCTGGCCGACGAAGCGGCCGTTCCCGCCGAATCGCTGCTGTTCGAATACGACCCCGCCGAACTCGAAGTCGGCGAAGAATTGTCGTACCTGCGCGACGGCTACCCGCCGAAACTGTTGAAACAGCTCAAGCGCGGCCAGTTCAGCATCCAGGCCGACGTGGACCTGCACCAGATGAACGCGGCGGCGGCGCAGATGACCATCGCGGAGTTCCTGGCCGAGTGCCATCGCGATGGCATCCGCTGCGTGCGGATCATCCACGGCAAGGGGCTGCGCTCGAAAGCCGCCGGCCCCGTGCTGAAGGGCCTGACCGACAAACTGCTGCGCCGCCGCGACGACGTCGTCGCATTCGCCTCCGCGCGACCGATGCAAGGCGGCACCGGCGCCGTCGTCGTCCTGCTCAAACCCTAGGTTGTAGGAGCGCGACTACGCGCGAACAGACTCCCTCGACGCCAGGCCTCCCCGCACAGTCGGCCCACCTCGTAAAAGCCACCCTACCCCGTCACCGCAATCTCGCGAACCACCGTCGTCGCATACGCCCCCGCCGGCAGCACGAAACCCACCTCCAGCGCACCATCCTCGAGCCAGCGCCACGCAAAGTCGGACGGCTTGAGACGCAACGCCCGGCGCTCCTGATCCATCCGCGCGCCCACCAGCCCTTCGGCCAGGTCGGGATCGCGCGCCGCGACGGACGCTTCCAGCGCCGCGGCATCGCCGCCAGCCGGCGACTCGCCACTGCCCCACAACGGGCCGGTCGGATGGATGTCGAAACGCGCAAGCCGTTCGGCAAGCGTGTCGTTGAACGCTTCCGGCCCGAACCACGAGCGCGAGCCGTCCAGGCCCCAGATCTCGCCGTCCAGCCCCGCATCCCACGTCCCGCCCGCTACGCGCTCGGCAAGCACGCCATTGAAGATGTGCGAGCGTGCCGCGGAAAGCAGGATCGAACGCTTGTCGCGATCCACCCGGCGCCCCTTGAACATCGCGCGTGCCTGTTCGACGTTGTTGCCGCCCAGGCCAAAACGCTGTTCGCCAAAATAGTTCGGCACGCCACGTTCGGCGATGGCCGCCAGGCGCGCCTCCGCTTCGGCGCGATCGCCCTCGACCTCGCGCAGCACGATCACGAAACGATTGCCACGCAACGCACCGCGCTTGATCTTGCGCGAATGCCGTCCGAGCGAGGTCAAGGTGACATCGGCGTGCGGGAACGCGCTCCAGTCCGGATCGGCCTTGCCGGGCAGCTGCACGGTGAACACCTGGCGGGTTACCGCATGACGGTCTTTCATGCCCGCGTAGCCGACGTTCATCGGCGCGATGCCGGCGAACTTCGCCACCTCGCGTGCGACCCAGTCGGTGTTCGCGCCACGCTTTTCCACCTGCAGGAACACGTGCTCGCCCGCGCCGTCCGGTTCGTAGCCAAGGACCTCTTCGACGAAGAAATCCTCGGCGGCACTGCGCAGGCGGCCGCGCAGCGGCGGCGCGCCGAAGGCGAAGGGCAGTTCGTTCTCACTCATGACTTACAGCCTTTACATCAGGAACAGGGTGGCCAGGCCCAGGAATATGAAAAAGCCGCCGCTATCGGTCATGGCGGTGATCAGCACGCTGGAGCCGAGCGCGGGATCGCGGCCCAGCTTCACCATCAGCATCGGGATGCCCACGCCCATGAAGGCGGCCAGCAACAGGTTCAAGGTCATCGCGGCGGTCATGACCAGGCCCAGCGACGGGCTGTGATACAGCAGCCAGGCGACGACGCCGATCACGCCGCCCCAGACCAGGCCATTGATCAGTGCGACGCCAAGCTCCTTGCGCCACAGCCGACCGGCCTGGGCCACCGTCACCTGCTCCAGCGCCATGGCGCGGACGATCATGGTGATGGTCTGGTTTCCGGAGTTGCCACCGATGCCGGCGACGATCGGCATCAGCGCCGCCAGTGCCACCAGGCGTTCGATCGAATGCTCGAACAGACCGATGACGCGCGATGCGATGAAGGCGGTGACCAGGTTGGTGGCCAGCCACGCCCAGCGATTGCGCACGGATTTCCACACGGACGCGAAGATGTCTTCCTCTTCGCGCAGGCCGCCACGCGACAGCGCTTCGGCCTCGCCTTCCTCGCGGATGAAGTCGATCATCGCGTCCACGGCCAGGCGTCCGATCAGGCGCATCTGCGCATCGACCACCGGGGCGGTGACCAGGTCGTAGCGCTCGAAGGCCTGCGCCACGTCGTACGCGTCGTCTTCCGGGCGGAATGTATTGACGTCGGGCGCCATGATCTCGTGGACCATCCGGTCCGGCGAGTTCACCAGCAACCAATGCAGCGGAAGCACGCCGGTGAGCACGTGGTCGCCATTGATGACGAACAGCTTGTCGGTCTGCGCGGGCAGCTCTTCGAAGCGGCGCAGGTAACGCAGCACCACTTCCAGGCTGATGTCTTCGCGGATGGTGACCATCTCGAAGTCCATCAGCGCACCGACCTGGTCGTCCTCGAACGACATCGCCGCCTGCACGCGCTCGCGATCCTGCGCATCGAGGCTGGCCATGAGTTCCGGCAGCACTTCGGTGGGCAGGTCATCGACGAGGTCGGCGAGTTCGTCGGCGTCCAGCGGCTCGACGGCTGCGAGGATCTCGCGATCGTCCATGTCGGCGATCAGCGATTCACGCACCGAGTCGGACACTTCGAGCAGGATCTCGCCGTCGCGATCGCTGCGCACGCGCTGCCAGACCGCAATGCGATCTTCCAGCGGCAGCGATTCGAGTACGTCGGCAAGGTCGGCGGGATGCAAGCCATCCAGCGTGGCCTGCAGCGCGGCGTCCGCCGCATCCAGGGCGCTTTCGTCGCCGTCCGGCGCGGCACCGGCGAATTCCAGCAGGCCCTCGCGTCGACGCAGCAGCTCGTTGATCGCCTCGAGCCTGTCGTGCAGGCGCGGCGTCGACGGGCGCGGGTCGAGCTCGGTCATGCCGGCTGGACCAGCACGGAGGCCAGCGCCGCGATACCTTCGCGGCGGCCGGTGAACCCAAGCGTCTCGGTCGTGGTCGCCTTGATGCTGATCCGGTCGATGTCGACGCCAAGGTCGGCGGCGATGTTCTCGCGCATCGCCAGTGCGTGCGGAAGCACCTTGGGCGCCTCGCAGATCACCGTGATATCGGCGTTCCCCAGCACGTACCCGCGCTCGGCGACCAGCTCGCGCACGGCGCGCACGAAGGTACGGCTGTCCGCCCCGCGCCACTGGTCGTCCGAGGGCGGGAAATGCTTGCCGATGTCGCCCAGCGCCAGCGCGCCGAGCAGCGCATCGCACAGCGCATGCAGCACGACGTCGCCGTCGGAATGCGCCAGCACGCCCTGCTTGTGGGCGACGCGCACGCCACCCAGCATCACATGGTCGCCTTCGCCGAACGCGTGGACGTCGAATCCCTGACCGATGCGAATCATCTTGTCCTCCCGAGCAGGAACTCCGCCAGCGCGAAGTCGGCCGGCGTGGTTACCTTGATATTGTCTTCCGATCCCTCGACCAGCAGGGGCGCGATGCCGATGCGCTCCATCGCCATGGCTTCGTCACTGACCACGATACCGTCGGCAACGGCAAGGCGAAGTGCACGGGCCAGCGCCTCGCGCCGGAACATCTGCGGCGTGAAGGCGCGCCAGCGGCCATCGCGGGGCTCGGTCGCCAGGCTGTGACCGCCCTCGCCTGCCCGCTTGAGCGTATCGCGCAAGGGTGCGCCAAGAAGGCCACCCTCCTGCTGCCCGGCCTGCTGGATCAGCCGGGTGATGTCGTCGGCGCGGACACACGGTCGCGCCGCGTCGTGGACGAGGACGAAGGCATCCCCGGCCACGCTGGCCGGCAGGGCGTCGATGCCCGCCAGCACGGAGTAACTGCGTTCGCTGCCACCGACGGTTGTCAGCAGCGGCTTGCCATGGATCGCCTCGACGGCGGCGAAATGCTGGTCATCCGCGGCGATCACGACCATCAGGCCCGCCACCAGCGGATGGGCGGCGAGCCGTTCCAGGGTATGGTCCAGCAAGGGCCGGCCCGCCACGGACTGGTATTGCTTCGGCCGGTCACCACCGGCCCGGACGCCCTTGCCGGCGGCCGGAATCACGCACCACAGGGCATCCATTACTGGCCGCCGGCGGTCACGGGCGGCGGAGGCGGCGGCACGCTGGTCGCGGCCCCCGGCTCCACTACCTGGTAGAAGGTCTCACCCGGCTTGATCAGGCCCAGTTCCTGGCGCGCACGCGCTTCGGTGGCCTGCTCGCCATGCTTGAGGTCTTCCACGTCCGCGCCCAGCGCTTCGTTGCGCTTTTGCAGCACGGCGTTATCGTCGGCCTGCTTCTTGACCGCCGCGCGCAGGGATTCCACCTCGGCCATCCCCCCACCGCCGACCCACAGCTTCAGCTGCAGCGCGATGAGGATGACGACAAGGATCAGGCCGACCCAGCGCAGGAGTGCCGCGTTGCTCAAGGTGCCCCTTTAGCCCGGCAGCTTGGACAGGTTGGGGAACGCATCGCGGCCGGCGTACTTCGCCTTCGCGCCGAGGGCTTCCTCGATGCGCAGCAGCTGGTTGTACTTGGCGACGCGATCGGTACGGCACAACGAACCGGTCTTGATCTGGGTCGCGGTGGTCGCCACGGCGATGTCCGAGATCGTGGTGTCTTCGGTTTCACCCGAGCGATGCGAAACGATCGCCGCGTACTTAGCGCGGTCGGCCATGGCGATGGCTTCCAGCGTCTCGGACAGGGTGCCGATCTGGTTGACCTTGATCAGGATGGCGTTGGCGATCTTCTTGTCGATGCCTTCCTGGAAGATCTTCGGATTGGTCACGAACAGGTCGTCGCCGACCAGCTGGATGCGCCCATCCACCACCTTGGTGAGGTGTGCCCAGCCGTCCCAGTCGCCTTCGGCCATGCCGTCTTCGATGGTGACGATCGGGTACTGCTTCGCCCACGAGGCCAGCGTGTCGACCCACTGTTCCGGGGTGAACACCTTGCCCTCGCCTTCGAGGTCGTACTTGCCGTTCTTGAAGAACTCCGAGCTGGCGACGTCGAGGCCGAGCAGGATGTCGCTACCGACCTTGAAGCCGGCCTTGCCGACCGCTTCGAGGATCGTGTCGAGCGCTTCGACGTTCGACTTCAGGTTCGGCGCGAAGCCGCCCTCGTCGCCCACCGAGGTATTCAGGCCGCGGCCCTTCAGCACCGACTTCAGCGCGTGGAAGATCTCGGCGCCGTAGCGCAGGGCTTCTGCGAAATTCGGCGCGCCGACCGGCAGCACCATGAATTCCTGCACGTCGACGTTATTGTCGGCATGCGCACCGCCGTTGATGATGTTCATCATCGGCACCGGCAGCGAACCGCCGCCGTCGACCATCAGGTACTGCCACAGGGCCTGCTTCTTCGAAGCGGCGACGGCGTGCGCGGCAGCCATGGAAACGCCGAGCAGCGCGTTGGCGCCCAGCTTGCCCTTGTTATCGGTGCCGTCGAGGGCGATCAGCTTCGCATCGAGGCCCTTCTGGTCGGCCGCGTCGTAACCGGCCAGCGCCTTGGCGATGTCGGTGTTGACGTTGGCGACCGCCTTGGTCACGCCCTTGCCGCCGTAGCGCGACTTGTCGCCATCGCGCAGTTCCACCGCTTCGCGCGTGCCGGTGGATGCACCGCTGGGCACGGCCGCACGGCCGAACGAACCGTCCGCCAGGGTAACTTCGGCTTCGAGGGTGGGATTACCGCGCGAATCGAGGATTTCGCGGGCGTGGATTTTGGTGATCGAAGTGGTCATGCGGTTCCCGTTACGAGTTGGAATGACTGAGCGCGGTGCCGATCATCATCATGATGCCGGTACCCAGCAGGATGAAAACATTGAGCCCCAGGCCGATGGCGGCAAACGTGCGCCGGCGATCCTGGCGGCGTAGCGCCACCAGGCTCATCACGACGCCGGCCAGGGCCAGCAGCAGGAAGAATACGAGGATAAGGCCGATCAGGCCGAACAGCGGCATGTGCTCGGCACTGTTGCCTGCCTCGACCAGCAGTGCAGACAGCACGATGCCGCCGAGGACGGCGGCACCGGATAGCAATGCAATGACGAACGACGCGATGCCGAGACCCGACTGTGGCAGCTTCGCCGCAGGCGGCGCGGGCTCGGTCGCGAACGCCGTCACGCGGCGGACTCTTCCGAACGCGTGGCGAGCTTGTCACCCGTGCGGACGGCCTTGTACTCGCGCGCCGCGGTGACGAAACCGATGAACAGCGGATGGCCTTCGCGCGGCGTGGAGGTGAACTCCGGGTGCGCCTGGCAGCCGAGGTACCACGGGTGCACATGGCGCGGCAGTTCCACCACTTCCACCAGCAGGTCGTCCATCGACTTGCCCGAGATCACCAGGCCAAGGTCTTCGAACGTCTGGCGGTAGCGGTTGTTGAACTCATAGCGATGGCGATGGCGCTCACGCACCACGTCTTCGCCGTAAAGCTCGCGGGCCAGGGTACCGGCCTTCAGGCGGCATTCCTGCGCACCCAGGCGCATGGTGCCGCCCAGGTCGGAACGCTCGGTGCGCTGCTCGACTTCGCCGCCGGCGGTGGTCCACTCGGTGATGAGCGCGATGACGGGATCCGGCGTGTTGCGATCGTTCTCGCTCGAGTCCGCCTGCTTCAGGCCAGCGGTGTTACGGGCGAATTCGACCACGGCCGCGTGCATGCCGTAGCAGATGCCGAAATACGGGATGCCCGCTTCGCGCGCGAACTGGGCCGCGAGGATCTTGCCTTCAAAGCCGCGCTTGCCGAAGCCGCCCGGCACGAGGATCGCGTCCGCATTGCCCAGCACGGTACGCGCGCCGCGGGCTTCGACGTCCTCGGAATCCACCCACTCCAGCGTGACCCGGGTCGACTGCTTGATGCCGCCATGGCGCAGGGCTTCACCCAGCGACTTGTAGGCATCCTTGTGTTCGACGTACTTGCCGACGATGGCCACGGTGACTTCGTCGCGCGGATGCTCCACGGCTTCCACCGTGCGCACCCAGCTGGAAAGGTCGGCCGTGCCGGCATCGAGGCCGAGGCGCTTGATGACCAGCTCGTCCAGGCCCTGCTCGTGCAGCCACATCGGCAGCTTATAGATCACGTCGACATCGATCATGCTGATGACGGCGTTCTTCGGCACGTTGGTGAACAGGGCGATCTTGTGGCGCTCCGCATCGGGCAGCGCTTCTTCGGCGCGGCACAGCAGGACGTCGGCCTGGATACCGATCGAGCGCAGCTCCTTCACCGAATGCTGGGTCGGCTTGGTCTTGATCTCACCGGCGGCCTTGATATACGGCACCAGCGTGAGGTGCACGAACATGCACTTCTCCGCGCCGTGCTCGATGCGCAGCTGGCGGATGGCCTCGAGGAACGGCAGCGATTCGATGTCGCCCACGGTGCCGCCCACTTCCACCAGCGCCACGTCGTAACCGCGCGTCGCTTCGTGGATGGAGTGCTTGATCTCGTCGGTGATGTGCGGGATGACCTGCACGGTGGCGCCGAGGTAATCGCCACGGCGCTCCTTGCGGATCACCGACTCGTAGATCTTGCCGGCGGTGATCGAATTCTTGCCGGTAAGGCGAGTGCGGACGAAGCGTTCGTAGTGGCCCAGGTCCAGGTCGGTTTCGGCGCCGTCGTCGGTGACGTACACCTCGCCATGCTGGAAGGGGCTCATCGTGCCCGGATCCACGTTGATGTAGGGATCGAGCTTCATCATGGTCACGGAGAGCCCGCGCGCCTCGAGGATGGAGGCAAGCGACGCCGCCGCGATGCCTTTCCCAAGGGAAGACACCACACCGCCGGTGACGAAAATCAGGGGAGTCATGCGAGCAGCCAGTGCTGGAAATTTGTATTTTACATGAGTAGAGCGGGGGATGGGAGGTGGGTGGCTCTCGTCGTACCATGCGGACATGAGCACACCCGACACCAGCACTCTCCCCGTCTCCCAACGCCTTTCCGCCCTGCGCGCCGCCATGGCCCGCGCAGGCGTCGCGGCAGTCGTCGTACCCAGCGCCGATCCGCACCTCTCCGAGTACCTGCCGCCGCGCTGGCAGGCCCGCGAGTGGTTTTCCGGCTTCACCGGTTCCGCCGGCACGCTGGTCGTCACGGCCAGGGGCGGTGGATTGTGGACGGATTCGCGCTATTTCGCCCAGGCCGAGGCCGAGCTGGCCGGGAGCGGGCTGCCGCTGATGAAACTGAACGTGGCGCACACGCCCGAGCACGTGGCCTGGCTGGCCAGCGAGCTGGCCGATGGCGACACCGTGGCCGTGGCCGGCGACAGCATGTCGGTCTCGGGTGCGGAGAGCCTGGCCCAACGGCTGGCAAGCGGCGGCGCGACCCTGCGCACCGACCTCGACCTGCCCGGCGCCGCATGGGCGGACCGCCCCGCCCGGCCCTCCGCGCCGGTGTTCGCGCACGAGGCGCCGTTTGCCCCGGTGACCCGCGCTGACAAGCTGCAGCAAGTGCGCACGGCCATGCGCCGGGCCGGAGCCACCCATCACCTGGTCTCCAGCCTCGACGACATCGCCTGGCTGACCAACCTGCGTGGCGCCGACGTCGACTACAACCCAGTGTTCCTCGCCCACCTGCTGGTCGAGGACACCCGGGCCACGCTGTTCATCGACGCCGGCAAGCTACCGGCGGCCGTGAAGGCGGCGCTGGCCGCGGACGGCATCGGCGTGGCGGACTACGCCACCGCCGCCTCCGCGCTGGCTGCCCTGCCCGACGACGCCGCCCTGATGTTCGATGCCTCGAAGGTGGTGGTGGCGATCCTCGAAGGCCTGCCGGCCAGCGTGAAGCAGGTCCGCGGCCCGGCGCCGTCGACCGCCGCCAAGGCGCGGAAGACGCCGGAGGAACTCGAGCACATCCGCGAAGCCATGCGCCGCGACGGTGCCGCGCTGGCCCGCGCCTTCCGCCGGATCGAAACCGGCCTGGCCGCCGGCGAGCCGCTGACCGAACTGGACGTGGACACCCTCGTCCGCGAGGCGCGCGCCGCGCAGGATGGCTTCGTCGGCGAGAGCTTCTCCACCATCGCCGGCTACCAGGCCAACGGCGCCCTGCCGCACTACCGGGCCACCGAGGCGGGCTTCAGCCCGCTCGCAGCCAAAGGGCTGCTACTGGTCGATTCCGGTGGCCAGTACCTCGGCGGCACCACCGACATCACGCGCGTGCTCGCGCTGGGGCCGGTGACCGACGAGCAGAAGCGCGATTCGACGCTGGTGCTCAAGGGCATGATCGCGCTGTCGCGGGCACGCTTCCCCAAGGGTGCGAGCGGTCCGCAGCTGGATGCGCTGGCCCGTGCGCCGCTGTGGGCGGCCGGGATGGATTTCGGCCATGGCACCGGTCACGGCGTGGGCTACTTCCTCAACGTGCACGAAGGCCCACACGGCATCCGCCCGCCGGTCGCCGGTGGCGCACTTGTGCCGCTGGAGACCGGGATGATCACCTCGATCGAACCCGGCCTGTACAAGCCTGGCCGCCATGGCATCCGCCACGAAAACCTGGCCGTGGTGACCCAGGCCGACCAGACCGAGTTCGGCGAGTTCTATGCTTTCGAGACCCTGACCCTGTGTCCGTTCGACCGGCGCGGGCTGGAACCCCGGTTGCTGGAGCCATCCGAGCGCGCGTGGCTGGACGATTACCATGCCACGGTGCGCGCGGCGCTGTCGCCACTGCTTGACGGCGACGACCGGGCCTGGCTGGAGTGGCATTGCGCGCCGCTTTGAGTGGCATTGCGCGCCGCTTTGAGTGGCATTGCGCATCGCTTTCAGTGGCCAAGTCATCGCTTCGTGGGCTTTTCGCGCGCGAGCGCGCTCCTACACTCAATCTCGGCGCGTGATACCTGGGTGTGGCAGGCTTGACCGGCTTGCCAGCGTCACCCATCCTGCCCGGCTAACGAGAAACCGACCCGCCTGATGAATACCCGTTACAACGCCTCAGACATCGAAGTCCTCAGCGGCCTTGACCCGGTCAAGCGCCGCCCCGGCATGTATACCGACACCTCGCGGCCGAACCACCTGGCGCAGGAAGTCATCGACAACTCGGTCGACGAGGCGCTCGCTGGCCACGCGAAGAGCATCGACGTCACCGTCTTCAACGACGGCTCGGTCGAGGTCACCGACGACGGCCGCGGCATGCCCGTGGATATCCATCCCGAGGAAAAGGTCCCGGGCATCGAGTTGATCCTCACGCGCCTGCACGCGGGCGGCAAGTTCTCCAACAAGAACTATGCCTTCTCCGGCGGCCTGCACGGCGTGGGCGTCTCGGTGGTGAATGCGCTGTCCACCCGCGTGGATGTCACCATCCGCCGCGAGGGCCAGGAGTTCCGCATGAGCTTCGCCAACGGCGATCGCGCCAGCGAACTCGAAGTGATCGGCACGGTGCCGAAAAAGAAGACCGGCACCACGCTGCGCTTCTGGCCGGATCCGAAGTACTTCGATTCACCGCGCATCCTCGTGTCCAAGCTCAAGCACCTGCTCCGCGCCAAGGCCGTGCTCTGCGCGGGCCTCACCGTGCGCCTGCACGACGAAGCGGCCGGCGAAACCACCGAGTGGTATTTCGAAGACGGCCTGCAGGATTACCTGCGCGCCGAGTTGCAGGGTGCCGAAGCGCTGCCGGCCGACCTGTTCGTCAAGCACTTCGCGCGCGAGACGGACACGGTGGACGTGGCGCTGTGCTGGCTGCCGGAAGGCGAGCTGGTCCAGGAAAGCTACGTCAACCTGATCCCCACCGCGCAGGGCGGCACGCACGTGAACGGCCTGCGTTCGGGCCTCACCAACGCCATCCGCGAATTCTGCGACCTGCGCAACCTGCTCCCGCGCGGCGTGAAGCTCGCACCGGAAGACGTGTGGGAGCGTCTCGCGTTCGTGCTCAGCGTGAAGCTGCAGGATGCGCAGTTCGCCGGCCAGACCAAGGAACGCCTGTCCTCGCGCAACGCCGCCGGCGTGGTCGAGGGCGTGGTGCACGATGCCTTCAGCCTGTGGCTGAACCAGCACGTGGACCTCGGCGAGAAGATCGCCCAGCTCGCCATCGAGCGTGCCAGCGCGCGCCTCAAGGCCGCCAAGCAGGTCGTCCGTAAGAAGATCACCTCGGGCCCCGCCCTGCCCGGCAAGCTCGCCGACTGTGCCTCTACCGACCTGACCCGTACCGAGATCTTCCTCGTCGAGGGTGATTCGGCGGGTGGCTCGGCCAAGCAGGCCCGCGACAAGGATTTCCAGGCGATCATGCCGCTGCGCGGCAAGATCCTGAACACATGGGAAGTGGAATCCACCGCCGTGCTGGCGTCGCAGGAGGTGCACGACCTGGCCGTGGCGATCGGTTGCGATCCGGGCAAGGACGACCTCTCGGGCCTGCGCTACGGCAAGGTGGTGATCCTCGCCGACGCGGACTCCGACGGCCTGCACATCGCCACCCTGCTTTCCGCGCTGTTCCTGCGCCACTTCCCCACGCTGGTCCGCGAGGGCCATGTGTTCGTCGCCATGCCACCGCTGTTCCGCGTCGACGTGGGCAAGCAGGTGTTTTACTGCCTGGACGAAGAAGAGAAGCGCCTGATGCTGGAAAAGGTCGAGCGCGAGAAGATGAAGGGCGCCGTTTCCGTGACCCGCTTCAAGGGCCTGGGCGAGATGAACCCGGGGCAGCTGCGCGAATCCACGGTGCACCCGGATACGCGCCGGCTGGTGCAGCTCACGGTGGAAGCCGACGACGGCACGACCAGGCTGATGGATATGCTGCTGGCCAAGAAGCGCGCAAGCGACCGCAAGCAGTGGCTCGAGGAAAAGGGCGACCTCGCCAGCCTCGAAGTCTGAGCAACACCCATGTAGGAGCGCGCCTGCGCGCGAAATGGGGTACGCGTGAATGGCCTGTGCGCGATGGGAGTTCCAGTGAACCCCATCGCGCGCAGGCGCGCTCCTACAGGTTTTGGTTACCGGCGGTCGCGGATGGCGTTGATCAGGCCCTGCGTCGCCGCATCGAACTGACTCATGTCGCCCGCGTCCTTGTCGTTGCTCAGCGACGGGTAGATCTGCTTGGCGATGAGCTTGCCCAGTTCCACGCCCCACTGGTCGAACGCGTTGATGCCCCACAGGTGGCCGAGCAGGAATACCCTGTGCTCGTACAGCGCGATCAGCGCACCGAGCGAATGCGGCGTGAGCGAGTCCAGCATAAACACCGTACTCGGGCGGTCGCCCTTGAACGTGCGCTGCGCGGCGAGCGCGCGACGCTCTTCCTCGGTGCCGGTCTTCGCTTCGGCCAACGCTTCCTCGAAGGTCTTGCCCAGCGAAAGGGCCGCAGCCTGCGCGAGCAAGTTCGCCGTCAGCACGTCCTGGTTTTCACGCAACGGATGGGCCGGCTTGACCAGGCCGATGAATTCCAGCGGCACGATGTCGGTGCCCTGGTGCAGCGCCTGGAAATAAGCATGCTGCGCATTGGTACCGATGCTGCCCCACACCACCGGCACGGCGGACTGCGTCACCTCGGTACCGTCATCCGGATGCACATGCTTGCCGAGCGATTCCATCTCCAGCTGCTGCAGGTAGGACGGCAGGTCGGCGAGCGCGTCGACGTACGGAATCACCGCGCGGCTCGTGCGGCCGAGGATGTTGCGATTCCAGATTTCGGCGATGGCCAGCAGCACCGGCAGGTTGTCCTGCCATGCGGCCGTGCGGAAATGATCGTCGGCTTCGGCGGCACCGGCGAGCAGGTCGCGGAAACCGTTCATGCCGATCGCGAACGCGATCGACGCGCCGACTGCTGACCACAGCGAGTAACGGCCGCCCACGTAGTCCCACATCGGCAGCACCTGCGAGGCGCCCCACTTGTGCACGGCCTCGACGTTCGAGCTAACGGCGATGAAATGCTTCGCCGTCTTGGTGGCGTCGCCGTTGTTGGCCTTGAGGATCCAGTCGCGGAACACGCCGCCGTTGAGCAAGGTTTCCTGCGTGTTGAAGCTCTTGGACACCAGGATCACCAGCGTATGCGCGGGATCCAGGGAGTTCATCAGGTTGTACGCGGCCTGGCCATCGACGTTGGTCAGGAAGTGGCTCGTGATGCCGTCGACGTGGAACTGTTCGAGCGCGTGCACGGCGAGGCGCGGGCCAAGGTCCGAGCCCCCGATGCCGATGTTCACCACGTCGGTGACCCGACCGATGAGGCCAACCGATTCACCCTCGCCCTTGTGCACCGCGTTGACCAGCTTTTCCATCTGGTCCAGCGCGTCGGCAACGTCCTTGCGGACATCGGCGGGCGCCGCGGGGTGGCGCGAAGCACCGCCGCGCAGCGCGGTGTGCAGCACGGCGCGATCTTCGGAGGTGTTGATGTGCTTGCCTTCGAACATCGCATCGCGCGCGGCTTGCCAGCCGGTGCTTTCGATGTACTGGCCCACGGCGTCGAGCGCTGCGATATCCAGCTTCTGGCGCGTGATGTCGAGGAGGATCGGGCCCATCCGGCGACGCATCCGGTCGCCGCGGGAAGCGTCGTTGACCAGTGCGCGGAGGTTGGTGCCCGCAAGGCGGGAGGCATGCTCTTCGAACGAAGGCAGGGGGGCGTGCTTTGAATCCATGGCTTCCACTTGGCTGCGACGGAGGGAAGCCCCGATCTTACCGCACTGCAACGTAGGTGGATTGTATGGATCGCCGCCGTCGGGCGGCGATCCGGACGTTCTTACGCAGCCTGCTTCGGGATCGAATGGTTGGTATGCGTGATGCGGTTGTTCGCATCGACGTACACCAGGTCCGGCTGGTACTTCGCCATCTCGGCTTCGGACAGGCCGACGAACGCGGCGATGATGACCAGGTCGCCGGTGGAAACGCGGCGAGCGGCACTACCGTTCACGGAGATGATGCCCGAGCCCTCTTCCGCACGCAGCGCGTACGTGACGAACCGTTCGCCGTTGCTGATGTTCCAGGCGTGGATCTGCTCGTACTCGCGAATACCCGCGGCATCCAGCAGGTTGCCGTCGATGGCGATCGAACCTTCGTAGTTCAGCTCGGCGTGAGTCACCGTGGCACGGTGGATCTTGCACTTGAGCATGTTGAGGTGCATGGCGTTCTCTGGGGTCTGGCGGTTACAAAAACGCCCATTCTAGCGGAGGGTGGCCCATACCGTCTCGAAGGGGCTTCCTCGGTTCGAGGCGCTTTATGGGGTACCCGCGCCAGAAACGCAAGTGCCCGTTTGTGAAGGAGTTCAGTCGAAAGGCAGGTTGTCGATCAGGCGGGTGGTGCCCAGCCGGGCGGCAACCAGCGCCACGAGGCCCTCGCGCTCGTCCGGACCCGGCTCAGCGAGGTCCTCCGTACGGCGGATGGCGACGTAATCGGGGACGAACCCGGCCCGCTCCAGACGGGCCCTGGCGGCCTGTTCCAGCGCCTGCCAGGAGTGGCCCTGGCGAAACAGTTCACGCATCTGGCTCAGCGTGGACCAGATCTGCGGCGCCCGCTGGCGCTCCTGCGGCGACAGGTACTGGTTACGCGAACTCTTGGCCAGGCCGTCCTCGTCGCGCAGCGTGGGGCCGGACATGATCTTCACTGGCAGCGACAGATCGCGCACCATCCGCTCGATCACCTTCAGCTGCTGGAAATCCTTCTGGCCGAATACGGCGAAGTCCGGCTGGACCAGGTGGAACAGCTTGGACACCACGGTCGCCACGCCGTCGAAATGGCCGGGGCGGTGGGCACCTTCCAGCGTTTCGGTGACGATCGGCACGTGGATGCTCACGCTGGCCGCGGCACCGAACGGATACAGCGTGGCCACTTCCGGGGCGAACAGCACGTCGCAACCTGCCTCGGCCAGGCCGACCTGGTCCTGTGCCAGCGTGCGCGGGTAGCGCTCGAAATCCTCGCCCGGCCCGAACTGGGTAGGGTTGACGAAGACCGAGGCGACCACGCGGTCGGCGCGGGCGCGAGCCAGCTTCAACAGCGAATGATGACCCTCGTGGAGGTTGCCCATGGTGGGCACGAAGCCCACCGCCTGGCCAGCGGCGCGCCAGCCACGGATGGTGGCGCGCAGTGCGGCGGCGTCGGTTACGGTCTGCATGGCGGTGTCTCAGCTAAAGCTATGTTCAGGGCCGGGGAATGCACCCGAGCGGACGTCAGCGACATAGGCGCCGATCGCTGCCTGGATGGAATCACGTCCGGCGAGGAAATCCTTGGAAAACTTCGGCCGCTTGCCGGGGGTAAGCCCCAGCAGGTCGTACACGACCAGCACCTGGCCATCGCAGTCCACGCCGGCGCCGATGCCGATGACCGGAATCGAAAGCGCCCGGCTGATCCGCTCCGCAAGGGCAGAAGGCACGCACTCCAGCACCAGCAGGTCGGCGCCTGCGGCCTCGACGGCCTGCGCGTCGGCGAACAGCTTGCCGGCAGCGTCTTCCGTCTTGCCCTGCACCTTGTACCCACCGAATTTGTTCACCGACTGCGGAGTAAGGCCGAGGTGGCTGCAGACGGGGATGTCCCGTTCGGCCAGCGCGGCGATCACCTCGCAGATGCGGCCAGCGCCCTCGATCTTGACCATCGCCGCACCACCCTGCCCGACCAGCCGGGCCGCGGCTTCCATCGCCGTGGGCACGTCGCGGTCGCTCATGAAGGGCAGGTCGGCCACGAGCAACGTCGCCGACAGCCCGCGGGCGGTCGCCGCCGTGTGGTAGACCATCTCGTCGACGGTGACCGGCAACGTGCTGGCCCGGCCCTGCACGACCATGCCCAGCGAATCGCCGACCAGGGCCACGTCTACCCCAGCCGATTCCAGTTGCGCAGCGAAACTCGCGTCGTAGGCGGTGAGCATCACGATCTTCCGGCCGTCGGCTTTCATCGCCTTCAAACCCGGCACGGTCACCGGCTTGCGTGCCGGCGCACTCGTCTTTTCCACGTACACGCGGGGTGCCTCGTTGTGTGAAGAGGGGGATTGTTACGCCGTTGGGCGGTGGGGGTAAAGCTCAACCGAACACCCCGCCGTATCGACGGCCGCCAGCAAATCGGCCACCCGCCCCATGCCCGGCAGCAGCACGTCGGCTGCGATGTCGGCCAGGGGCAGCAGCACGAAGGCGCGCTCGGGGATACGAGGGTGCGGCAGGGAGAGCTGTTCGTCGTCCAGCATGGTGTCGGCATAGGCGAGCAGGTCGAGGTCGAGCGTGCGTGGTCCCCAGCGCTCGCCGTCACGGGTGCGGCCGAAGGCGCGCTCGGTGTCCAGCAACGCGGCCAGCAGTGCGTGCGGCTCGAGCGTGGTCTGCACGGCGATCGCGGCGTTGACGAAGTCGGGCTGGTCGACGTTGCCCCAGGGCGGCGTCCGATAGAAGCGCGAGCGGGCGGTCACCTGCACGCCCGGCACGTTGTCGAGGGCGCCGATCGCGGCGTCGAGCCGTGATCGCACATCCCCGAGGTTACCGCCCAGGCCGATCAGTGCGATGACGCTCACGCCCCGCCCGAATCGCCTTTGCCGCGGGTCGGCTTGCGCCGGCGCCGACGCTTGCGGGCGGGCGCCGTAGCGGACACGGTGTTGCCTTCGTGCACGGGCACGCCACCGCCGCCAAGCGCGGCCGCGAGCATTTCCGGCGGCAGCTGCTGGGCGTGGGCCCACCATTCGCCAAGCTCACGCATGCCGGTCGACTCCGGGGCACGCAGCAGCAGGAAGTCGAACGCCGCGCGGAAACGCGGATGCGACATCAGGCGGAACACCCGCTTGCGGTGGATCTGTTCGAAGCGCGGCTGCAGCGCCCAGATTTCTTCCATCGTGAAGGTGAAGCGGCGCGGGATCGCCACGCGCTGGCACTGTTCGCCCACCACGTGCACGGCGGCCCGCTGCCAGGCTTCGTTCATGTCGAAGCCCTGGGCGATCCAGCCATGTGCCTGGTCGCGCACTTCGCCCCACAGGAGCACGGCATAAAGGAAGGCCGGCGTCACCGACTTGCCTTCGGCGATACGCGCGTCGGTATTCGCGAGACCCTGCTCGACGAGCGCACGCAGCGCGTTGTCGCCGCGCTCCAGCGCCCGAGCCGTGGCCGGGAACAGGAACCCCAGCAGGCCGCAGGATTCGAGCATCTTGAAGCTCTTCAGGCCGTGCCCGGCGAGGAAGAGCTTCAGGGATTCGTCGAACAGGCGAGCCGGCGAGGCTTCGCCCAGCAGGTGGCCAAGCGTCTTGAACGGCGCCGAAGCCGCCTTGTCGATGGTGAAACCGAGCTTCGCGGCCAGCCGCGCGGCGCGCAACATGCGCACCGGGTCTTCGCGATAGCGCAGCTCCGGATCGCCGATGAGCCGCATGGTGCGGTCCTCGAGATCCTGCATGCCACCCACGTAGTCGCGGACGCTGAAATCGGCGATGTCGTAATAGAGGGCGTTGACCCGGAAGTCGCGGCGGACCGCATCTTCTTCGATCGAACCCCAGATATTGTCGCGGACGATCCGGCCATCGACGATGTGGCGGTCGCCATCCGAGCGATCGGCGCCCTCCTCCCCGGTCCCGCGGAAGGTGGCCACCTCGATGATCTCCGGGCCGAAGACGACATGGGCCAGCCGGAACCGGCGGCCGATCAGGCGGCAGTTGCGAAACAGCCCCTTGACCTCTTCCGGCGTGGCGTCGGTGGCCACGTCGAAGTCCTTCGGGTGCCCGCCCAGCAGCAGGTCGCGCACGGCACCGCCCACCAGGTACGCGGCGAACCCGGCGTCATGCAGTCGGTAAAGCACGCGCAGCGCGGCTTTGCTGATGTTCTTGCGGGAAATGGAGTGCTGTTCGCGAGGGATGATGCGCAGACCCTGCGGAACGTCGCTCCTGGTTTCGGAATTCAAGCTTTGATGTCCTGGCGGGCGCGTCCGCACCCGGTCAAGTGGCTGCCCCCACCGGCAGCCGGTGTTGGGATGAACGGGCCAAATGTAACGAATTCGACCCAATCCGACGAGCAGGCGGCAAAGTCGTTGCCAGCGGGCGGAATTTGGCTATACTAGCGCGCTTCGTACGTCTCGTACGACCCGCTCCCTTCGTCTAGTGGTCTAGGACACGGCCCTCTCAAGGCTGGAACACGAGTTCGAACCTCGTAGGGAGCACCACTTTCCTCTCCGGCGCTGAACCGTTCGCATGACCTTTGTCGTTACCGACAACTGCATCAAGTGCAAATATACGGACTGTGTCGAGGTTTGCCCGGTCGACGCCTTCCATGAAGGCCCGAACTTCCTGGTGATCAACCCGGACGAGTGCATCGACTGCACCCTTTGCGAGCCGGAATGCCCGATCAATGCGATCTACCCCGAGGACGACGTCCCCGCCGGGCAGGAGCAGTTCGTGGCGCTCAACGCCGACCTCGCGAAGGACTGGCCCGTCATCACCGAACGCAAGGACGGGATGCCGGACGCCAAGGACTGGGAAAACAAGCCCAACAAGATCGAGCTGCTGCAGAAGTAGGAGCGCGCCTGCGCGCGATAGCCCGGCACGAAGCCCCGGCCCGTCTCACGCCGCACCACCCCAACTCCCCCGCAGCGACCCTTACGGCCCGCTGACCGCCTGGTCACCCGGCTGGTAGTCAAAGCTCGCAGCGCCGGCCTGAACGGTCGGAAGCGTCAGCCGGATGATCGGCACCCAGCGCCCCGCCGTCGCCTTGAAATCCTTCTGGATGAACTGCGCGGTCGCCAGGCCCGGGGGCGACGAGCCCAGGTAGAAAAGCGCCTCCAAAGGCACCTTGTCATCCCGCCCCGGCGCCCAGCCATCCAGCACCAGTTCGTTGGGCTTGGAATCGTGCTGCTTCAGGTCGAGGATCGCCTCGGCTTTTATGACCTCTCTAAAGATTGCCGCCGACTCCCCGGCGTGCCGGGCGACGGTGAAGCTGCACTGGCGCTTATAGACACCCCCGGCAACCTCGGTGAAATGTCGCAACCAGGCAGTCGCCGTGGTGATCCCTTGCGGCTGGCACGGTCCGCTAGTGGCGATGCCACCGGACGGACCGCACCCCTTATCGGCGCGTGAGTCGGTGTCCCCATCGATCGGGAATGCACAAAGCACTTCGGGCGAATCGAACCCGTCACGATGGGCGTAGTAATCCGGGTAGAAGATGAGCCCTGCCCGGTAGGTGTAGGCCAGCCGCAACAAGGGTGCGTCACGGCGCAGGTACGAGAACGATACGCCGGGAAACTTTGCACTCCCCGGGTTGACGTCCCAGGAATGATAGTTGGGCGACGCGTCGACGCCGCGCAGCATGATGCCGTTGCAGACGAACGCTGGCGCGTTCGGATTCGCCCCGTCGCACGTACCCACGTCGTCATAGCGGCTTTGCAGGTGCTCGAGCACCGTGGGCCCGTCTTCCTCGAAGGCCGCGGTCGCGTGCGTGCGTACCGGCGGACTCGCGCAGCCGCCGAGAAATGTAACGAGGACCACGAACCAGGCAACGCGCCGGCTATCCATGTCTTGCCTCCCTGGCCACACCTTCCGTGGTGCACAGGCAGTGTGGTTCGTGCGCGAGCGCGGATGCAATCGGCCAACTGGCCGACTCGCCGCGCGCAACGCCAGGTCCATGCCGCCCATACGATCAGGCACCTCCACCAGCGTTGCCGAATCCACGCACGCCGCGCCTACGTCGTCAGGCGTATTTACGCCGTGGCAGGCCCGGGGGATCGTGGCCTCGCCGACGGCGCGAGCCGCGACGCCAGGGAGATCCATCATGAAAGGACGCGTCCACCTGCTGTGTATCGCTGCGACCGCATTGGCGGCTTGCACCACGGCACCTACCCGGCCGCCAGCCCATCAGCCCGCGGCTGCGCGCGAAGACCACAGCGTCGAAGGGCAAGCCGTGGCCGCTGACCTGCAGCTTCGGTTCGATTCCATAAACGACAGTGACCCGATCAACACGACATGCAACGGTCCCCGCATGCCGGTGTTCCTGTGCAGCGGCATCTTGCTGCGCGGCACATCCAATTTCAGCAGCGCCTACCACTCGTGGGACGTCAATCCGAACAGCACGAAGCCTGGCGGAGTTTCGTTTTCCTTCCTGCGCAAAGACGCCTCCTACAGCAAGCTGGCGTATGGCTATAACCACGGCTTCATGTTCTGGCCCGACCTGCACCTGCCGCCGGACAAGATGGAGATCGAGGTGCTGTGTTATTTCCCGATGGACGCGGCGAGCGATATCCGTGCCGACCAGGGGTGCGGTGCCAATCGAAAGTATCCGGAGGACAGCAAGCCTTGCCAGCAGCACGTGCCTCCCATCGTGACGGGTGACGCGTGGCTCCGGCTATACAACAGCGCACCCGAGGGCGAGAGCCAGCGCGAGCACTCCTGCGGCTTCACCATGATCACCGGCACGGCGAACTCCGCGCATATCTTCAAGGAAGCCATCGGCGTGATTGGCAGCGTACGCGGCGCCTTCTTCGAATCGCAGGATGAGGCCGTCCTGCAGGCGTGGCCGATCGGCCTCGGCGAAATGTTGCCGCTACAGAATTTCTTCTATCTGGCCGGCTCGGCTGGCCTCGCGCAGTCGCGGCTCGACCAGCGAGATTTCTACGCTACCACGAACCAGTGGCGGCCAGTGATCCGGGTCACGCTGCCAGGCGCCCGGGGCGCGGAAGCCAGGTTCGAGTACGTCCCCGCAGACCAGGACATACCGTGAGCAAGGAGGTCGGCCACCGTGCCCAACGGCTGGGTGTCGGGGCTGAGGACGCGAACGAAAATGCCGCCCTGGGGCGGCATTTTCACGTTACGGACCTTGCAGGTCCCAGCCGGGCTGGCGGGGACGATCGCGCGCAGGCGCGCTCCTACAGGGTTACTTCACGCCGAGGCGTGCGCGCAGTGCGTCGATCACGCGACGGACGCCGCTGGCGTCGCCCTGGGCGCGTACTTCCGAGCCGGCGCCGCTGGCGTTGACCGTGAGCACCACGGCGCGCTTGCCGCCGCCCTGCTGCGCGGCCTGCGGACCACCTTCGATGGCCTCGTCCGGGTTCTTGCTGCCGCCGCCGAACATGCGCTTGAAGAAGCCGCGATGCTCTTCCGGCGCGCCGGAGGTAGCGGCGATCTGGTAGGTGTGGGTTTCGTCGTCATGGGCGGTGACGGCACCGACATCACCCACGGACAGGACTTCACCGATGCGCTTGTAGGCGGCATCCGGCGCGTCGGCCAGGATGAAACCGTCCGAGACCGGGGCGGCGGCCGCGGCGGCGTCGGACGGAGCCCCACCCGCGCCTGAACCGGCATCGGGGATGACCAGCGCCGCGCTCGTCGACGGCGTATCCAGGCCCGGCGGAATCTCCAGCGGAGCTTCCTGCTTGGCCTTTTCCCACTGTTTCGTGGAGCGGAACGCGCCGCAGCCGGATACGACCAGGACGGACAGGAGCAGTGCCGGGACGACCAGCGCGTACGAGGTTTTCTTCATGAACAAAGGTTCCGTTGGAATCCGTTTTAAGGGGCCGTTCTAATCGGGTAGGTCAGGCGGCAGTCGCCAATGGTGCCAGAGCCGCGAGCGTTTCGCGCACTTTCGCCAGCGCCGGGCCGGGTTCGAGCTCGACCAGGGGCAGGCGGGGTGCCGCCGAGCCCAGCCCCAGCAAGGCCAGGCCGGCCTTTACGGGGATCGGGTTCGGCGCGCAGTTCAGCGCGTCGATCAGCGGTGCCAGCCGCGCCGTGGCGCTGGCCGTGCGCCCTGCGTCGCCCGAACGGGCAGCGTCGCAGAATTCACGGAAAGGCCCCGGCACCAGGTTGGCCACCACCGAGATGGTGCCCGCGGCGCCGGCCAGCATGGCCTGGTGGGCCGAACCGTCGTCGCCGCTGAGGTAGACGAAATCCGCGCGGATAAGTTCCGCCATGGCGCGAATGCGCTCGGCATCGCCGCGGGCCTCCTTGATGCCAAGGATGCCCGGATGCTCGCGCAGGGCCGCCACGGTCTCGGGCGCGATGTCGCTGCCGGTGCGCGGCGGCACATTGTAGAGGATGACCGGCAGGCCGCCTTCGTCCGCCACCGCAAGGAAATGTCGGCGCATGCCTTCCTGGGTGGGACGCACGTAGAACGGCGCCACGACCAGGGCGGCATCGGCACCCAGCGCCTTGGCCAGGCGGGTGGCGGCGATGGTTTTCGCGGTACCGGCCTCACCGGTGCCGGCGATCACCGGGATGCGCTTATCGATGTGTTTCACCGCGAACGCGAGCAGGCGCTCGAATTCGTCATGCTCGAGGAAGTGCGACTCGCCCGTGGAGCCGGCCACGACCACGCCCTGCGTGCCGCCAGCCAGCTGCTGGTCGAGCAGGCGGCCGAACGAAACCAGGTCGAGGGAACCGTCGGCGGCGAAAGGCGTCGCCAGCGCGGTGATGCTTCCGGAGATATCCAAGGTGAAACCCATTGAGGAACCAGCCCTTCGCATGTTACCGGGGCGTTTCCGGCGAGTCCATTCGGGGTGGACGCGCATGCGCGCGCGTCTTGCTACTGCCTCATGGCGCCCGTTAAGCTCGGGCCAACAGCGACGCCCCGCGCCCCGCGGGCCGCGCCATGGGTAGTGAAGGCCTTGAATCGTTCCGTAGCACGCAGCGCCGCCTCTGATAACCAGCTCCTCATCTCGACGCTGTCGCCGGCGCACCGCGCCCCTATCCTCGCCCTCGCCAAGCGCATCGCCGATTCGGGTTGCAACCTCGCCGACGCCCGCGTTTCCACGATCGGCAACGACACCTCGGTGATGCTGCTGGCCTCCGGCGCATGGGATGCCGTGGCCAAGCTGGAAACGGCGCTGGCCAAGCTCGCCCGCGACGAGGAATTGCCGGTGGTGCATTACCGCACCACGCCGCGCGAGCCGACCGCACACCTGCTGCCCTACCTGGTCGAGGTCATCGCCGCCGATCGCCCGGGCATCCTGGTCAAGATCATCGAATTCTTCTCTCGCCGCGACATCAGCGTCGAGCAGCTCACGTCCATGCGTTACCAGGCGATGCAGACCGGCGCCGAGATGTTCCAGGCGCAGATCACCATCGGCATCCCGTCCGAAACCCACATCGCCGCCCTGCGCGACGACTTCCTCGAACTGTGCGATGGCCTCAACCTCGACGCCATCATGGATCCGGTGAAGTTCTGACCCACAAGGATTGAAGCACGAAGCATGATCGGCAAGGGCAAGAAGGTTCCCAAACTCAAGGGCGCGCTCGGCGACGGTTCGACGCTGGCGCTGTCCTCCCTCTCCGGCAAGTGGGTGGTGGTGTTTTTCTATCCGAAGGACAACACCCCAGGCTGCACGAACGAGGCAAAAGACTTCCGCGACCGCTATGCCGATTTCCAGGCACGCAACGCGGAAGTGATCGGCGTCTCGCGCGACTCGGTCCGCTCGCACGCGAATTACGCGGCGAAGCACGAACTCCCCTTCCCACTCGTTTCCGACGCCGACGAATCCTGGTGCCAGGCGTTCGACGTCATCCACGAGAAGGTGCTCTACGGCAAGCGCTACATGGGTGTCGTGCGCAGCACGTTTCTCATCGACCCCGAGGGCAAGCTATTCGCCGAATGGCGAGGCGTGAAGATTCCCGGCCATGCCCAGGCCGTGCTCGAGAGTGTTCCCACCGCGTGACGGACACCGCGCCACGCGGCTCCTTCCCCCGGCCACTGCCGCGTGGCCGGGTTTTGCAACCTCCGCATGAGGTCACTTCCGCATGACCGGAAGCAAGCGCATCTACGCCCTCGACACCAACGTGCTGCTGCACGATCCGACCTCGCTGTTCCGCTTCGAGGAACACGATGTCTTCATACCGATGACGGTGCTGGAGGAACTGGACGAGAAGAAGAAAGGCGGGTCGGAAGTTTCACGCAACGGCCGCCAGGTAAGCCGCTTCATCAATGAGCTGATCGAACGCGGTGGCGGCGATGGATTGAAGAGCGGGCTTGAACTGTCCAACCCCGACGGCGTCAAGCTCAAACGCGGCGCGGTGGGCCGCCTGTTCTTCCAGCAGCGCACCGGCCACGGCAACGGCAAGGCCGACAACCAGATCCTGGCGGCGGTGATCGACCTGCGCGACCAGTATCCGGATCGCCCGGTGATCCTGGTCACCAAGGACATCAACCTCCGCATCAAGGCGTCGATCTACGGCATCACGGCCGAGGACTACGAGAACGATCGCGCGCTCGACGATTTCGCCCTGCTGTTCACGGGCTCCGAGGAGCTGCCCGAGGATTTCTGGACGCGCCATCCGGAGCTCCGCTCGTGGAACGAACGCGGCCGCACCTTCTATGAAGTGGACGTGCGCGAAGACGAGCACTGGTACGCCAACGAGTGCCTGTACATGCCCGGCGAGAACGACGTCGAGCTGCGCGTGGTGGAACTCACGGGCCCTGAAGATGCCCAGCGCGCCAGGCTGGTCCTGCTCGACGACCATACGCATGCGGCACATGGCGTGTGGGGCATCGCAGCGCGCAATCGCGAACAGAACTTCGCAATGAACCTGCTGATGGACCCCGACGTGGATTTCGTCACCCTGCTCGGCACGGCGGGCACCGGCAAGACCCTGCTCGCGCTCGCCGCCGGCCTGGCCCAGGTGATGGATCAGCAGCGTTATCGCGAGATCATCATGACCCGCGCGACGGTGTCGGTCGGCGAAGACATCGGCTTCCTCCCGGGCACGGAGGAAGAGAAGATGACGCCATGGATGGGCGCCCTCACCGATAACCTCGAGGTGCTGGCCAATCCCGAGGAAGGCGGTTCGTGGGGCCGGCAGGCCACCAACGACCTGCTCGCCTCGCGGGTGAAGATCCGCTCGCTCAACTTCATGCGCGGCCGCACCTTCCTCAGCCGCTACCTGATCATCGACGAGGCGCAGAACCTCACGCCGAAGCAGATGAAGACCCTGATCACCCGCGCCGGCCCCGGCACCAAGATCGTTTGCCTGGGCAACGTGGAGCAGATCGATACGCCGTACCTCACCGAGACCACCTCCGGCCTCACCTACGCGGTCGACCGCTTCAAGATGTGGGCCCATTCCGGGCACATCACCCTGCGGCGCGGCGAGCGCTCCAGGCTGGCCGACTTCGCCTCCGAGGCGTTGTAAGCACCACCGCCGGGGCGGTCCGCCGCCCCGGCCACCTTGCCGCACGCGCCCGCCTACCCCATGGGGGTAAACTATCGGCTGTTCCGGGCCGATCGTGCCGCCCGCCCCCTTGAGTGCAACCCCATGAATTTCCTCGGGCCCCGCTTCATCGTCCTGTACGTCCTGGTGCTGTTTTCGCTGTGCGTCCTGCTGGTGCACCTGCGCGGCCGCTCGCGCCTGCGCTTCGATCGCCAGCTGGTCGACCACTCGGCACTGTTCGCGCCCTACAACCTGCTGATGTACGCGTTTTCGGCCGTGCCGGCACGGCCGATCCTCGATCGCCGCGGCTTCCCCCAGCTCGACCTCCTGCAGGACAACTGGCAGGCGATCCGCGAAGAGGCGATGCACCTGTTCGACGAGGGCTATATCCGCTCGGCGGAAAAACACAACGACGCGTCGTTCAACTCGTTTTTCAAACAGGGCTGGAAGCGCTTCTACCTGAAGTGGTACGGCGAGCCGCTCGCATCGGCCGAAACGCTGTGCCCGGAAACGGTCAAGCTGCTCAACTCGATCCCCAGCGTGAAAGCGGCGATGTTCGCCCTGCTTCCGCCGGGCAGTAAGCTCAACCCGCACCGCGACCCGTTCGCTGGCTCGCTGCGCTACCACCTGGGCCTGATCACGCCGAACTCCGACGATTGCCGCATCTTTGTCGATGGGGAAATGCACGCGTGGCGCGACGGTAAGGACGTGGTCTTCGACGAAACCTACGTGCACTGGGCGGAAAACCGCACGGACCAGACCCGCGTCATCCTGTTCGCCGACGTCGAGCGTCCGTTGAAGAACCGGATGATGACGGCGATCAACAAGCGCGTCGGCGCGTTCATGGGTTCGATCACCGCATCGCCCAACAGCGACGATGGCAAGGAGCAGGTCGGCTTCGTCAATCGCATGTTCGCGCTGAACCAGCGCGGCCGCGAGCGGACGCGGAAGTTCAAGAAGGCCAACCCTAAGCTGTTCCGCGCGGTGAAGTATGTCGGCATCGTGCTGATGGTGTGGCTGATCTTCCTGGCGCCGTATCCGTTTTACCGCGGTTAGGCCGGGCGGCCGTCCATCGCCGCTTTTTACGCCGGGACGACGAAAGCGGCGTATGCTCCGGATCGGGGTGGGGCCTGACGGAGATACAGGCATGACACGGTACGGTTTGTTACTGGCTTGGCTCGTTCCCGTGGCGGCGTTCGCGTCGCCCCAACTGCTTACGCCACCCCCGCCGCCCGCCACGCGGGATCTTGGCCCGGTCGTGGCCCGGCTCGTCGACGACACCACGAAGGATCCGGCCAGCCAGGCCCGGGCCTTCCGCACCCTCATGGGCATGGGCCAGGCGGCCGTGCCGTATGTCGTGGCCCACCTGGGCGACGGGCGCAAGCTCGCCGAGCAATCGATCTGGGTCCAGGGCGTCACCGGGCGCGTGGACGTGCAGTACCACCCCTGGTACGTGCATGACGGCCTGCTCGCCGTGCTCAAGGAGATCACCGGCTTCTCGCGCGCGTCGCTGAACGGGCACGCCCTGCCCTCGCAGCGCGAGCGGAACACGCGCAAGTGGGTGTCGTATTGCGAGGAGCGTTACCCGGCCAAGGCTTCCGTGTGCCAGGAAGCGCTGGCGAATATCCCGTAGCGGGGAACGCATCGGCCGCCGCTGGCGACAGGCAAAAAGAAACCCGGCGCAAGGCCGGGTTTCTTTTTTGAATACTGGAGCGGGAAACGAGACTCGAACTCGCGACCCCGACCTTGGCAAGGTCGTGCTCTACCAACTGAGCTATTCCCGCGTCGTGAGCCCGCCATTATAGGGCGCTTTGCGAATAGCGCAAGCCCCTTCAGCCCATCCCGCGCGCAATGCGCATCGCGATCACCAGGGCGCCGATGCCGACGGCCACCGACGCCAGCACATAGGCCAGCGCCAGGCCGGGCTGGCCGCGCTGGTAGAGCACCACGCTTTCCAGCGAGAAGGTCGAGAAGGTGGTGAAGCCACCCAGCACGCCCGTGGCGACGAACAGGCGCACACCCTGCGGCGCGTTGCCATGCACGGCCAGCCAGCCGGTCAGCACGCCCATGCAGGCCGAGCCGACGATGTTGATCAGCAGGGTCGCCCAGGGGAAGTCCGGTCCGAGCGTGCGCATGCCGAGCACGCTGAGCCCGTAACGCGCCATCGAGCCCAGGCCACCGCCGATGAATACCCACAGATAGCCCACGTCGATCCCGCTGATGGCGCGCCAGATGCGATCGAGCCTACCGGCCCGCGGTTGCCCCACGCAACCGGCCGGGATGCCGCCGCGATCAGAACTCGATCCACACGGCGTCTTCGGCCTTCGCCGGCAGCGGGGCCCTGGCGACCGCCTGCGGAGCGGCGGCAGGTCCGTTGCGCGTTGGGGTCGTCGCCTCGACGACGTCCTCGCCGGCGATGCTGAAGAACGCGACGTGCCGCATCAGCTCCTCGGCCAGATCGAGCATCTGGCGGCTGGCGGCGCTGGCCTCTTCCACCAGCGCGGCGTTCTGCTGGGTGACCTCGTCCAAAGCCGTGACGGCGCCGTTGACCTGCTCGATGCCGGCGGACTGCTGCAGCGATGCCGCGGCGATGTTGCCGACGATGCCCGACACCTTCGTGGCGCCCTGGCCGATCAGCGCCAGTGCTTCGCCGGTGCGGGTGACCAGCACCGAACCGGTATCCACGCGCTCGGACGCATCGGCGATCAGCCGCTTGATGTCGCGCGCGGCAGTGGCGCTGCGCTGCGCCAGCGAACGCACCTCGCCAGCGACGACTGCAAAGCCGCGCCCCTGCTCCCCGGCACGCGCCGCTTCCACGGCGGCGTTCAGTGCGAGCAGATTGGTCTGGAAGGCGATCTCGTCGATCAATACCGCGATCTCGGCGACGCTGCGGCTGCTGCTGGTGATCGCCGCCATGGCGGTGATGGCTTCGTCCGCCACCGTGCGCCCGGAGACGGCATCGCCATGCAACGTGCTGGTGAGGTTGCGGGCCATCTCGGCGCCGTCGGCGTTTTCGCGCACGGTCGCCGTCATCTCTTCCATGGATGCCGCGGTCTCTTCCAGCGAGGACGCCTGCTCCTGGGTACGGCTGGAGAGGTCGTCGGTGCCGGCGGAGATGTCACGTGCAGCGTAGGTCACCTGCTGCGCATTACTACGGACCTGGCTGACGATGTGGGTCAGCTGGGCGTCCATCGCGGACAGGGCCCGAAGCGTATCGCTGAGTTCGTCCTTGCCGGTCACTTCCAGCTGGTGGTTGAGTTCGCCCTGGCTGATGCGGGCCGCGAGGTCGCGCGCGCGCAGCAGCGGGCGCATCACGGCGCGTTCGAGCAACAGGCCAAGCACCGTGACCAGCAGGGCCGCCACGATCAGCACGCCGAGCGTCACGTACACCGTGCGCTTCTCGCGCGCCGCGGCGGCGGCAAAGTCGTCACCGGCCTGTCGTTCGTTGATGGTGATGATCTGGCTGATACGTGCGGCGGCGTCATCCATGGCCGGGCCCACGTCCTTGATCAGGAAGGCCACGGCATCCTTGTCGCCGTGCTCGAGCTTGCCCAGCAGGTCCTGGATGCGCTGGTCCGACTGATTGCGCGCCGCGATAAAGGCCTTGCCCGCGGCAAGCTCATCGTCGCCGGTGACCAGTGCCGGGTAATAGGCCGACCAGTCCGCATTCAACTTCTTCTGGCTGGCGCCGATCCGCTCTTTGGCGTCGGCCAGCGCTTCGGGCGTGCCGCGGGCGATGGCGCGGTTCACCGCATTGCGCTCGTCCATGATGCCGGCGCGGACTTCGCCCACGTGGATGATCGGCGTGAGCGAGGTGCGATACATGCCTTCCAGGCTGGATTGGGTCTTGTCCAACGACACGAGACCCGTGAGGCCGATGACGATGGCGGCCAGCAGGGCTGCCGCCATGGTCGAGATAATGCGCCACCTGATTGTCATGGTACCGGTACTGTCCTAGGAAAAATTCCTAGAGGTTAACGGCACGTTTTCGGTGGGCTTTAGGCCGCAGCGCGCACGTAAGTCACTGTTTTAACTGATCGTCGTCAGATTTATTGCCGTTTTGTGAAACCGATCACGCCGGCGCGCCCCGGTCAGGGGTGTTTTACATCGGCCGCACGCTGCGCGTCGGTGCTGGAGTTGGTCCCCTGCCCCTTCGGCGCTTCGGGTACGGGCGTGCCGTATTCGTCCTTCCTGCGCGGATCCTTCTGGCCCTGGGTATTCATGGCGTCGGACCAGTGTTGTTGCTTGCCGTGTTCGACCGACCGCGGCGTTTCATGGACCGTCTGCCTGCCCGTGTTGGCCGTCTGGGTTTTCGTCTCGATGGGGGTGTCCTGGGACCGCGATGCATCCTGTGCAGCGGCGGCACCCATGGCAGTGGTGAGTCCGGCGAGAACGGCGAGCGTGGCCATGCGCATGTCGGAGGCTCCGGGTGGGAAAGCCTTACCGTCCCACCGGACGAATCAGCGGAACGGCCACGGCGTGTGAAGCCGCCATGAGGACGGGTGCCGGTGGCGGCTCGCCTGCCGGCGAATCACGTCCCCGGCACGACCAACGCCTGCACCGAATCGAGCAGCGTACGCGACCAGACGTCGTCGCCGTTGCCGTTGGTCAGGTAAACGACGACGTAGTGATCGTCGAGGTTGTCGCGATAAAGGATGCGCACGCGAACCTTGGTGCCGCCGTCGTGGCCGACCTCGTGCCAGCCACCCTCGGACTGGCCGAAGTCCCAGCCCGATTCGAAGCCACCCATGACGCCATCGCCCTGGGTGTTGGGCTGCCAGTAGCGCAGCCAGCCTGGCTTCGAGACGAACCTGCCATTCGCGACGGCCGAGACGAACGTCGCCACGTCGTCCAGTGATGCGTAGATGCAACCTTGTGCGATCGCGTAGTCCGGCCAAGCCACCGGGGCATCCGGGACGGGCTTGCCGCCTTCCGCATGGTAGCTGGCGACGATGTCACCTTTCGGCACCTTCGCTTCGTCCAGCCAGGTGTGCCGCAAGTGCAGTGGCTCGATGATGCGCTCGGTGAGCAGCTGCCGGTAAGGCTTATGCGTCACGGCTTCGAGCACGGCTTCAAGTACCAGGTAGTTGGTGCCCGTGTAGCGGGTCTTCATTCCAGTGTCGAACAGCATCGGCTGCTGGCCCAGTGTTTCGAACACTGCCCTGAGGGTCGGCGGAAAAGGCCGCGACAGGTCCTTCGGATCGAAGAAATCCGGAACGCCGGATTGATGGTTAAGGAACTGCTCGATGGTGATCGCGCGCCACGCCGGCGGAAGCTCGGGCACGTAGCGTGATGCGGGTGCAGCGAGGTCGATCTTCCCTTCCTCGGCCAACTGGTGGACCAGCGTGTTGGTGAACAGCTTGCTGACCGAGTAGATCGGGAAAACGGTGCGCGAGGTGACCGGCTTCCCGTCCCCCAACGATGTCGTGCCCGTGGTGCCACGGTAGACCAGCTCGGCGTTGTGCATGACCAGGACGGCCTGGGCCGGGATGCCGTGCGTTGCCGCGTTGGCCTGGAGCTGCGCATCGATGGCGGCGCGGCTGGGCGCCGGCGGGACGGGGGCGGCGTGCACTATGGAAGCGCTGCTGCCAAGTAGAAGACCGATCGCGACGAACCAGCGTTTCATGCGGATATCCTTTCCTGCCGATGGTAGGCAGAGAGTCTGCCACAGCCTGAGACCAGGAACGCAGCCTCACACCCGGGTAACCCATGGTGTGTCATACACGAGACACTAGAGGCCGTATCCCATGACCATTGCTAGATTCGTCGCTGCACCCGCAGACCTGACGAAGGTGAATGTCTGCCTTCGTTCCGATCTCAATTACTGGACCCGGGTCCTGGGCGTCACTGAAAGCAACCTCTGCAAAGCGGTATCGCAGGTGGGTGAAGCCTCGTGCGATGTGCGGGCTGAGCTGCGCAGGCTGCGTCGGAAGTGATCGACCAGGGCCGCAGGCGGGTTTTTATCTTCTATCCGGCGATGAACAGCCGCACGTGGCGTGTTCTCGCAGGATCTGTATCGGAACTGTTCGAATCGGAATGGCTCGCCGTCGAGTTCGCCCTGGGCGTGGCCGACAAGCATGGGGGCGCCCGGATGGTCGACGTGCTCAAAGAGACGATGTCGGGCGGGTGGATGCCCATTCCCCAGGCGGCGCGCTGATCATCGAACACTCCCGATCCTGACCGATCGCTCCAGCGCCATCGATCAGCGATGCCGCGGCTTCGCAGCGTCAAGCGAAGTTGCGAGGTGGTGTAGGCAGTCTCCGTAGGCACCGATCGGCCGCTCGCCCTTCGGCCCGAGCGCGAGGGCGAGATGCGCGGCCGACTCGGCGACCTTACGCATGCCTGCCCGATCCGCCGTACCGACCATCTCGACGGCGATCAGCCGTGCTTCGTCGAAGTCGCCCACCATCGTGGCTGCGTCGAGCGCTGCAGCGTCCATCATCAGGCCTGCGTGGGCCATGAGGGTCACTTCCAGGCTAGGCATTGGGGATGGCCTCATCGACGGAGTTCATTTGCCGACCGTGGCGGGCGGCGAGTGATGCGGAAGGGAGGGTACCGTTGGGTAGGTGTGATGACCGCTGGTTTCGTCATCTTCGTGAAGAGCGTGCCGCTGACACGGATTAGGTCAAACGCCTTCGCCGCGCGTCGGGCAACGCCTACTTAGCAACGTAGATCATCTGGCAATAATGACGACGCGGCCGGCGAGTTTGATCATCAGCTGGGCGGGATTCTCATTACACGCTCCGGACAGAAAGCATGCGCACCACGACTGAATTTTGCCTCACCTATGACGGCCCCGCGCTGGACACACATGAGGTGCATCCGCGTGACCTGTCGCCTGCATTGCTCGCCATGGCCGAGCTGCTCGAGTCGGCGACGCGCGTGCTCTACGGCGAAGAGGCCAAGGCCAAGGTGCAGGTAAAGGGCTCCTTTCGTACGGGAAGCTTCCATTTCGATTTCGTCACCTGCGTGCAACGGCTCAACGGGTTCCGGCGGTTGTTCGCAGGTCAGAAGGCGAGGGGTGCCGCTACCGGGATTGCCGTGCTCACCGCGCTTGGTGTCATTGGCCATGGCTTGTTCGGCCTGGTGAAGTGGCTGCGCGGTCGCTTACCCACATTGCTCGTCCCACTCGCCCCTGCAAGGGACGGGTCGCAATGGGTTCGCGTTTATGTGGACGACGAGTTCTACGATGTCGGCAAGAAGACTGTCGATCTCCTGCGCGACGCGGTGGTACGCGCAGCCGTCGAGCAGGTGTTGAAACCGCTCCAGCGCCCTGGCCTGGATACGCTCGCCCTCGGCGATGGAAACGGATTCAACATCATCATTCGCGACGATGAATGCCTCGGTTTCGTGTCGCCGCACTCTGGCGACACGCTACTCATCGATGAAGTCCGTACGATGTCTTTCGCGGTCGTGTCGACGGCCCGCTTGCCGAAGGCTGACTGGGTGCTGTCAGACGGATCGGCAACGATCCACGCCTCCATGTCCGATGCAGCATTCGTTGGATCGCTGGACGATACGATGCTCGGGCGCTTGCGTGGCGATTCCCTGGTCTGCCGGATGCACGTTCGTCAGTGGCAGACGGTGATGGGCATCCGGACCGAATACAACGTGGTGCTTGTGATGAGGCACATTCCAGTGCGGAATGCCTGTGAGATGTCTTAGCCCTTTAATCGGGCAAGCCTGGGATGGCCTTCCCGATCGCGCTCCGTTCGTTCCAGGCATCCACCTTGGCCTATCGACGTGGTCGAGGCTATGCGCGCCTTGTAGGAGCGGAGCCGGCACTAGGTTGCCGCGATGCGATCCTGGCCTTGGCGAAGCTTCTGGCAGTGTAACTGCTGACAACCTTTTCGATGCTGCCAAGTGACGCCTCATGTAGGACTTCCCTTACATCGGAAAGGGCTCTCGCCTACATACCTTGCCTGTTCCCCCAGTCATGATCGCCGCGCTGCGGAATTCGCCGCGGCACAAACAAGGGGATAAGCATGAAGAAGTTCTTCTTCGGCATTGCCACGGCAGTCGCCGCGGTCACGATGGCTGGCGCGGCTATTGCCGGCACGCAGTCTGGGCGCGTGACCAGCATCCATGTCCGCCACAACGATGGCTTGATCTATTTTACCCTGGAAGGAACCATTTCCAACCGGGCGGCCTGCGCTGCAAACGACCTATGGATTGTCCAGGCGGAAAATTCCGACAACGCCAACAAGCAGTTGGCTGCCCTTCTCGCCGCTCGTGCGTCGGATCTTCCGGTAACCGTTTCGGGTAACGGTCAATGCACCCGCTGGGTTAATAGCGAAGACGCAGACGAAATCATCTTCTGAGTTCGCCTAAGCATAGTCACATCGATGCATTAAGGGGAAAACAATGAAGATCACTACGTACGAGCGCCGCTCATTCGGGCTCTCCCTACGTCGTCTTGCTCGGGGCAGCCTGGCACTTGTCGCACTCTCCTTCGCCGGGTTTGCGGCTCCAGCATTCGCGGACAGCACCACTGGAACAACGGTAACGACCAGTGGGAAAGCCGTTCCAGGAAAGCAGATCGCAGTCACCGTAACCGTGACGGGGAAGCACCTTGTAAATGGCCCTCGCTACTCCGTTCCGGGCGGTGACGTCCAGCTAACTCTCAACGGAAACCTCGTTGCTCAGGTCCGCGCGACTGCGGCTAACTCCGACGTCTACGAATATGGCTGCGTGGACTCTGCATGCGGGCTTTTCGTATATCGCTCGCGCAGCACCGTTGTGACGATACCGGTTACGTTGCCCATGGGCGTGACGCCTTATCAGTTCGTCGGCACGTACACGGGAGACAAGGATTCCCATGGTTCCACGTCGGCAGCGGTGACGTTGAAGCCAGTCCATCCCTCCATCACAGCTGCGACCTCGCTACTGCTCAGAAACTGGTAGGACAGGCCGCCAGGCATACGTGAGTTAGATTGGAGCCGCAGGGATGCGGCTTGTTCGCTAATCCGGCTCGCCAGGCTTCCCCACGTGGCGGACCGGCCACCGCCTGCTTATGACGTCGCCACGCCCCGAGAGCCGTCAAGGGCGATCAGCGTGGGTGGATACTAAGATATGGGTTGATGGTGCCCGGACTGGGACTCGAACCCAGATACCCTTACGGATGAGGGATTTTAAGTCCCTTGCGTCTACCGGTTTCGCCATCCGGGCTGGAAAGAAAAAAGGCGCACCCGACTGAACGGGTGCGCCTTGGAATGCGATGGAGGCCGAGGTCGGAATCGAACCGGCGTACGCGGATTTGCAGTCCGCTGCATGACCACTCTGCCACCCGGCCATCGCTGGCGCACGCGGAGAGTATCCGCCTGACACCTAAAAAACAAAACCTCGGGTTACCGAGGTTTTGTGGAAACTTGGAGCGGGAAACGAGACTCGAACTCGCGACCCCGACCTTGGCAAGGTCGTGCTCTACCAACTGAGCTATTCCCGCGTCTTGGTCCGCCCATTTTAGGGAACTTGGCGAATGTGTCAACCGTTTTGCACGGAATTCTTTTCCGTGTCGTCGCTGGCGCGCACGTCCCCGCGCAGGGCCGGCCACGCGGCGCGCAGGTAGTCCAGGCCAGACCAGATCGTCAGGATGCCGGCGATCACCAGCAGCGCTTCGCCGATGTGATAAAGCCGCAGGGTTTCGGCGTCGTGCTGGAGCAGCAGCACCACCAGGGCGACCATCTGCATCGCGGTTTTCAGCTTGCCGAGGAACGCGACCTTGACCTTGGAGCGGGCGCCGATCTCGGCCATCCACTCGCGAAGGGCCGAGACGCTGATCTCGCGGCCGACGATCACCGCGGCCGTCACCGCCAACAGGATCCCCGGCCACCCCGTGGGCGCGGACTGCACCAGCAGGAACAGCGTGATCGCGACCATCAGCTTGTCGGCCACCGGGTCGAGGAAGGCGCCGAAGGCCGAGGTCAGGTCCAGCTTGCGGGCGAGGTAGCCGTCAAGCCAGTCGGTGATGCCGGCCAGGACGAAGACGATCGCTGCGACCAGGCTCGCGTAGCGGAATGGCAGGTAGTAGACGACCACCATCACCGGCAGGAGCAGTACGCGGAAAAGGGTGAGCCAGGTAGGCAGGTTGATGCGCATCGTGTCAGCCGGTTACGGGAAGCGCCGCGATGGCTGGCGCTTCCACTCGTTCAGGGGTGCAGCATGGCATAGATGCGCTCTGCGAGGCCGCGATCAATACCCTTCACGCTCATGAGTTCTTCGACACCGGCCGCCTCGACGCCCGCGAGGCCGCCGAAGGCCTTCAGCAAAGCCGCCCGGCGGCGCGCGCCGACGCCCGCCACGTCTTCCAGCGTACTGCGTTCGCGTGCTGCTTCGCGCCTGCGCCGGTGCCCACTGATCGCAAAACGGTGCGCTTCGTCACGCACCGCCGCGACCAGGTGCAGCGCCGGCGACGAGGTGCCGGGGTGCAGGGTCTTGCCGCTTTCCGCCAGCACCAGGGTTTCTTCGCCCGCGCGGCGGCCGGGCCCCTTGGCCACGCCGACCACCCGGATGCCTTCCACGCCGAGCTCGCGCAGTACGTCCACGGCCTGCGCGACCTGCCCCGCGCCACCGTCGATCAGCAGGATGTCCGGCCTCGCCCCGCCCTCCACGACCTTCTTGAAGCGCCGGGTCAGGGCCTGGTGCATGGCCGCGTAGTCGTCGCCGGGAGTAATGCCAGCAATATTGAATCGCCGGTAGTGCGACTTTTCCGGCCCCTCCGGGCCGAACACGACGCACGAGGCAACGGTGGCCTCGCCACGGGTATGGCTGATGTCGAAGCACTCGATGCGGCGCGGCGGCTCGCTCAGCTCGAGCACTTTCTGCAGGTCGTCGAAGCGCGCCAGCAGCGTGTGCCGGCTGGCCAGGCGTGAGGTCAGTGCGGCACTGGCATTGCGCTGGGCCATTTCGAGGAAGCGGGCGCGCTCGCCACGCACGCTCGGCTTCAGTTCCACCTTGTAACCGGCGTGCTCCGAAAGCACGTCGGCCAGCACGTCGATGTCTTCCACGGGGTCGCTCAGGACCAGCTCGCGCGGCACCTGCCGGTCGAGGTAGTACTGCGCGATGAACTGCGCAAGCACGTCGCCGACCGAGGCATCCGTCGGCAGGCGCGGAAAGAAGTCACGAGAGCCCAGGCTCACGCCATTGCGGAAGAACAGCACGCTGACGCACGCCATGCCGCCCTCAAGGCAGCAGGCGATCACGTCCATGTCGGCGCTGGCGCCCTGGACGAAGTGCTGGGCCTGCAACTTGCGCAGCGCCGCCACCTGGTCGCGCAGGGTCGCGGCGCGCTCGAAGTTGAGGTTCATGCTGGCCGCTTCCATCGACTTCGCCAGCTCATCGATGACCGCACTGCTGCGGCCCTCGAGGAACATCTCGGCGTGGCGCACGTCGTTGCGGTAGTCCTCGACGTTGATCAGCTGCACGCAGGGCGCGCTGCAACGGCCGATCTGATGCTGCAGGCAGGGCCGTGAGCGATTCTTGAAGTAGCTGTCCTCGCACTGGCGCACCTTGAACAGCTTCTGCATCAGGCCGAGGCTTTCGCGCACGGCGAACGTACTCGGATAAGGGCCGAAGTAGCGGCCTGTCCCACTCTTGGCACCGCGGTGGAAGGCCAGCCGCGGATAGTCCTCGCCACCAGACAGGAAAATGTACGGATAGCTCTTGTCGTCGCGCAGGACAATGTTGTAACGCGGCTTGAGCGACTTGATCAGCTGCGATTCGAGCAGCAGCGCTTCGCCCGCCGTGCGGGTCAGCGTGACCTCGGCGCGGTCGATCTGCGACACCATCGAGGCGATGCGCGGATCCATCGGCGGCTTGAGGAAGTAGTTGCTGACGCGCTTCTTGAGGTTCGCGGCCTTGCCGACGTACAGCAGCTCGCCGTCCACGTCGAAATAGCGGTAGACGCCGGGCGAGGTGGTCAGGTGGCGGACGAAGGCCTTGCCGTCGAACGGGTGCGACTCGATGTGCTCCATCCGGCCATTTTAGCCGTTCAACGGCAACCGCGAATGAAAAACGCCGGCATGGAGGGGGGCCCATGCCGGCGTTCAGCCTTCCCTGGAGCGTCGCCTCCGTCCGTGGCGGTGTTTCCGGCGACAGGGAAAGATTACGGCGGCGCCCTCGTCAGCGCGCCCGGCGAACGTCGGCTATCCGTGTCGGCGCTGCCCGCGACCCGGTGTGGGCGAAACCCTACAAACCGCCCTGCCCGGCCACCCAGCGCTCCGCGCGAGCCAGGTCGTCCGGGGTATCGATGCCCGGCGGGAAGGGTTCCGGCGTCAGGCTGACGGAAATGGCATAGCCGTGCTCCAGCGCCCGCAGCTGCTCCAGCGACTCGGTCTGTTCCAGCGGCGTGCGCGACAGCGCGGCCATCCGCCGGAGAAACCCGGCGCGGTAGGCATAGATCCCGATGTGGCGCAGGAACGGGACGCCCGCTGGCAGGACGTGCCGGTCCTGGGCGAACGCGTCGCGCGCCCACGGTGCCGGCGACCGGGTGAAATACAGCGCACGGCCCTTGCCGCTGCGGACCACCTTGACGATGTTCGGGTCGAACAACTCGTCGGCGTCCGTGATCGGGGTGGCCAGGGTGGCCATCGGCGCCTCGTCGCCGGCCAGGGTGTCCACCACGGCCCGGATGCCGGCCGCCGGGGCGAACGGCTCGTCGCCCTGCAGGTTCACCACGATGGTGTCTTCGGGCCAGCCGAAGTGATCGGCCACCTCGGCAATCCGGTCGGTGCCCGAGGCGTGGTCCTCGCGGGTCATGCAGACCAGGATGTCACCCTCGCAGCCGCGCATCTCGGCGGCCACGCGCGGATCGTCCGTGGCCACGACCACCTGCGCCGCGCCGGCACCGGACGCCCGCTGGGCCACGCGGCGGACCATCGAAACGCCGCCGATCTTCAGCAGCGGCTTACCCGGCAACCGGGTGGAACCGAAGCGCGCGGGGACGACAACGACGAAGGGCGGGGTCTTGGGGGCCATGGGGGACGTCCGGTGCGATGGGCAGGCGGGGATTATGCCGTCAGGTTGAAGCCGACATGATTGGCCAATTCCATGAAACCGGGGAACGAGGTGGCGACGTTGGCGCAGTCGCCGATCGTGATGGGCGCGGTGGCGACGAGGCCGGCGATGGCGAAGCTCATCGCGATGCGGTGGTCGCCGTGACTGTCCACTTCCCCGCCGCCGATGGCACCGCCACGGATGATGGCGCCGTCGGGCAGTTCGTCGATCAGCACGCCACACGCCTTCAGGCCGTTGGCCATCGAGGCGATGCGGTCCGATTCCTTGACCCGCAGTTCGGCCGCGCCGCGGATCGTGGTCATGCCTTCGGCGCTCGCCGCGGCGACGAACAGCGCGGGGAATTCGTCGATCATGTCCGGCACGATATCCAGCGGCAGCGCGACGCCGTGCAGGCGGCGATAGCGCACGACCAGGTCCGCGATGTCTTCGCCACCACTCTGGCGTTCGTTCTCGACCGTGATATCCGCGCCCATCAGCTCCAGGGCGGCGAGCAGGCCGGTCCGGCGCGGATTGAGGCCGACGCCCTTCAAACGCAGTTCCGAGCCGGGAACCACGCACGCGGCAACGATGAAGAAGGCGGCCGAGGAAAAGTCGGCCGGCACGTCGACATCCACCGCGCGTAACACGTGGCCACCTTCGACCTTGGCCTTGCCGGGCGAATACTCGATCGGCCAGCCGAACGCCTTGAGCATGCTTTCGGTGTAGTCGCGCGTGGGATGCGGCTCGATCACTTCGGTCGTGCCCTCGGCGTACAAGCCGGCCAGCAACAGGGCCGACTTGATCTGCGCGCTGGCCACCGGCGAGTGGTAGGTGATGCCTTTCAGCGGCTGGCCACCGTGGATGCGTAGCGGCGGCTTGCCGTCGTGGGTGTCGATCTTCGCGCCCATCTGGCCCAGCGGATCGGTGACCCGGCGCATCGGCCGCCCCGACAGCGAGGCATCGCCGACCAGGGTCGCATCGAACGCTTGCCCGGCGAGCAAGCCCGACAGCAGGCGCATGCCGGTGCCGGCGTTGCCGCAGTCGAGCGGCTGGTCGGTGCCACGCAGGCCATGCAGGCCGACGCCATGCACGACGCGCTCGCCCGGGGCCGGGGTGTCGAAACGCACGCCCAGCTGACCGAGGATGGCGGCGGTGGCGCGGGTGTCCTCACCCTCGAGGAAGCCACGGATATGCGTTGTGCCCTCGGCGATCGCGCCGAACATCAGCGCGCGGTGTGACACGGATTTGTCGCCGGGAACGACGACGTCGCCACGCAGGGCGGTCCCGGCGCGGCTTACCCAATCCTGGCGGGTCATGGCAGGTTCTCCAGAAGGCGGTGTAGCTCGGCGCGGCTGCCGACGCTGACGCGCACGGTGTGCGGCAGGCCATAGCCACCCATCGGGCGGACGATCACGCCGTGTTCGAACAGATGCTTCTCGAACGCAGCTGCGTCCTTGCCCAGGTCGACGAGCAGGAAATTGGTTTGCGAAGGCAGGACGCGGAAGCCGCGTGCGGTCAGTTCGTCGGCCAGCCATGCGCGGTCGCGGCGGTTGACGTCGCGTACGCGGGCGCGGTGTTCGTGGTCGCCCAGCGCCGCCTCGGCCGCGGCGAGCGCCACGCCGTTGACGTTGAACGATTCGCGCAGGCGTTCCGCCACGGCGGCCACGCTGGGATGGCTCAGCATGTAGCCGATGCGCAGGCCGGCGAGCGCATACGCCTTGGAGAACGTACGCGTCACGATCAGGTTCGGGAAACGGTTGAGCAGGTGCAGGCCCGTGCTCAGCCCCGGCGCGTCGACGTACTCGTGGTAGGCCTCGTCGACCACCACCAGCGTCTCCGCGGGCACCTTTTCCAGGAACTGCTCGAGCGCGGCGTCGGTGAACCAGGTGCCGGTGGGATTGTTCGGGTTGGCGAGGTAGACCAGCCGTGCCTCGGGCACCAGCGCCGCGGCGATGGCATCGAGATCGTGGCCGTAGGGCGCCGTCGGATGATCCGCGGGCAAGGCCGGCACGCTGATGGCGCGCGCACCGGCGGCGGCCGCCGCGATCGGGAACACGGCGAAGCCGTACTGCGAATGGACCACGGGATGGTCGGCATCGGCGAAGCACTGCGCCAGCAACATCAACAGTTCATGCGAGCCGTTGCCCAGCGTGATGCACGCCCGGCCGATGCCAAGCTCACCGGACAACTGCTGCTTGAGCGATGCCCCGAGCGGATCGGGATAACGCCAGATTTCTTCCACGGCGCGGTTGGCCGCACGGATGGCGGCCGCGCTGGGGCCGAGCGGGTTCTCGTTGGAACCCAGCTCCGAGAGCACGGCGCCAAACTGCAGGCGCAACGCGGGAAGATCGTGACCGGGATCGTAGGCACGCAGGGCCGACGTCGCCCGGTTGGCGAGCGCCGCTGCGTCGAACACGCCGGTCATGGCAGGGCGACGGGGTAGGAGCCGAGCACGCGCACGTCGGCGGCGGCAGGCTTCATTTCGTCGAGCGCGGCCTGCAGGGCCGGGTCTTCCACGTGGCCGGACACGTCGATGAAGAACGCGTACTGCCATTTCCCCGTATGCGCCGGGCGCGATTCGATCCGGTTCATGCTGATGCCGTGGTGGGCCAGCGGGCTCAGCACGTCGTAGAGCGCACCCGGCTTGTCGCGCACGGCCACAAGCAGCGAGGTGCGATCGTTGCCCGACGGCGGGAAGATGCTGCGGCCGATGACGAGGAAGCGCGTGGTGTTGTCGCTGCGATCCTCGATCGGCCCGGCAATGATCTTCAGGCCGTAGACGCGGGCCGCGGTCTCGCCGGCGATGGCCGCGGATTCCGGCGCAAGGCGAGCCATGCGCGCCGCTTCCGCATTGCTCGACACCGGGATGCGTTCGGCGTTCGGCGCGTTCACGCGCAGCCACGCCTGGCATTGCTGCAGCGACTGCGGATGGGAATAGATGCGCTTGACGTCTTTCAGCTCGCCGCTGAGCGACAACAGGTTCTGGTGCACGCGAAGCTCCACTTCGCCGCAGATCGTCGCCTTCGACACCAGGAACATGTCGAGGGTCATCTGGATCATGCCCTGCCCCGAATTTTCCACCGGGACGACGCCGAAATCGGCGTTGCCGGCGGCCACTTCCTGGAACACTTCCTCGATGCTGCCCAGCGGCAAGCCGTAGGCGGCGTGGCCGAAGTGCTTGCGCACGGCCTGCTCGCTGAAGGTGCCTTCGGGGCCGAGGAAGCCGATCTTCAGCGGCTGCTGCTGCGACAGGCACGACGACATGATTTCGCGGAACAGGCGCACCAGCTCCGCGTTCGGCAGCGGGCCGTCGTTGCGATCGATAACGCCGCGCAGCACCTGGGCTTCCCGTTCGGGTCGGTAATACTCCACCGCCGCCTTCAACGGGCCCTTGGCCCGGCCGACCTGCTGTGCCCAACGGGCGCGCTCGCTGATGAGCGACTGCAGTTGCTGGTCGATGTTGTCGATGCGCTGGCGCGCCTCGGTCAACGTGGCTTGCTTATCGGTGGAGCTACTCTTACTCATGGACGTCCAGGCGGCTAAGTGGTTGCAATTGAAACAGTTATCACCGCAAACGCATGCTGCATTGCGGTGATCCCCGACTTTAACCGTGCCGCGTTGCAAAGTCCCGCATGAAATTCACAAGCACGTCCACGGCCTCGGGTGGAACGGCGTTGTACAGCGATGCGCGCATGCCGCCGACGGCCTTGTGGCCCTTGAGCGCAAGCAGTCCCGCCGCCTCGGATTCCTGCAGGAAAACCGCGTCCAGCGCGCTGTCGTGCAAGGTGAACGGCACATTCATGCGCGAGCGTGCCGACACCTCCACCGGGCTGCGATAGAAGCCATTGGAGCCATCGATCGCGTCGTAAAGCGTCTTCGCCTTCAACGCATTGCGCTCGCCCATCGAGGTGAGGCCGCCGTTGGTTTCAAGCCACTCGAAGGTCAGGCCAGCGAGATACCAGCCCCAGGTGTTCGGCGTGTTGAGCATCGAATCGTTCGCGGCGTGCTCGGCGTAGCGAAAGATCTTCGCCATCGGACGCCCTGCCCGTTCCAGCAGGTCGTCGCGGATCACCATCACGACGAGGCCCGAGGGCCCGATGTTTTTCTGCGCGCCAGCATAGATCAGGCCGAAACGGGAGACGTCCACCGGCTCGCTGAGGATGTTGGACGACATGTCGGCCACGAGCGGCACGTCGCCGACGTCGGGCACCGCGTGGAATTCTACGCCGTGGATCGTCTCGTTCGGCGTGTAGTGCACATAGGATGCATCGCCACTGAGTTGCCACGTGGCGCGCGGCGGCAAGCCGAGGTAGTTGCGATCGACCAAGCTGGCCGCGACGCGCGCATCAATGTAGGGCGCGGCCTCGCGCACGGCTTTTTCGCCCCAATGGCCGGTCACGATGTAATCGGCATGGTCGCCGGGACCGGCGAGGTTCATCGGGATCTGCGCGAAGTGCTGCGTGGCGCCGCCCTGCAGGAACAGCACCTTGTAGCCGGCGGGCACGCCGAGCAGGCGGCGCAGGCGCTGCTCGGCCGCGGCGGCGAGCTCCATGAAACGCTTGCCGCGATGCGACAGCTCCATCACGGACGCACCGGATCCGTTCCAGTCGAGCATCTCAGCCTGCGCACGGGCCAGCACGGCCTCCGGCAGTGCCGCGGGTCCGGCACTGAAATTCCAGGCTCTGCTCACGGGGTGTCCTCTCGCATGGGTGGACGGCCATTATGCCGCCGCCTGCGGGCGAAACGGGGCGTCAGAACTGGACGAACAGCACCACGGCGATGCCCAGCGCGAGCAGCGCGGCGGTCAGGATCAGCCACCACACATCGCCGCGCGAACCGGGATTGTCGTCGTCGGCCTCGGCCTCGGGCTCGGCTTCCGGCAGCGGGATGGCAGGCTCGGCCGACCAGCCCGGCGCTTCGAGGATGAAGCGATGCGTGGCCAGTCCGATCTGGTCACCCGGCTGCAGCGATGCGCGCACGGTGCGTACGCCGTTGACGCGGACCGCGTGGCGCGCGGGCACGCGCGAGGCGTCGAGGATCAGTTCGCCCTCTTCCCAGGCCAGGGTGATAAGGGCCGCATCGTTGCCGGGCAGTTCCAGGGGCAATGCACCGTGGGTGGCGCCGAGCTCGAGCCGGTCACCGATCGCGACAAGCCGGCCGGACAGCGGACCCGCCACGGGGCGCAGGGCCGCGGTGCAGCGTGCGTCGGTGGGCTCGACGATGTCGCGGGCTTCGAGGTCGTCGTCATCGCGGATCAGCATGCGGCAGTCACCCAGCGACAGGCTGTCGCCGGGACGCAGCAGGGCCTTTTCGCGCACGGGCCGGGCATTGACGTAGACCCGGCCGACGCCGGGAGCGACGTCCAGGACCATGCCGCGACGGTCGCGCTGGATCGTCACGTGCCGCGGGGCGACCTGGACTTCCGAGACGACGAGGTCGTTGTCGTCGGCGCGGCCGATCGTAAGCACGGGCCGGGACCAGTGGAAATCACCGCGAGCCGAGCTGACGAATTCGATGCGCATGGAGGAACCGACGAGATGACGACGCAACTTTAGCAGAGTGCGGTATCTGATTGAACGCAAACAAATCAGCCGGGTTCATCGTGGCGGCCTGTTAAACTCGCGCCCTTTCACACGGGAGTCACGCCATGGCCAAGATCGACATCCACCGCCCACACGACAAGGGCGCCGCCGAAGCCCGCGCCGTGGTCGACAAGGTCGCGGCGAAGATGGCCGAGAAGTTCGGGACGAAGGGCGCCTGGCAGGGCGACGCGTACGCCTTCTCGGGCTCGGGCGTGAAGGGCACGATCGCCGTATCGGATAGCGACGTCCACGTCGTGGCCGAGCTCGGCATGATGCTGTCGGCCTTCAAGGGCAAGATCGAAGACGAGATCCGCGGCAAGCTGGACCAGTACTTCGCCTGAGGCCGGGGCTGGCCAGCCGGGTCACCACGACGACCGCGGCCGCGACCTTCCCTGAGGGGGCGGGTGGCCTTGGTGGGGTGGGCATGCCATAATAGGGGACTTATGCGGCCACGACGGCCTCTTACTCGACCCGGAACACATGGCAAAAGACGACGTCATCGAAATGGAAGGCACGGTCCTCGAGACCCTGCCCAACACCATGTTCCGCGTGCAGCTCGAGAACGGGCACGTCATCACCGCCCATATCTCCGGCCGTATGCGCAAGCATTACATCCGTATCCTCACCGGCGACAAGGTGAAGGTCGAGATGACCCCCTACGACCTGACCAAGGGTCGGATCACTTACCGCATGAAGTAAGCGCTTTGCGCTGCTCCACCGGTAGACCAGAAAGCCGCGGTTTCCGCGGCTTTTTTGTTGCCCCATGCTTTTGTAGGAGCGCGCCTGCGCGCGATGGGATGTGCCTATGACCCCCATCGCGCGCAGGCGCGCTCCTGCACAACGCAAGCTTTACTGCAGGTCGCTGCGGCGTTCAATGATCCTCGACACCAGGCCGTAGGCCAGGGCTTCTTCGGCGGACATCCACAGGTCGCGTTCGATGTCGTGGCGTACCCGCTCGATCGGCTGGCCGCTTTCACGGGAGATGACCCGGGCGATGCGCTCGCGCGCCTTGATGATCTCCTGGGCCTGGATCGCCACGTCGGTGGCCTGGCCGCCGGCACCACCGCTGGGCTGGTGGATGAGGAAGCGGGTCTGCGGCAGGCATACCCGGCGCTCCAGCGGCGCGCCCAGGTACAGATGCGTGGCGGCGCTACCGACCCAGCCCGTGCCGATCATGTTCACCGGCGCATTGATGAAGCGGACCACGTCGTGGATGACGTCGCCCGATTCCAGGTGGCCGCCGGGCGAGGAGACGATCATATCGATGGGCGCACTGGAATCGGCATCCAGCGCCAGCAGCCGGCGCACGGTTTCCGACGCCACGCTGTCGTTGATGGTGCCGAATACCAGCACGGTGCGGGCGCGGAAGGCCTTCTCTTCGAGGAAGGTGCTGCCCTGGCCGGAACCGGCGGAAGGCGCGTTGTCAGGATCGCGGGCTGCGTACATGGGATGGATCTCCGTGGCGTGTTAGGTTCAACCCGTATACGAACGGGCGACCACCAACGTGACATCCCCCTCCCCTTTTCATCCGCTGGCCAGCGATCCCACCCTGCGCAGGCGCCTGGTCAAGCTGGCCCAGCGCTGGCTGCACGCGGGCAACGACGCCGAAGACCTCGTCCAGGAGACCTACCTGCGCACCGCCGATGCCGGCGCGCCGGAGCATCACGGCCATGAAGCGTGGATGGTGACCGTGCTACGCAACCTTTGCATCGACGTCATGCGGCGCAGGACGCGCTACGACGCGATCCTCGCGGACCATGCCGAGGCCTTCGTGCCCGGCGCCACCGACGCGGGGCCGGAGGCGTGGTTGGACGGGACCCAGGATGTGGAGCGTGCACTTCGGGTGCTGGTCGGTGCGCTTCCCGCGGGCGATGTCGCCACCGTGCTTTTGCACGAAGTGTTTGGCTTCGACCACGCGCAGCTGGGCGTGATCGCCGGGCGTAACGAAGCGGCGTCGCGCCAGCACCTGCGCCGGCTGCTGTTGCGCGTGCGTGCGGCGGGCGATTCGCGGGACGCCGATCGGACGGGGGAATGCCTGGATCGCGAGGGGAACGACGCGACCGACCTGGTCGCGCTTTGCCGGCTTGCGGTGACGCGGCGGGATCCGGCGGGGCTGATCGCCACGCTGCGGGTGTCGCGGCCGATGGCGCTGGCAGCGGGGTCGTGGATGTCGTTGGGCGAGGCAGCTTGATGTAGGAGCGCGCCTGCGCGCGATTGGCTCACCAAGCAATTGGCGTAACCGCATCACGCCTGATTGGCCAATCACGCGATCGGCGTTGCCGCGTCACGCGTGATGGGCTTTTCGCGCGCAGGCGCGCTCCTACATGGTGCTTAGGCTTCTGCCGTGGCGGGCTCGGCCGACTCGGTTTCCACGTGGAGCTCGTCGCCGTCGACCGAAAGCGTGACCTTGCCGCCTTCGGCCAGCTTGCCGAAGAGCAGTTCGTCGGCGAGCGCACGCTTGACCTTGTCCTGGATGACGCGGGCCATCGGACGTGCACCCATCTGCGGGTCGAAGCCGTGCTCGGCCAGCCAGCGGCGTGCGTCCGGGGTCACGTCCACGCTGACCTTCTTCTCGGCCAGCTGGGCTTCCAGCTCGATCAGGAACTTGTCGACCACGCGCAGGATGTGTTCGAAGTCCAGCGCGTTGAACTGGATCACGGCGTCGAGGCGGTTGCGGAACTCCGGCGTGAACATCCGGCGGATCGTCTCCATCGCGTCCGGCGAATGGTTCTGCTTGACGAAGCCGATACCGCGACGCGAGGCCAGCTGGGCGCCAGCGTTCGTCGTCATGACCACGATGACGTTCTTGAAGTTCGCCTCGCGACCATTGGTATCGGTCAGCACGCCGCGGTCCATCACCTGCAGCAGGATGTTGTACACATCCGGGTGCGCCTTCTCGATTTCGTCCAGCAGCAGCACGCAGTGCGGATGCTTGGTGATCTGCTCGGTGAGCAGGCCGCCCTGGTCGAAGCCGACGTAACCCGGGGGCGCACCGACCAGGCGCGAGACCGAATGCGCTTCCATGTACTCGGACATGTCGAAGCGGACCATCTCGATGCCCAGCTGCATGGCGAGCTGGCGGGTCACTTCCGTCTTGCCGACGCCCGTGGGGCCGGCCAGCAGGAAGCTGCCGATCGGCTTGGACGGATCGCCCAGGCCGGAACGGGCCATCTTGATCGACGAGGACAGGGCCTCGATCGCCGCATCCTGGCCGAACACCACCATCTTGAGGTTGCGCTCGAGGTTACGCAGCACGTCGCGGTCGGAGGCGGACACCTGCTTGGCAGGGATGCGCGCCATCTTGGCCACGATGTACTCGATCTCGGCCACGTCGACCTTGCCGGTACGCTCGTCTTCGGGCAGCAGGCGCTGGCGGGCACCGGCCTCATCGATCACGTCGATGGCCTTGTCCGGCAACAGGCGGTCGGGGATGTGCTTGACCGACAGGTCCACCGCCGCACGCAGGGCCTCACCGGTGTATTCCACCGAGTGGTGCTCTTCGAAGCGGGTCTTGAGGCCCTTCAGGATCTCGATGGAGTCGGCCACGGTGGGCTCGACCACGTCGATCTTCTGGAAGCGGCGAGCCAGGGCGCGGTCCTTCTCGAAGATGCCGCGGAATTCCTGGAACGTGGTGGAACCGATGCAGCGCAGCTCACCCGAGGCCAGCATGGGCTTGATCAGGTTGGAGGCGTCCATGGTGCCGCCCGACGCCGAACCCGCACCGATGATGGTGTGGATCTCGTCGATGAACAGGATGGCGTTGGGCTGCTTCTTCAGCTGGCCGATGACCGCCTTCAGGCGCTTTTCGAAGTCGCCGCGGTACTTGGTGCCGGCCACCAGGGCGCCCAGGTCCAGCGACCAGATCGTGCAATCTTCCAGCACTTCCGGCACCTGGCCTTCGACGATCCGCTTGGCCAGGCCCTCGGCCAGAGCGGTCTTGCCCACGCCGGCCTCACCGACGTAGAGCGGGTTGTTCTTGCGCCGGCGGCAGAGCACCTGGATGGTGCGCTCCACTTCGTCCTGGCGACCGATCAGGGGGTCGATCTTGCCCTGGATGGCCAGTTCGTTGAGGTTCGAGGCGTATTCGCTGAGCGGGTTGCCCTTGCCCTCCCCACCGTCTTCACCGTCGCGCTCGCTATTGGAGGGCGCCGCGGCCGACTCGTCGCTGATCTTCGCGATGCCATGCGAGATGTAGTTGACGACGTCGAGGCGGGTGATCTCCTGCTGATGGAGGAAATAGACCGCGTGGGAGTCCTTTTCGCCGAAGATCGCGACAAGGACGTTGGCCCCGGTGACTTCCTTCCGGCCCGAGGACTGGACGTGGTACACGGCGCGCTGGAGCACGCGCTGGAAGCCCAGGGTGGGCTGGGTGTCCCGCTCGTCGCCGGCCGGCAGCACCGGCACGGTTTCGGCGATGATCCGCTGGAGATCGGCCGCGAGGCGCGGCAGATCGACGCCGCAGGCACGCAGGGCGGCCAGGGCGGAGGTGTTTTCCGTGAGCGCGAGCAACAGGTGCTCCACGGTCATGAATTCGTGGCGCTGTTCCCGGGCCTGCTTGTAGCAGTGCCCAATGGTGACTTCGAGATCCTTGCTGAACATACGGACCGTCTCCGATAGCTGTGGGCGGCGAGGTCAAGCCCCTTGTGAGTGCCGCATGAACTCCAGATGGGGGATCGGCTACATCTTTTCCATAGTGCACAACAGCGGGTGCTGATGAGACCGTGAGTACTCGTTGACCTGGGTCACCTTCGTTTCTGCCACCTCGCGGGTGAACACGCCGCACACGCCCTTCCCCCGTGTGTGGACATGGAGCATCACCTGGACCGCCCTCTCCTGGTCCATGCCGAAGAAACTGCGCAATACCTCAACCACGAAATCCATCGGCGTGAAGTCGTCGTTCAGCAGGACCACCTGGAACAGCGGCGGCCGCGCCGTTTCGGGACGGGACGTTTCGACTGCCAACCCGTGCCCGCGGTCGCTTTCCTGATCGTGTTCGTGTTCCTGGGACATTAATTAAGAACCTTCGGTACGCGATTCGATTATATACACCTGATTTCGCCCCCTTTCGGGGTCGATTTCCACAGGTGATGGCACAATATGTCTTTTTCCAGAGCCATCTCTTCCTTTCGTCAGATGACCCAGACCGACGTCCCGGCCGAAAACGTGTGGTGCCCCCGTGTCACGGTGGCGTGCGTCGTCGCGCACGGCGATCGCTACCTGATGGTGGAAGAGGAGGTATTTGGCGAGGTGGCCTACAACCAGCCCGCCGGCCACCTCGATCCCGGCGAGACCCTGCAGGCCGCCGCCGTCCGCGAGGTGCTGGAAGAAACCGGGCATACGGTGGTGCTCGACGCCTTCCTCGGCGTCTGGCAGTGGATGAGCCACGAGCACGGCGAACAGGTGCTGCGCTTCGGCTTCAGCGGCCATTCGGTCGCCCACGATGCCTCGCGGCCCCTCGACACCGGCATCCGCAAGGCGATCTGGCTGCGGCGCGACGAGATCGAAGCGCTGGGCGAGCGCCTGCGCAGCCCGCTGATCCTCGACACCATCGACGCCTGGCTCGATGGCCGCCGCCTGCCCCTCGACACCGTCGCCAGCCTCCTGGTCCCGGCATGAAGGTCATCCTGGGCGTCTCCGGCGGCGTCGACTCCTCCGTCGCCGCCATCCTCCTGCAGCAAGCCGGCCACGAGGTGGAAGGCATGTTCATGCAGAACTGGGAAGAGGACGACCGGTCCGGCCCGTGCACCACGGACGATGACCGCCGCGATGCCGTCGCCGTCTGCGGCCGGCTGGACATCCCCTTCCACGCCCGCAATTTCGCCGGCGAGTACTGGGACGGCGTGTTCGAGCATTTCCTGGCCGAATACGCGGCCGGCCGCACGCCCAACCCCGACGTGCTGTGCAACCGCGAGATCAAGTTCAAGACCTTCCTGGACCATGCCCAGGCCCTCGGCGCGGAGAAGATCGCGACGGGCCACTACGCACGGGTGGATTTCCATGAAGGCCGCTACCGCCTGCTGCGCGCGGTGGACACGGCGAAGGACCAGACCTACTTCCTGCACGCCCTCGGCCAGAAGCAGCTGTCGGCCACCCTGTTCCCGGTGGGCGAGATCGAAAAGCCGCTGGTCCGCGAGATGGCCCGCGAGGCCGGCTTGCCCACGGCCGCCAAGAAGGATTCCACCGGGATCTGCTTCATCGGCGAGCGCGACTTCCGCGCCTTCCTCGCGCAATACCTCCCGGCGAAGCCCGGCCCGATGGTCGACCCCGAGGGCCGCGTCGTCGGCGAGCACCAGGGCGTGATGTATTACACCCTGGGCCAGCGCAACGGGCTCGGCATCGGCGGACGCGCGGACGCGCCGAACGAACCCTGGTATGTCGTCGGCAAGGACGTCGCTACCAACACCCTCGTGGTCGCCCAGGGTGGCGAGAACCGCTGGCTGCAGTCGACCCGGCTCACCGCGACGGACGCCACCTGGGTCGCGGGCGAACCGCCCGGCCTGTCGCTGCGCTGCACCGCGAAGACCCGCTACCGCCAGGCCGACCAGGCCTGCACGGTCGAGGTTCGCGCCGACACGCTGCACGTCACCTTCGATGAGCCCCAGCGTGCGGTCACGCCGGGGCAGTCGGTGGTGCTTTATGACGGTGATGTATGCCTCGGTGGTGCCGTGATCGCGGCGACCGATGCGATTTATGGTGGGCTCGCGTGATGGCTGGGGTTTGGCTCGGTCGCGCGCGGGCGCGCTCCTACACAGAGTTTTTTCGATGAATGAAGAGCGCGTCCTGGCCCTGGCCGGGGTCTTCCAGGGTGCCGCCCTGGCCCACCAGCTTGCCAGCGAAGGCCGCTGCGACGAGGCCGCCTACGAGGCGAGCCTTGCCAGCGTATTCCGGATCGACGCCGATACGGTCGCGGGTGTGTACGGTGGCGTGGCCGGCGTGCGCCGCGGCCTGCGCACGCTGGTCGGCCAATTCGAGGAGCAGACCCGCGAAGTCGCGGTGATGCGCATGGGCGTGACCGTGCTGCGGCTGGAGCGCGCGCTATCCCGCCAGCGCCCGCTGGTCACCCGCCTGCACGACGGCATCGTTTCCGCGCAGCGCCAGGTGGAACACTTCGGCCTCGCCCACCCCAACGTGGCGGCCCGGCTGGCCGAGCTCTACGCGAGCACGCTGTCGACCCTGAAGCCACGCGTGATGGTGACCGGCAACCCGCCGCACCTGCAGCAGAAGGCCAACGTGGACCGGGTCCGCGCCTCGCTGCTGGCTTCGGTGCGCTCGGCGGTGCTCTGGCACCAGCTCGGTGGCCGCCAGTGGCAGATGCTGTTTCAGGGCAAGCAGTGCGCGATGCTTGCACGCGGGTTGCTGACTGGGTCGACGCTGGATAACGGGTTTTAGGCGGGGTCGTGGCACATCCCGTCGCGCGCAGGCGCGCTCCTACACTGTGAGGGGGACGGCGGCGTCGAGGCCGGGGATGGTCTCGGCCAGGCCGCGGAGTAGCTCGGCGAAGCCGACCAGGTCGTCGCGCCAGGGCGAGGCACTGCGCCAGTAGAGGGCGATGTGCCGCCCGGGCCGTGCGCCCTCGACGGCGGCCAGCACCACGTTCGGGATCGAACGAAGCCGCTCGTGGGCCAGGATCGGCACCAGCGTATAGCCCCCGCGCAGGGCCACCAGCGTGGCCAGGCTTTCGATGCTGAGGTCCTGGATGCGTTCCGGCCTTGCCGCGCCAGGCATGCCCAGGTCGGACACGCCGTTGCCGTGGCTTTCCGCCATCAGCGTCGCGTCCGCGGCGTCCAGCTCGGTGAGGGCCACGGCCGGCTGCCCCGCCAGCGGATGGCCCTTGTGCAGCATCAGTTCGTAGGGCTCGAAGAACAGCGCGGTCGAATCCAGCCCCGTCACCGTGGCGCTCGGCGGCGCCAGCACGGCATCCAGCTCGCCCTCGCCCAGCCGGCGCAGCAGCCCGCGCGGCTTGCCCTCGGAAATGGTCAGGCGAGCGCCGGGGAACCGCTGCGGAAAGGGTTCGATCACGTGCGGTAGCAGGTAGGGGCCCAGCGTCGAGGGCACGCCGACCCTGAGCTCGCCGCCAAACGCGATGTCGCCGGCACGCGCCGCGTGCTCCAGGTGCTCGGCGGCGGCCAGCACGCCCTCGATATAGCCAAGCAGGCGTTGCCCGGCCGAGGTCGGCACGACGCGGCGGCCGCCGCGCTCGAACAGCGGCATGCCCAGCGCCTGTTCCACCTTCTGCACCTGGTGCGAGAGGCCCGAAGGGCTGATGTACATGGCGCGCGCGGCGCTGTTGAAGCTGCCCTCGCGGGCCACGGCCTGGACCAGCGCGAGGTCGCGCAGGGACACCGACGACAGGGCCATCGAAATCATCGAACGCTGCGTGCCATCAAATACGTTTGCGCCCATCCGCCCCCGCCCTCATCCTTTTGCCGCCGAAATCCGCGCGGCCTGCGCCACGAGGGGTCATTCTAACGGACCCATGGTCTCAAGGCGGTCGCATACCAGCGGCAGACTGCGCGATAATCGACGCTTTGGCGCCCCCCTCCCTGGGCCGCCAGGCCTCCCCAGCTAAAGAAAGCCACGCCAGGAGTACAGCATGAAAGACTCGTTCTCGGTCCGCGACTCAATCGAAGTCGACGGCAAGCGCCACACCATCGCCAGCCTGGCCAAGTTCGGCGAAAAGTTCGACCTCAAGCGCCTGCCCTACTCGATGAAGATCCTGCTGGAGAACCTGCTCCGCCAGGAAGACGGCGTGAACGTCACCTCGAAGGAAATCGAGGCCGTGGCCAAGTGGGATTCCAAGGCCGAGCCGGACATCGAGATCTCCTTCATGCCCGCCCGCGTGGTCCTGCAGGACTTCACCGGCGTGCCCTGCGTGGTCGACCTGGCCGCCATGCGCGACGCCGTGGCCAAGCTGGGCGGTGACCCGAACAAGATCAACCCGCTGGCGCCCGCCGAACTGGTCATCGACCACTCGGTGCAGGTCGACGCGTTCGGTTCGGAAAGCGCCCTCGAGCAGAACGTCGAGATCGAGTTCGAGCGTAACCAGGAGCGTTACTCGTTCCTGCGCTGGGGCCAGAAGGCCTTCAACAACTTCAAGGTCGTGCCGCCGCGCACCGGCATCGTCCACCAGGTGAACCTGGAGAACCTCGCCCGCGTCGTCTTCACCAACGAAGTGGACGGCGAGTCGTTCGCCTACCCGGATACCGTGTTCGGTACCGACTCGCACACCACGATGATCAACGGCATCGGCGTGCTGGGCTGGGGCGTGGGCGGTATCGAAGCCGAAGCCGCCATGCTCGGCCAGCCGTCGTCGATGCTGATCCCGCAGGTCGTCGGCTTCCGCCTGAAGGGCAAGCTGCCGGAAGGCGTCACCGCCACCGACCTCGTGCTCACCGTGACCCAGATGCTGCGCAAGCTCGGCGTCGTCGGCAAGTTCGTCGAGTTCTTCGGCCCGGGCCTGCAGAACCTGCCGCTGGCCGACCGCGCCACCATCGCCAACATGGCCCCGGAATACGGCGCCACCTGCGGCATCTTCCCGATCGACCAGGAAGCGCTGAACTACATGCGCCTGTCCGGCCGCGACGAGAGCCAGATCAAGCTGGTGGAAACGTACGCCAAGGCACAGAACCTGTGGCACGACGCCAACACGCCGGAAGCCGAGTTCACCACCGTGCTCGACCTGGACATGGCCGACGTCAGGCCGTCGCTGGCTGGCCCGAAGCGCCCGCAGGACCGCGTCCTGCTCGAAGGCGTGCAGCAGAGCTTCCTCGACGTGGTCGGCCCGCTCACGGCCAACCGCAAGACGAAGAATGGCGACACCTCGCGCTTCAGCAATGAAGGCGGCGGCACCGCCATCGGCAACGAAGCCAACGGCATCAATGAAGAAGGCGTGCTCGTCCACAAGGATGGCGCCAACTTCCGCATCAACGACGGTTCGGTGGTCATCGCCGCGATCACCTCGTGCACCAACACCTCCAACCCGGCCGTGATGCTTGCCGCCGGCCTGGTGGCGAAGAAGGCCGCCGCGCGTGGCCTGACCTCCAAGCCGTGGGTGAAGCCCTCGCTCGGCCCGGGCTCGCTCGTGGTCACCGAATACCTGAAGAAGACCGGCCTGCTCGCCGAGCTGGAGAAGGTGAACTTCTACGTGGTCGGCTACGGCTGCACCACCTGCATCGGTAACTCCGGCCCGCTGCCGGCCGAAATCAGCAAGGGCATCGCCGAGGGCGACCTGGCCGTGGCGTCGGTGCTCTCGGGCAACCGTAACTTCGAAGGCCGCGTGCACCCGGAAGTGAAGATGAACTACCTGGCCTCGCCGCCGCTGGTGGTCGCCTACGCCCTGGCCGGTACGCTCAACATCGACCTGACCAAGGACGCGATCGGCACGGGCAGCGATGGCCAGCCGGTGTTCCTCAAGGACATCTGGCCGAGCAACCAGGAAATCTCCGACCTCATCGCCGGCGCGATCAGCCCGCAGATGTTCAAGGACAGCTACGCCGACGTGTTCAAGGGCGACAGCCGCTGGAACCAGATCGCCTCGCCGGATGGCCAGACCTACGCGTGGGACGATTCGACCTACATCAAGAACCCGCCCTACTTCGACGGCATGTCCGCCGAAGCCGGCACCATCGAAGACATCCACGGTGCGCGCGCCATGGGCATCTTCGGTGACTCGATCACCACCGACCACATCTCGCCGGCCGGCTCGATCAAGAAGGACAGCCCGGCGGGCCGCTTCCTGATCTCCAAGGGCGTGGAGCCGAAGGACTTCAACTCCTACGGTTCGCGTCGCGGCAACGACGACGTGATGGTGCGCGGCACGTTCGCCAACATCCGCATCAAGAACCTGATGCTGGACGGCGTCGAGGGTGGCTACACCAAGTACATCCCGACCGGCGAAGAAATGGCGATCTACGACGCCGCCATGAAGTACAAGGCCGACGGCACGCCGCTGGTGGTCCTGGCCGGCAAGGAATACGGCACCGGTTCGTCGCGTGACTGGGCGGCCAAGGGCACCCTGCTGCTCGGCGTCAAGGCCGTGATCACCGAGAGCTTCGAGCGCATCCACCGCTCCAACCTGGTCGGCATGGGCGTGCTGCCCTGCCAGTTCCAGGAGGGCGAGAACGCGCAGACGCTCGGCCTGAAGGGTGACGAGACCTTCGACATCACCGGCCTCAACGGCGGCGAGTCGAAGACCGCGACGGTCAAGGCCACGCGCCCGGACGGCTCGGTCAAGGAGTTCACCGTGAAGGTGCTGCTGCTGACCCCGAAGGAACGCGAGTTCTTCCGCCACGGCGGCATCCTGCAGTACGTGCTTCGCCAGCTGGCCAAGGCGGCTTAAAAAAAAGGCCCGGGAAACCGGGCCTTTTTTCATGCGGCATTCAATGCATATCTTCCACGCGTCCTATTTCCGGCCCTGCATTTCCAGGAACGTGGCCCTCCTGGCCGTTTCCTGGACTTCGCAGTCGGCAGACGCCACCTGATCCGCCGTGCCGCCATCGGCGGGAAGCGCACACCGCTTTTTCTTCGAGTCGAGCCAGCGACGCTCATCGTCACGAAGAGCCAGCCTTCGATCCGCGGACATCAAGGACATAGCCAGTTTGTACTGGCGGTTCAACCGCTTATCCTGGAACTGAAACTCGTCGTGGGCGCATTTGAGCAGTGCCGCGGTGGTCGCACCCCCGCCGCCCATGCAATCGACGTAGGACTGCCTCAGGTGCACTGCTTCGCTGGATTGCTGGATGTCGTCGGATTGCGCGTCCTGGGCTCGCGCCGACAACGCTGCTGAGAACAGACCTAACCCCACGAGCAACGCCAAAACGGATCGCTGCGGACGCCCGTCTGCTGGAGCATGTCGCACAGCGTTCAAAGCCATTCCTGCCTGCTGCATTGCCTATCCTTAGCCGGTGGGTGCGGGGACGTCAGATTAAGGTAATGGGGAGACTGCGGCGCAAGATGGGTCGCCGCTGTTTAGTCAAAGGGCACGCTTCCATGTCGCCGTGAAACAAACCCACTTCCCGCCGTCTTTGCGCCACCCCGTCTCCACCCGATACGCCCCGGCATCGTCCGGTAGCACGCCCGAGCTCGCGGCCAGGGTGGCAGTGAACGTCGCCACCTGGCGCTCGCCGCGTTTCTCGACCGATACCGGCCCAAGCAGGACGTGGACCTTCTGCCCGCGCAAGGCAAACAGGCGGACCAGGTTGGCCAGCGCTCGCTTATCCATTTGCCCCCCGTTGCCATCGAAGTCGTCCGAGAGGGCCGCTACGGTGTCACTGGCGCTGCCAGTCTCGGTCGCCGCGGCCGCGGCGGCGATCGCCGCGCGGACCTGCTCGTCGTCCGGCGTGTGGTGGCAGGCCGCCACCCCGGCGAGGGCGATCAGGAGTAAGGTGCGGTAGATCGTTGATAGCTGCATGATTTGCCCTGTTTCGCCTCGTTGCGCTGCGGCTTGCCGCTATACGCACGCGTATGCTCCAATTCTTCCGATCGTACGACGGCTGTGCCGTGCGAGTGTCACACTTCCAGGAGCCTGTCCCGTACATGAGCAACGAGCGCCCGTGGCTTGACCACTATCCGGCCGGCGTCCCCGCCGACATCGACGTCAACGCGTACCGCTCCGTTGCGGCGGTCTTCGAAGAATCGTTTCAGAAATTTCGTGACCGTCCTGCCTTCTCGAATTTCGGGAAGGTCCTGACCTACGGCGAGATCGACCAGCTCTCGGCGGCCTTTGCCGGCTTCCTGTCCGGCGAACTCGGCCTGAAGAAGGGTGACCGGCTGGCGATCATGCTGCCGAACCTCCTGCAGTACCCAGTGGCCCTGTTCGGCGCGCTGCGCCTCGGGCTCACCGTGGTCAACACCAATCCGTTGTACACGGCCCGCGAGCTGCACCACCAGCTGGAAGATTCTGGCGCGAAGGCGCTGCTGGTGCTCGACAATTTCGCCCACACCGCGCAGGAAGCCCTTGCCGGCACCCGCGTGAACCACGTGATCACCACCGCCGTCGGCGACCTGGTCGGCTTTCCCAAGGGCAGCATCATCAACTTCGTGGTCAAGCATGTCCGCAAGGAAGTGCCGGCCTACAAGCTGCCGAAGGAAACCCGCTTCAACGACGCGATCTCCCGTGGCAAGGCCCACCCGCTGCCCACGGTCGAGGTCACCCACGACGACATCGCCTTCCTGCAGTACACGGGCGGCACCACCGGCGTGGCCAAGGGCGCGATGCTCACCCATCGCAACATGATCGCGAACATGCTCCAGGCCGACGCCTGGATCAGCGGCTCGGCGGTCGCGGGCGAAGAGATCATCGTCACCGCGTTGCCGCTGTACCACATCTTCTCGTTGACGGCGAACGGCCTGGTCTTCACCCGCATGGGCGCGAAGAACCTGCTGATCACCAACCCGCGCGACATGAAGGGCTTCGTCAAGGAACTCTCCAAGGAGAAGTTCACGGCGATCACCGGCGTCAACACGCTGTTCAACGGCCTGCTGAACACGCCGGGCTTCGCCGAGCTGGACTTCTCGCGCCTGCACCTGTCGCTCGGTGGCGGCATGGCCGTGCAGCGCAGCGTGGCCGACCGCTGGAAGAAGACCACCGGCGTGACCCTCGCCGAGGCCTACGGCCTCACCGAGACCTCGCCGGCCGCGTGCATCAATCCGCTCGACCTGAAGGAATACAACGGCTCGATCGGCCTGCCGATCCCGTCGACCTACGTGCAGATCTGGTCCGACGACGGCACGGTGCTGGCCACCGGCGAAGTCGGCGAGCTCTGCATCAAGGGCCCGCAGGTGATGAAGGGCTACTGGAACCGCCCCGACGAAACGGCCAAGGTGCTCGACGGCAACGGCTGGCTGCGCACGGGCGACATCGCGAAGATGGACGCCAGCGGCTACGTGTACATCGTCGATCGCAAGAAGGACATGATCCTGGTCTCGGGCTTCAACGTGTACCCGAACGAGATCGAAGACATCGTCATGAGCCACCCGGGCGTTGCCGAAGTGGCGGCCGTGGGCGTCGAGGACGAGCACTCGGGCGAGGTGGTGAAGATCTTCGTGGTGCGCAAGGATCCGGCGCTCACCGAGGAGGACCTCAAGGCGTTCTGCCGCGAGAAGCTCACCGGCTACAAGCGGCCCAAGCACATCGAGTTCCGCGACGCGCTGCCCAAGTCCAACGTCGGCAAGATCCTGCGTCGCGAGCTGCGCGATGAGGACCGCGCGAAGCGCAAGGCTGCGCAGGTCTGAAGAACATCGCGCGCAGGCGCGCTCCTACAACGTTGCATAGGTACATGTAGGAGCGCGCCTGCGCGCGACCCAAATATACAGCGGCGCAGCCGCAACGACGTAACGCGCCTGCGCGCGAATCAAAGACACGGCGGCGCAGCCGCAACATCGAAACGCGCCTAAGCGCGATCGGCCCGCCTACTCGTCCGACCAAGCCTCAAGCGTATCCGCATACCCGCCCAGCAGCTCCCACAGCGGAGCCTGCTTGTCTTCCGGGATCAGCGAATACTCCATGCCGATCTGGCGGGCGGAGGCGCGCACGACGCGCGCTTCCACGTTGATGTGCAGGTCGTGCCCGAACACCATGTCGAGGATCCAGGTCTGCCCGGCTTCGCCGCGCCAGCCCGAGGGGCGGCGCAACAGCGCGCCGGTGGCGGAGATATCCACCAGGTCGGTCGGGTGTGCTTCCCCGCCGCGGCTCATCAGCACCGCGGTCTGCACCTTCATCCTTGCGTGGCGATAACGCACGTTGGGGCCTTCCTTGTCAGCCATCAGCTGTTCTACCCATCCCGGTTCCCGGCGATTGACGATCACGGTCGGCATGACCGCACTCCACGAAACTTACCTTCCGTGTCACAAACGGACACATTAGCGCAGTCCCGGCTCGGGCGGCAGCACCGCCATCACTCTCGTCCGCGCGTCTTCAGCACGCCAGCCCGCACCAGTGAACCTGCGCCGAAGCGCTCGTTGATGCGGTCCTGCACGCCATCGGAGCGTTTTTCCGCGACTGGCGCAGCGAACATGTCCTGTTGTTCGTCGCCGTGCCGCGCGTCGAAGCCCGACAGCGTGACACCAAGCAAACGCAGCCGTGGCCGCGGATGCTGGTGCCACCAGACGTTTAGCAAGCGTCGTGCCACGACATAGATATCCGGCGTGGCGTTACCCGGGGTCGGCAACTGCGCCTGGCGGCTGTGGGTGACGAAGGGCGGCTCGCGCAACTTCACCGATACCGTACGCGCCTGTATGTCGCGTCCGCGCGCACGTGCACCGACACGCTCGCACTGGCGCAGCAACCAGGCCTCGGCGATGGCGAGGTCGTCCACGTCCTGCTCGAAGGTCCACTCCGAACCGATCGAGACTTCGGGCGCATCGGTGACCACCGCGCGCTCGTCCTCGCCAAGGCAGAGCCGCCGCAGCTGGGCGGCGTGGCGCTCGCCCACGGCCCGGTTCAGCCGCCACGCGTCCGCGCGCAGCAGGTCGCCGATGGTGCGGATGCCCACATTGTGCAATGCCTCCTCGGCGACCTTGCCCACCGTCCACATCCGGCCGATCGGCAGCGGGTCGAGATACCCGCGGACCTCGTCGGGGCGGATCAGCAGGAAGCCGTCCGGCTTGGACAGCTCACTGCCCAGCTTGGCCAGCAACTTGTTGTGCGCCATGCCCACCGAGGCGTTCAGGCCAGTGCGCTCGCGGATGCTGTCCTTCACCTTGCCGCCGATGGCCTCAATGGATGAGAACAACCTCAGGCTACCGGTGACGTCGAGGAAGGCCTCGTCCAGCGACAAGCCCTCGATCATCGGGGTGACTTCGGCGAAGACCCCGAACACCACCGCCGAGATGGCCGCATAGCGGTCGTGCCGGGGGTAGATGTACACGGCCTGGGGGCAGCGGCGACGCGCCTCGGCGGTCGGCATGGCCGAACGAACCCCGTACTTACGGGCTTCGTAGTTCGCCGTGGAGACCACCCCGCGGCGGCCCAGGCCCGCCACCACCACCGGTTTGCCGACCAGCGAGGGGTCGTCCAGCTCCTCCACGGACGCGTAAAAAGCGTCCATGTCGACGTGGATGATGGCTCGCGCGTCCTGGGGCATATGCGTATTCTGCCGGAATGCCCGGCGCGGCACAGGCGGCCGCTGGACTTGCACCGGCGCACGCTATACCCTGTGCGTCAATCGGGTGAATATTTCGGGCGAACAGCCCTCCCGGCCTGCAGTCAGGGCCGGCGATGGCGTGCTTCCCGACCCAGCTCACAGACGATGACCCTCCTGGGGTGTCCAGCGGCCATGCCTTCCGCCCGTCAGCGACGATGCGCGGCATGCCCGGCGAGGTGGCGGTGGAGCCGCCGGACAGCATCGATGGTTGCTTGCGTTCCCGGCCGCTTGAATGCGGCCCTTCTGACGTGTGCCGATGACTAACGAGACAACCGACGTCCAGGTGGTCGAGACAACCGAAACCGCGCGGAACGCTTTTGCCGGCGTGCCGCAGCAGCAGGAGATGCCCCTGGCGGTGGTCCGCGGGCAGCCCGTGCTGCAGATGCCGCAGGACCTCTACATCCCGCCGGATGCGCTCGAAGTCATCCTGGAATCGTTTGAGGGTCCGCTCGACCTGTTGCTGTACCTGATCCGCAGGCAAAACCTCGACATCCTCGACATCCCTGTCGCCGAGATCACCCGGCAGTACATGGATTACATCGAGATGATGCGCGAAGTGATGCGCCTGGAGCTGGCGGCCGAGTACCTGCTGATGGCCGCGATCCTCGCGGAGATCAAGTCCAGGCTGCTGCTGCCCCGTCCGCCGGCCGAGGAAGGCCTGGAAGACGATCCCCGGGCGGAACTGGTGCGCCGCCTGCAGGAGTACGAACGTTTCAAGAAAGCGGCGCTCGATATCGAAGAGCTGCCGCGACTGGAACGCGACACCACCGTGGTCCACGCCTTCGTCGGCGAGCACAACGTGGTACGCGTCCCGCCCCCGCTCGACCTCAAGGAAATGCTGCTCGCGCTCAAGGATGTGCTCAAGCGCGCCGACCTGTTCACGCACCATGCGATCCAGCGTGAACCGCTCAGCGTCCGCCAGCGCATGGGCGACCTGCTGAACACCCTGGGGATCGGCGGTTTCCACCGGTTTGAAACGCTGTTCGACGTCAACGAGGGTCGGCTCGGCGTCGTGGTGACCTTCCTGGCCATGCTCGAGCTGGCCAAGGAAATGCTCGTGGAGATCGTCCAGGAAGAAAGCCTGGGCCCGATCTACCTGAAAACGAAGGTACAGACGGAGGCCGCGCGCGAAGAAGCGCTCGCCTGACGGCCCACACGAGGCCACGAACCGGGAGTGGGCCTGCCTAGCCGCGGCCACCCCTGAGCAGCAAACCGAACGCGCCGTGCCTGGCACGGCCCATCCGAAGGCCTATGCAACCCGAGCAACTCAAACCCATCGTGGAAGCGGCGCTGCTGGCGTCGACCCAGCCGATGACGATCGTGCAACTCAAGGCGATCTTCGGCGAGGAAGAGGAAGTCGGCACGGACGAACTGGCCGCGGCGCTACAGGCGCTCACGGTGGATTGCGAAGGACGCGGCGTCGAACTGGTGGAGGTCGCCTCCGGCTGGCGCTATCAGGTACGCCGCGACGTCCACGGGTGGGTCTCGCGGATGTGGGCGGAAAAGCCCAGCCGCTACTCCCGCGCCCTGCTCGAAACGCTGGCACTGATCGCCTACCGCCAGCCGATCACCCGCCCGGAGATCGAACAGATCCGCGGCGTGGTGGTCTCCTCGAACATCATCAAGACGCTCGAGGAGCGCGAATGGATCCGCGTCGTGGGATACCGCGACGTCCCGGGACGGCCGGCCCTGTTTGGGACCACCCGCACCTTCCTGGACTATTTCAACCTCAAATCGCTGGATGCCCTTCCCCCGCTTTCCGAAATCCGCGATCTGGACGAACTGAACCCGCAGCTGCGCCTTGAAGGCGATGCGGACAGCATGCCGGCCCGCGCCGCCCTTCCCGACGTGGAAGAAGGCGACGAGCCCGCGAACGAACTGCCCGCCGACGAAACCGTCGCCGAGGCCCCCCACACTGCCGACGAGGCAGGGAACCCCGAAGGCGCCGACGAAAACGACGGCGCCGAGAAAGATACCGAGGAGTCACGCGCATGAATGCGCCACAACGTTCCGTACTCAGCCTCAAGCGCGGCGATAGCGGCCGCACCGAAGACAACACGCAGCTTGAAGAGCGCCTGCACAAGGTCCTGGCCAATGCCGGACTGGGCTCGCGCCGCATGCTCGAACAGCGTATCCAGGCAGGCGAAGTGGAAGTCAACGGCGCCGCCGCCACCATCGGCGCCAGCGTCCACGCCGGCGACCGCGTCGTCCTCGACGGCAAGCAGTTCGTGGTGTCCACCGACAGCCGCGACGACGCCGAAGTGCTGATCTACCACAAGCCGGAAGGCGTGGTGACCACGCGCGACGACACCGAAGGCCGTCCCACCGTGTTCGAACAGCTGCCGCGCCTGAAGGGTGCGCGCTGGGTCGCCGTGGGCCGCCTGGACATCAACACCACCGGCCTGCTGCTGCTCACCACCGATGGCGAGCTTGCCAACGCGCTGATGCATCCCAAGAGCGGCCTGGAGCGTGAATACCTCTGCCGCGTGCACGGCGAAGTGCCCGACGAAATGATCGAGCGCCTCAAGGCCGGCGTGGAGCTGGAAGACGGCCCCGCCCGCTTCGACGAAATCGCGGTGATCAGCCGCGGCGGCAGCCATAGCTGGTTCCGCGTCACCATCCGCGAAGGCCGCAACCGCGAAGTACGTCGCCTGTGGGATTCCCAGGGCTTCCTCGTCAGCCGCCTGAAGCGTATCCGCTATGGCACCGTGGAACTGCCGCGCGCACTGCGTCGTGGCGACAGCGAGTCGCTCGACGAAACCGCGATCAAGGCCCTGCGCGAGCGCGCTGGCCTGGGTGCACCGGCCCCGGTGCTGACCCTCAGCGCCGTCGTGCACCAGCGTCGCGCCCCGCGCCACGTCACCGAGTATCGTCCGGACAAGGGCACCAGCGCCGGTGGCTGGAGCTCGGCGCGCCATGACGAAGCCCGCGAGCTCACCGCGTTCGATCGCCTGCGTGACGACGGCCCGGCCCGCGGCCGTGGTGGTCGCGGTGGTGCAGGCGGTGGCCGTGGCGCTCCCGGTGGCCAGGGTGGCCGTCGCGAAGTGAACGGCAACGTCGACCGTCCGGACCGCGCGTCCAAGGTGCGCAAGCCGTCGTCGCGCCGCGTCGCGCCCGGCCAGGAACTGCCGGCCATGCGCACGTGGTTCGCTGGCGACAGCCGCACCGGTGGTGGTAACGCCAACGGCAACGTCGCAGGCAACGTCGGCAATCGCGTCGGCGGTGGCGGCGGTGCCGGTGGCAACCGTGGTCCGCGTGGCGGCCAGGGCGGCCAGGGTGGCCAGGGCGGTGGTGGCTACGGCAACCGCGCGCCGGGCCAGGGTGGCGGTGGCAATCGCGCAGCGGGCCAGGGTGGCGGCGGTAACCGCGCCTCCGGCCAGGGCGGTGGCTACGGCAACCGTGCACCGGGCCAGGGTGCCCCGGGCGGTCGCCCGGGTGGCAACCGCAGTGCAGGCGCGGGCGGCAAGCGTGGCCCGGGTGGTCCCGGTGGCGCTGGCGGTCGCGGCGGCCAGGGCGGCCCCGGCGGCGGCAATCGCGGTCCGCGCGGTGGTAACCGTGGCGGCGGCGGTGGCAACCGCGGCGGCAACCACTGAGTTGAAGTCGCTTTAGGGTTAGCGGTGGCGCGAAGCCAGCTTCGTCGCCACCTGCGCAAACCCGATCCCGCGCGCACGCAACACCACCATCAGGTGAAAGACCAGGTCGGCGGCTTCGCCGACCAGCGCGTCGTCGTCTTCGGCGACGGCAGCGAGGGCGGTTTCCACGCCCTCCTCGCCCACCTTCTGCGCCATCCGCCGGATGCCGCCTTCGAACAACGACGTCGTGTAGCTGCCCTCAGGGCGTTCGGCATGACGCGATGCGACCAGCGCATCCAGTTCCGCAAGAAAGCCCAGCGATGGCGCGACGTCGTCGCCGAAGCAACTGGACGTCCCCGTGTGACAGGTCGGCCCTGCCGGCAGCGCGCGCACCAGCAAGGTGTCCGCGTCGCAGTCGAGCCGGATGTCGACCAGTGCCAGCGTATCGCCCGAGGTCTCGCCCTTCGTCCACAGCCGTTGCTTGCTGCGGCTGAAGAAGGTCACCAGCGCGGTGTCCTGGGTCTTTGCGAGCGCGGCCGCATCCATGTAGCCAAGCATCAGCACTTCACCCGTGCGTGCGTGCTGGACGATGGCGGGCACCAGGCCATCGCCCTTGCCGAAGTCGGGAGTCATACGCGTACCTCGATGCCTTGCGCGCGCAGTTCGCGCTTCAGGGCCGGAATGGCGATATCGCCGGAATGGAAAACACTGGCGGCGAGTGCCGCGTCGGCATCGGCATCGCGGAACACCTCATAGAAGTGCGCCGGGATGCCCGCGCCACCCGAGGCCACCAACGGCACGCGGCAGACCGCGCGCGCCGCCGCCATCTGCCCGAGGTCGTAGCCACGGCGCACGCCGTCGGTGCCCATGCAGTTCAACACGATCTCGCCCGCGCCGAGCGCCTGCACTTCTTCGATCCAGTCGAGCGTGCGTTTGCGCAGCGCCTGCGTCCGCGAGGGATCGCCGGTGTACTGACGCACGCGCCATTCGCCGTCGTCGTCGCGCAGGCTATCCACGCCGACCACCACGCACTGCACGCCGAACGCATCGGCGATCTCGCCGACCAGGGCCGGGCGTTCGAGTGCCGGTGAATTGATCGAGACCTTGTCGGCGCCGGCATGCAAGACCTCGCGCGCATCGTCGACGGAACGGATGCCGCCGGCCACGCAGAACGGAATATCGATCTCGCGCGCCACGCGCTCAACCCAATCGCGGTCGACGCGGCGGCCTTCGGGGCTCGCGGTAATGTCGTAGAACACCAGCTCGTCCGCGCCTTCATCGCGATAACGCAGGGCCAGCTCGACGATCTCGCCGACCACGACGTGGTCGCGGAAGCGCACACCCTTCACCACCTGGCCGTCGCGTACATCGAGGCAGGGAATGATCCGCCGGCTCAGCATGATGCGTCCGCCTTCGCCGTCACCGCCACGGCGTCGGCCATGCTGTACTCGCCCTGCAAAAGCGAACGGCCGAGGATCACCCCCGCCACGCCCTGCAAGGCCAGCCCGGCGATGTCGGCGAGCGAACGCACGCCACCGGATGCCTGCACGGCGAAGGTCGGGGCCACGCTCGCGATGTGTCGATACAGCGCCGTGTTCGGCCCGGTCATCGTGCCGTCGCGGTCGATATCGGTGCACAGCAAATGGCGCGCGCCGGCATCGGCATAGAACGGCAGCAGCTCGTCCAGCGTGCGCCCTTCGTCCGCTGTCCAGCCGGCACTCGGCAGTTGCCACTGGCCGTCGCGGAAGCGTGCATCCAGCGCCAGCACGATGCGTTCCGCACCATGGCGCCCGATCCACGCGGCGACCGCGTCCGGATCGCGGATCGCGATACTGCCGACCACGACACGCTCGACACCCGCGTCGAGCAACCGGCGTACGCCGTCTTCGTCGCGGATGCCGCCACCGGCCTGGACGCGCAACGATGCGCCCGCGGCGATCGCCTGCACGGTCGGCAGGTTTTCAAAGCGACCGGAACGCGCGCCGTCGAGGTCGACCACGTGCAGCCACGTGGCACCGTCGCCTGCGTATACCGCGGCGAGTTCCACGGGATCGTAGGCAAACGTGGTCTGCTGTTCGTAGTCGCCCTTGAACAGCCGGACGACCTTGCCGTCGCGCAGGTCGATAGCGGGGATCGGTAGCGTCATAGCAGGAGGAAGTTCCGAAGTAGCTGGGCGCCCACGCTGGCCGATCGCTCGGGGTGGAATTGCATGCCCATGAAGTTGCCGGCCGTGACCACGGCGGAGAACGGCACGCCGTGCTCGCTGGAAACCAGCGTGTAGTCACCGACCGGTACGGCGTAGCTGTGCACGAAGTACGCGGTGTCGCCTTCGCGCAAGCCGGCGGTGAGGCAATGCGCGCCGGTGGCGTGCAGCGTGTTCCAGCCCATGTGCGGTACGCGCAGGCCAGGGGTATCCGGCAGGTGGCGCACGCTGGCAGGGACCACGCCGAGGCATTCGGTGTCGCCCTCTTCCGAGCGCTCGCACAGCAACTGCATACCGAGGCACACGCCGAGCACCGGCTGCGTGAGGCCGCGCAACACCTCGACCAGGCCGGCTTCGCGCAGGCGGCGCATGCCCGGGCCGGCGGCGCCGACGCCGGGCAGGATCACGTGGCTGGCCGCACGGATCCGCACCGGGTCTGCCGTGAGTTCGGCATCGGTGCCCAGCCGTTGCAGGGCGTAGCGGACGGAGCCGATGTTGGTGCCGCCGGCATCGACGAGGACGACGCGCATCAGAGGCTACCCTTGGTGCTGGGCAACTCGGCCCCTTCGCGGCGGACCGCCTGGCGCAGCGTGCGCGCGACCACCTTGAAGCATCCTTCGACCATGTGGTGCGCGTTTTCCCCGTGCACGGTCAGGTGCAGGTTCGCGCCCAGCGTCTCGCACAACGAACGGAAGAAGTGCGGCACGAGTTCGGTCGGCACGTCGCCCACGCGCTCGCGCGGAAACTCCCCGTCGAAGACGAAATACGGCCGGCCGGAGAGATCGAGCTCCGCACGGGCCGCACTCTCGTCCATCGGCAACGCGAAGCCGTAACGGCCGATGCCGCGTTTGTCGCCGAGTGCCTGGCGCAGGGCCTGGCCAAGCGCGAGGGCGCAATCTTCGATGGTGTGGTGTTCGTCGATGTGGGTGTCGCCATCGCAGCGCAGGCTCAGCGCGAAACCGCCGTGCTTGCCGATCTGCTCGAGCATGTGGTCGAAGAAACCCAGGCCGGTGTGCACCGCGGGCTCGGCGACGCGATCCAGGTCGACCCGCACGGTGATGGCGGTCTCCTTCGTCTTGCGAACCACCTCGGCAATGCGCGGGGCGTCGAGCACCTCGTGCGCCACCGTCGCCCAGTCGATGCCCTCGGGGCCGACGCGGAAGCCACGCACGCCGATGTTCGCGGCGAACACGATGTCGGTTTCGCGGTCGCCGACCATCGCCGACTGCGTGCGGCTCCAGCTATCGTCTGCCAGCCAGTGCCGGGCCAGGCCGGTGCGCGGCTTGCGGGTGTCGGCCTCTTCATGCGGAAAGCTGCGGTCGATCAACTGCTCGCGGAAGCGGATGCCCTGCGACGCGAGGATCTGTAGCAACAGGTTGTGCGGACCGTTGAAGGCGGCCTCGGGGAAGGACGACGTACCCAGCCCATCCTGGTTGCTGACCAGCACCAGCTCGTATCCCGCGCCGACGAAACGCTGCAGGGCGGCGATCACGCCCGGCACCAGGGCAAGCTTTTCGAAGCTATCGACCTGCTGGTCGGCCGGTTCCTCGATGATGCACCCGTCACGGTCGACGAAAAGGATCTTGCGACTCATGCCGTTGCCCCGCTGCGCAGCACCGCAAGCACGCGGTCGTTTTCGTTCCCGGTGCCGATGGTGATGCGCAGCGCGTCACCTAGTCCGGGATATTTCGTGATGTCGCGAACGACGACGCCAGCGGCGAGCAGGCGCTTGTACGCCGCCCCCGCGTCGTCGAAACGCACGGCGAGGAAGTTCGCATGCGACGGCAACACCTCACGCACGCCCGGCAACTGCGCCAGCGCGCCTGACATCCGCGCACGTTCGTTCAACAGCTCGTGCACGTGGTGGCGTTGTACCCGGCGACCTTCGTACGCCAGCGCCGCCAGCGCCGCGTCCACGCAGGGCGACGGCAGCGGATAAGGCGGGATGATCCGGCGCAGCAGGCCAATGACTTCGGGCCGCGCGACCAGGCTGCCCACGCGTGCACCGGCGAGCGACCATGCCTTCGACAGGGTGCGCAGCACGCCCACATTGTCGTATTGGTCGATCAGCCGCGTGGCGCTTGGCGTGCCAGCGAACTCGGCATAGGCCTCGTCGACGATCAGCAGCGCCCTGTCCTGCAAGGCCGCGGCGAGCGATTCCAGCGTGTCGAGGGTGACGAGGTTGCCGGTCGGGTTGTTCGGCGAACACACGTACACGAGCCTGGTTTCAGGGGTCACCGCGGCGAGCAGCTTGTCGGCGTCGAGCGAACCGTCGGCCTCCAGCGGGGCCTCGATCACCGCCGCACCCTGGATCCGCGCGCAGACGGCGTACATGCCAAAGGTCGGCGGCGAGACCAGCACGGCATCCTGGCCGGCGCGGCAGAACGCGCGCGTCAGCAGGTCGATGGCTTCGTCGCTTCCGCGGGTCACCAGCACGCGATCCGGTGCGGTGTCGTAAAGCTCGGCCAGCCCCTCGACCAGCGCCGTCGGTTGCGGATCGGGGTAGCGATTCAGGCCATCGCCGCCGGGGATGCTGGGTGGCCGGGCCGACTCGTTGGCGTTCAACAGCACGGTGCCACCGGAGGCTTCCATGCGTGCGCTGGAATACGGGGTGATCGCACGGATGTCCGGGCGCGCAAGGTCGAGGACGCTCATGCCGGCGCTCCCATGGCGTCGAGCCGCAGGGTGACCGCCAGCCGGTGCGCGTCGAGTTGTTCGGCGGCAGCCAGCGTCGCGGCGCAGGGACCGATCGCGCGCAGGCCCTCCGCCGTCGCTTCCTGCACGGTCACCTGCTTCTGGAAGCTGGCGACCGACACGCCGCTGTAGCTGCGCGCATAGCCGTAGGTCGGCAGCACGTGGTTGCTACCGCTGCAGTAGTCGCCGAGCGATTCGGGCGTCCACTCGCCGAGGAAGACCGAGCCGGCCGATTCGACGCCGTCGAGCAGCTCGCGCGGCGCAGCGGTCTGGATGATCAGGTGCTCCGGTGCGTAACGGTTGCTGACGTCGAGCGCCTCGTCGAGGTCGCCGACCTTCACGAGACGGCTTTCGGCAAGCGCTCGCGCAGCCACCGCGGCGCGCGGCAATTCGCGGCGCTGGCGTTCCACTTCGATCTCGACCGCGTCCAGCAGCGCGGCGGACGGACTGACCAGCAACACCTGGGAGTCGGGGCCGTGCTCGGCCTGCGAGAGCAGGTCGGCGGCGATGAAACGGGGATTGGCATCGGCGTCGGCGATCACCAGCACTTCGGAAGGGCCCGCCGGCATGTCGATCGCGGCGCCTTCCGGATCGCCGCTGACCTGCAGCTTGGCTTCGGTCACCCAGGCATTGCCGGGGCCGAACAGCTTGTCGCAGGGAGGCACGGTGTCGGTGCCGTAGGCCATCGCCGCGATCGCCTGCGCACCGCCGAGCTTGAACACCGCCTGCACGCCAGTCGCCTTCGCCGCGAACAGCACGGCATCGTCGCATCGTCCGTTGGCCTGGATCGGCGTGGACAACACCACCTCGCGGCAGCCGGCGATCGCGGCGGGCACGCCGAGCATGATCGCCGTCGATGGCAGTGGCGCGCCGCCGGCAGGCACGTACAGGCCGACCCGGCGGATCGGGCGGAGCACGCGTTCGACGCGCACGCCAGGGGCCGTCTCGACACTGACCTCGGTGGGCGCCGCGGCGCGGTGGAAGCGTTCGATGCGACCCGCCGCTTCGAGGACCGCCGCCTTCAGTTCCGGCGAAAGGCGCGCTTCCGCTTCGGCGAATTCGCGCTCGCTGACCTGCAGGGTGTCGAGCGTCGCGCCGTCGTAACGTGCGGTGAGCTCGCGCAGGGCGGTGTCGCCACGCGTGCGCACGTCGGCGATGATCGCCTCGACGCCGCTGCGCAGCGAGGCTTCGCGCGACTGCGCGGGCCGTGCCAGCGCGATCGTTCGCCCCGCTTCGTCGAGGCTGTTCCAGTCGATCCGCTTCATGCCAGCATCTTCTCCACCGGCAGCACCAGCATGTCGCGGGCACCCGCACGTTTCATGTCTTCCAGCTGGCGCCAGCTCACGCTGCCGGCGCAGAGGGCCTGCAGGACCACCTGGTCGGGCTCGCCGTCCACCGCCGTGAGCGTGGGCACGGGCAAGCCGGGCAGGAGCCGGGTGATCGCCTGCAGCGCGTCGCGCGGCGCCTGCATCAGGATCAGCCGCGAGTCGCGGACCTGGATCACGCCGTCGAGGCGGCGCAGCAGCAATTCGGCGATCTCACCGCGCTCGTCGCGCGGCAGTTCGCGGTGCCCGGCGAGCACGGCTTCGCTCTCGACCACGATGGCGGCTTCGCGCAACTGATTCGCCACCAGGGTGGCGCCACTGGAGACGAGGTCGCAGATGGCGTCGGCGGTGCCGAGGCGCGGGGCGATCTCCACGGAGCCTGCGAGGTAGACGACTTTCGCGTCGACCCCGTGCACCCTCAGCCACTCGCCGAGCAGGCCGGGATACGAGGTGGCGATGCTCTGCCCTTCCAGCTGCGACGGGCCTTCGTAGGCGTCTTCCTGCGGCACGGCGATGGACAGGCGGCAGCTGCCAAAGCCAAGCGAACGCAGCTCGCTGAGGTCGGCGCCGGGCGTCGGGTTGGAGAGCTGGAATTCGCGCAGGACGTTGCGGCCGACGATGCCGAGATCGCACACCCCGTCGGCGATCAGGCCGGGGATGTCGTCGTCGCGGACCAGCAGCAGGTCCACCGGCTCGCCCTCGCCGAAGCAGAACAGCTTGTCGCGGCTCTGGCGGAACTTGAGGCCACAGCGCGCCAGCAATTCCTGGGCGGGCTCGGTGAGCCGGCCGGACTTCTGCATGGCGATGCGCAGGCGGTCGCGTGATTTCATGCCGTGGTACCTCGGTTACGACGGGCCGCCGCGGCCATGTAGCCGCCTGCTCCCTGGTTCAGGTAACGGGCGACGCGCCCGATGGTGGTGATGCTGACCGCGGTGCGCTCGTGGATCTCACGATAGGAGCGGCCCTCGAGCAGGTACGGGACCACCCGCCAGCGGTCCACCATCACCTCGATTTCGGCCGGAGTGCAGAGGTCGTGCAGGAACGCACGCATCTCATCCACCGTTGAGAGGCTAGACAGGGCCTCGCATAGACTGGTCTCAGCCGAATCGGAGGGGGTGTCGGGATCGAGGGAGCGACGCTTCATAATGTACTAACGCGTTAATACGATAGTTCATTGTAAGCCGGCAACTACACCGTGGCAACCACGCCCAGAATTCGACTACAGAAAATTGCGCCTTTCTTCCATATACCGGCGTCGGCACGGTCGCCAAGATGAAGGCTGTTCCCACGGAGACGCGAGCCGAGCCCATGCTGAGTTCAGTGATCATCGCCGACGACCAACCGGTCGTCATTGCCGGAGTCGAAGCCGTCCTTAAGAAACATCGTTACGACGTGGTAGCCCGCGTCCACGATACCGACACCCTCCTCCACGCCGTGGAAGAGGCCGAATGTGATGTCGTCATTACTGAATTCTGCTTGCCCGAAGGCGTGCACCCCGACGGGGTCGCGATGATTCGCAAGATCCGCACGGTGCGGCCGGACATCGGCATCGTCGTCATGACTTCGCTGACCAACAGCGGCCTGCTGCGTCGCCTGCTCGACATGGGCGTGGCGTCGCTGTTCGACAAACGGAGCAGCATGCGTGACATGCCGCTGGCGGTGCACTCCGCCACCATGGGCCGCACCTTCCTCAGCCCGGCCATCCGTCGCCTGTTCTACGACACCGATTGCCAGGCGACGCACAGCCCGTTTCCCCGCCGGCTCTCGCCACGCGAGGTCGAGGTGCTACGCGCTTACGCGCAGGGGCACACGCTGATGGAAATCGGCGCCATGATGACGCGCAGCATCAAGACCATCAGCCGGCAGAAGCGGTCGGCGATGGCCAAGCTGGGTCTGCAGAACGATGCGCAGTTCTACCAGTACCTGGCGAATGCACGCGCAGGCGTCGTGGACGACTGGGAGATCGACGAAGATGCCGTCGAGGTGGAGGACGATGACGACGGCGACGAGGCCGACGAGGTCAAGGAGCCACTGGATGAGTCGGTAGCCGCTGCGAAGGCAGCGACCACCTACACCATCCTTTGTCCTCGCCCGCCGCCTTAAGCGCGGTCGGCGACCAGGCGGCCCGATGCCACCAGGTCGCACACGGCACGCACGTCACCATCCATGGGACGGTCGCGCTGCATGAAGGCTACATGCGCACGCAGCGCGGCCAGGGCCTCGCGCACGGCCACGCCACCGTGGAAGTCCTCGGCGCTGGCCAGCGCACCCATCAGGGCCCGCACTTCCTGTTCGAAGCGCGGGTAATGGGGCGAGTCGGCACGCGGGGCGCCGGCGATCTTCGACGCCAGCGCTTCCCAATCGCCGCGCAGCGCGAGGGCACGTGCCGCGTTGAGCATGTCCTGGCGGTATTCCAGGGCCTGCGCAGCGGTGTACAGCTCCATGGCCAGCACATGGCCCAGGTCCTCGGTCATCTCGAGCACGTGGCGTGCTTCGTTCGCGCCCATGGACACATGGTCTTCCGCGTTTGCGCTGGTCGGCACCGAATACACCGAGGCAGGGTGCGCACGCGTGGCAAGGTCGTTGACCAGCGCGGCAGCGGTGTACTGCACGATCATGAAACCCGAGTCGGTCGCGTCTTCGTTACCGATCAGGAACGCCGGCAAGCCGTCGTTGTTGGCCGGGTCGACCAGCTTGGCGGTGCGGCGCTCCGAGATGGACGCGAGCACCGGGATGGCGGCCTTTACGTAGCTCATGGCCAGGGCCAGCGGCATGCCATGGAAGTGGCCGGCCGAGATCACCTGGTCTTCGATCACGGCCGCTTCGGCGTCCGGGAACACCAGCGGGTTGTCCGTCACGGCGTTGAGTTCGACGTCGAACACGCGGCACGCCTGGTCCCACGCGTCGCGCACGGCGCCATGCACCTGCGGTGCACAGCGCAGGCAATACGCATCCTGCGGCTGGTGCTTCTTGCCGCCCTTGAACGGGAGGAAGCGCGAATAGAACGCTTCCTTGCCATGGCGCTGGGTCGCCGGGACCCAGTCCCAGCCGATGTCGAAACGGTAGGCCTGTTCCGCCGGGTCCGCCCACGAATCGGACAGCCAGGGACGGAAGCGCGGCACCATGTGGTACGGGATATCGGCGAGGGTGGAGCCCTCGAGCAGCCGGCGGAATTCGGTGGCCGCGGCGACCTGGCCCGGGTGCGGACGTAGCGCATGCACTTCGGGCGCGTAGGCGCCGGTGCGGCCGGCAAAGGCGTCCAGCGTCATCGCCAGCGCGAGGTCGGCGGTCCGGATCAGGGTATCCAGCGTATCCAGCGCGAGCACGCCGGTCGCAAGCATCTGCGTCGTGCCGTTGTTCAGCGCGAGGCCTTCCTTGAAGGACAGGCGGATCGGCGCCAGGCCGGCACGCTTCAGCGCCTCGGCACCGGTGACGCGCTCACCTTCGTAGAACGCTTCGCCACCACCGAGCAGCACGATCGCCAGGTGCGACAGCGGCGCGAGGTCGCCGCTCGCGCCCACCGAGCCCTTCTCGGGGATGACCGGGATCACGCCGCGATTGAGCAGCTCGGCCAGCGCACGCAGGGTCTCGACGCGAATGCCCGAGTGACCGCGCATCAGGGTGTTCACGCGGATGGCGAGCATCGCGCGGACCACGTCCACGGCAAACGGCTTACCCACGCACACGGCGTGGGTGATGATCAGGTTGTGCTGCAGCTCTTCCATCAGCGTGCCGTCGCGCGGCTCGGGGTTGCCGCCCGGCAGCTCGTCGCGCACGCGATGCGCGCCGAGCAACTTGTCGGCATTGCTGCCGAAGCCGGTGGTCACGCCATAGATCGGCTCACCGCCGCCGACCTTCTCGGCGAGGAAATCCGCGGCGCGCTTCACCTTCAGCAGCTGCGTTTCGTCGAGCGTGATGGACGCGCCCTGGCGGGCGATGGCGGCGACCTGCGCGCGGGTGAGGCTGCGGCCGTCGAGAAGAATGCTGGTCATGGCGAACTACCGTAAAAGAGAGCGTCAGCGGCCGATTTCGGCCTGGGCAAGCTCAACGCGAAGGGTCTTGACGAGGTCTTCGCGCGACACTTCGAACTGATCTTCGCGGCGAAGATCCTTCACCGTCACCACGCCCTTGGCGATTTCGTCTTCGCCCAGCACCAGCACGAAGCGGATGCCGGCGCGGTCGGCGTACTTGAACTGCTTACCGAGCTTGCCGCCTTCGAGGACGACCTCGGTGGCGATGCCCGCGGTGCGCAGCTCGTTGGCCACGGCGAGGTAGGCCGGAAGCTGTGCCGCATCCATCTGGGTCACCAGCACGTCCACGGTGCTCTGCGCGGTCGAGACCAGGCCCGCGTCGCGCAGCTGCCAGTACAGACGGGTGAGGCCGATGGAGATACCGACGCCGGGCAGGTGCGACTTGGTGTACTGGCCGGCGAGGTTCTCGTAGCGGCCGCCCGAGCAGATCGAGCCGATCCCCGGGTGGTCGTTGAGCGTGGTTTCGTACACGGTGCCCGTGTAGTAATCCAGGCCGCGCGCGATCGACAGGTTGAGCGCGAAGTGCGTCTCGGGCACGCCGAAGTCGCGGATCATCGCCAGCACTTCCTTCAGCTCCGCCCTGCCCTGCTCGAAGGTCTCCGAACCGGAGCCCAGCGCATCGAGCTTCGCGAACGCGTCGTCCACCGAGGTGGAACGCACCTGCACGAAGTCGAGGATCTTGCCGGCGACCTCGTCGGTGAGGCCAAAGGCCTCGCCGGTTAGGGTATCGCGCACGTACTGCGGGCCACGCTTGTCGAGCTTGTCCACCTCGCGCAGCACGAGCATCTGCTGCTCCGCGTCGGCCACGCCCAGGTTCTCGAAGTAGCCGCGCATCAGCTTGCGGTTATTGAGCTGGATGGTGAACGCGCCGATGTTCAGTTCGCGGAACACGCTGTAGATGACGGCCGGGATCTCGGCGTCGTAGCGGACCGACAACGAATCCTTGCCGATCACGTCGATGTCGCACTGGTAGAACTCGCGGAAGCGGCCACGCTGGGCGCGTTCGCCGCGGTAGACGCGCTGCATCTGGTAGCGGCGGAACGGGAAGCTGAGGTCGTGCTCGTGCTCGGCGACGTAGCGGGCGAGCGGCACCGTCAGGTCGAAGCGCAGGGCCAGCTCGGGTACGCCCGCGGCATCCTTGTCGGCGGCGTTGAGCGCACCGGTGGATTGCACGAAGTACACCTGGCGCTCGGTCTCGCCACCGGTCTTGGTGAGCAGGACGTCGCTATGCTCGATCACCGGCGTTTCGATGGGCAGGAAACCGAACCGCTCGTAGTTACGGCGGATGGTGTCCAGCATGCGCTGGAAGGCGATCTGATCGAGCGGCAGGAGCTCGAGGACACCAGGCATCGTGCGGGCCGGGGTGAGTGCCATGCAATTCCTCTTCGGGCTGTACGTGGGGCGCCATGCGGCAGCCCCATAGAGTAACAGATGGCCATGGACGGCCCTGCGCGGCCCGTGTGAAAAATTTGCGCGGACCTGTTGCTAACTGCCCCGGTCATGGCTAATATACGCGGCTCCCGTCGGGGTGTAGCTCAGCCTGGTAGAGCGCTACGTTCGGGACGTAGAAGTCGCAGGTTCGAATCCTGTCTCCCCGACCAATATTCAAGTAGTTACGTCGCTTGACGATGAAAGGCCCGCCCTCAAAGCGGGCCTCTTTTCGTTCTGGGGTCGGGGAATTCCTCGGGGGTTATCGTGGGGATGCCTTCCCGATGGCGACGGTACCCGTTTCGTCGTATCAATCAGCTACGACGGCGGGGGCCGGAAAAAACGTAACGGCACTACCGCTGACGACTACCCCCGGGACATCGGCGCAGCCCGCGACAAGTGCCCGGAACCCGCTGGCGTATCGCAAAGGATCCGTCCGCCACCGTGACACCGCAGGGACGCAAAGCCAGTCGATGTCCGAGTAGTAGACCGGGCCAGACCCGAACCCCGGATCCGCCAGGCCGTCGATTCCGACAGCCCCCTCAAGGAAGTGCGACCATTCGTCGTACACGGATCGCCCTCCCCGATATTTCACGCAAACGTCGAGCGCCACATCAGAGGCAGGTCCTGCGTTCACGAGTGCACGCAGGAATGATCTCGTAGCGGCAATGTTCAATGAGCGAGCGTCGCTTGCTGCCACGTCAGAAACTTCCTTCGCGTGACATTCGAGCCTCAGGCCGAGCCCGAGAGCACCCAGCTCACTGATCAGCGCTGGCGGAAACGCTACGCACGCATCGAAGACAGGGCCAACATCGATGGCTACCTCCGCGGTGTCGCTCAGGCCTGCAAATCCTCGCAAGACGTCGCGATGACCGGACAATTCATGTAGTGCTTTCTCCAAGGCGTCCGCCGGCGTGACATTCCCGCCTTGGAAAACGTCGAAAACCACAAACGAGTCCTTCCGGAATCCCGCCATGTGTTTCCCGTCAGAGCTAAAGCGGTGATCGCCCGGACCCCAACGGAAACTAGGTCGACGCCCCAGGGCCAACTCGACATCGTCGACGGTCAGACGCGTACTTTTCAGGCGGAGGCTGGTCGTAACGATCATTGATGCGATCCTAAGTTTTCCGAGCCGGACACCAGGTGCAACTGGCGGATTCTCGTGACGCATCCCTTCCAGAAATACATTCCGAATGCGCCACTGATGAACACGAGTAGGGTTGTCAGGACATCGCCAAGCTGAACCTGCACGCGACATACGGAACAAGGATATGGGTCGCAACCAGCTCCCCGGCGTCGAACGGTTTCACTCTGCGCATGGCAAATTCCAGCTCGAGTTCACCATAGCGGTCGAAGTCAAACAGCTCCTCAAATGCAAGCTCCTCTCGCACGATGGACGGTATCGGCCTGGTATCGAGCCACTGAAAGTACCCATTAACGTGGGCACCCGGCATGCACTCGGTATTTTCAGGGACGGAGACGGATATGGCGACATTGCAGTCGCCACGCGCGCCCGGTGGGGCATGCCCTTCCAGGACCAGCCCGGTGAAAAGGAGCTTGTCAATCTGCTCAAACTGGTCAAGCGGACCGCAGTGATAAAGCGAACGGAGCCGTCGCCTGAACTGCTCGTTCCAGAGAGACGTCAGCGAGGCACGGTAATCGGACATTCTATCGGTGATGTCGGTGGTCATCGTCTTAACAGCTTTTCGAGTGCCCTGAGATCAGCTTCGGCGATGTCCGTGCGACGACGCAGCACGTCTACGCCCAACGCAATTCCTTCGAACCCTTGCCTCGTTGCATTCATCGCTACGGCTGAAAAGAACCTGGCAGAAAGCGTTGCCGAAAACCGTGTAGCGATAAAATCCGACACGACCCAACTCACGTCATGAGTCACTATTGAGTGGAAGGCCTCGCCCATCGCCGAGTATAACTTCCGCATGTGCGTCGGTGAAAACCTTGTGGCCTCATGTAACGCGTTTGAAAGAAACACATCAAAGTGCTTCTTGTTAAGCAATTCAGGAAAGGAAATAGCCTCGATCAACAGATCGAGACATTCGTCAGGTGTGACGGCTGGCCCCAAAGACACCTGCTCATAGAGTCCAACCAGCCTGTACATATCATCTTGAGACACCGCTCTTCGGATGTCGCCAATGGTGGGTAGCATCTCGCGCCTCACGGGATCGGTGCCAAGTTCCTGGGAGTGAAAAGCCGACTGAGCTCGCTCATTGGCCAGTATGCCGCAGTGAGAGCAACCGCCTTGATCGCCATGTCGTCGTTCGGCTCCTTCTGTGATGCACCGACTTCCGCTTCAGCCACCGGGATTGCGCAGCAGCGCCTCCAGGCGAACCAAGAACCCGGAGTGACCACACAGTCGCGCTACGTCCGCCGGTGTCTCGCCGAATTCGTTCTTCTCGCCTGTTTTTGCCCCGTGGCCAACAAGCATTTCAGCAATCTGCCAGTGACCTTCCAACGCCGTGTAGTGGAGCGGCGTATATCCAAGATCCCCACGCGCGTTGATGTTCGCAACTAGATTGATGAGAGCAGCCACTTGGGCGAGATCGCTCGACCTTGAGGCGATATGCAACGGAAAATCGTCGACAGCCCCGGGCTGGTTAACGTCCAGAAGATCGATGCCCAAGTAGTCTAGATGGGCCCGGTATCGGTCAAGGACCTCGGTCACCGTCAAGGCGTTTGTCCGTGCCTTTCCGTTTGTGGCCGTCATTTTGGCTGCTCCACGCCGCCCGCGCGAGAGAGCAAATCAAGCGTGTCAAAACACCTGGCCAAAACAACATCGTCGAGACCGAAATCGTCGGATGAGGCCATAAACACGAGCCATCCCTTCACAGCGTCGTATTCCGCAATGGTCATACCAAGCCAAAAGTCCCTGAAGCAATCGCTCCAATAGGTTTCATCTGGCCCGGAATCCAACATTTGAAGAATCGGTGATATGAACAGCGGGGTGATATCGCTGCGCTCCATAGCTATCACCATGAACCGGGGAAGATAGTATCTGAACGCCGCGGGCGTCATGGCGTATAGCGCATCCGCATGCTTCTGTAACAGTGGCCAATCAAGCCGCTCTCGCGAGAAGTGATTCAGGCTTTCAGCGTCTTCCCTATCGGAAATGCGCGGGCGCGATGTGTCGGCGACCCATTCCGGCATCTGCCTGGTCGCGAAAGCCTCAGTTATTTGATGAGCTAGGTTCATGGTCGCTACCATCCGCCTGCTTCCTCATCCACCACAAAGTAGTTATCGAGGAACAATGGCACTCGGAACTCGGCGAGCTTGCTGAGAAGGCTTGCTGAGAAGGTGGGGCCACCGTCGAAACTTGTTTGAAAATGGCCACACCACCAGACAGCCTTAAACGTCTCAGCAAGACTGTGGATCAAATCCTTCTTCGACCACAACTTGCCAAGAAGAAACATCAACCCGTCTTCAAGGGATGACCATTCCTTTTGACTCTCGTCTTCGTCGCCATCGTAAGACCAAAGCGACTCACTCCAGATACCCTTTTGACCCCGCTTTTGGCCCGCAATACGAGTTTGATTTGGCCGAAGTTCCAATAGGTCGGAAATTTCATCTGGCACCAAACCCTCGCCAGCTATACGAAATTGGACAGAGTATTGGTGCATCGCGATCACCCTTTAGCGTGTCACCGGCCATTGGCCGGTGTTTTCGTCTGCGCGCAGGAAAAAACGCCGTCAGTTGGCCTGACGGCATTCCTTGAGGTGAATCCCAGACAGGTCGATCCGATCTACGGTGCCTTCGAGCTTGGCGAAGTCGTGGATGCGAAGCGTCATGACCAGCGGGTTCTGGTCGGTCGCCACGGCGCACGTCACGGTGAACTGGCCGTTGTTCATGTCGTCATCCTGGCGGATGCCGAGCAGGCCGCGGGTCTTGGTCACGAGCCAGGCGACTTCGCCGACGCCGTTGTACGGGTTGATCGAGGCGGTGTAGACCTCGCCATCGATCCGGTACTTGCGACCGGTGTACTTCACCACCAACGGCATGAACATCGCATCGCGGTCGCGTAGCTGGTCGGGACTGGTGTGGGTGCCGAGCAGCAGGTCCTTGAAGGACCCGCCATTCATCGCGCGACTGAGTTTCTGCGTTTCCTTGCCGAGGCTCTGCGACAGATCCACCGCCGTGGTGTCGGTGACGCGGCCCATGTCGGAATGGCTGCGGGCCTGCGCGGCGATCGCCTCGCCTTCCTTGCCCGTCTTCAGCTTGTTGAGCATGCCGCACATGTACTGCTTGCCGGCCTCCGCATCCATTTTCTGGCCGCGTGCCAGCTTGGTCGCGAGGCCGACGGTACCGTCGGCACGTGCGGTGAAGGACACGACCACCGGTGGGTTGCTCGAATCCTGCAGCAGGTAGACCTGGCCATTCTTGCCGTCCATCGTGTCGGCGCCGACCGTGAACTTCTCGTCCGTGCCGTACTGGCGGATCTGGCCCAGTGCGCTGTCGACGGTGAGCCCCGGCATCGTGCGCTCGGCGAGGAAGGCAAGGCCATTGCGAGGGTCGCCGATGGACTTGAAGGTTTCCTCGCAGGTCGCTGCCAGCGTACCGAAGGAAGAGAACAACAGCGCCGCACCGGCAGACGCAACCAACGCCTTGCGGCGGGAAAGAACTCGATTCATATCCTATGCTCCATGTGATCCATAAAACGCGCACACCGGGCCGCGACCGTTCCTGTCGACGGCGATCTGAATGACATCGATCACGGGCGCCCCTCCCCCAAGAATACGGGGGCTTTTCCATCCGGTGCAAGGAAGGCACGCACAAAGCAGCCTGGGGGCCTACGCCACCACGCCGCTTCTGTCAGGCCGCATCATTCCCACGCCCCTCCTCCCCTGCAACACGATGTAAGCCGCCATCATTGCCTGGGTCAGCGCCATCCCCCAGCCGAATTCCGTGGTCACGAACACGGCGTGGCCGTCCCGTGCGGTCATCGCATCGAGCACGCCCTGGACCAGGATGTTATGGCTGGCATGAAGGACGACGCACGGCCAGACGCTGGGGGATGCCTCGCGCAACCAGGCCATGATCACGCCCATGCTGACGACCATGACGGTAAAGCAGCTGACCGCATAAACCGGAGGCGTGCCTGAGTTGTAGTCGGCGCCCAGCAAGACGGGGTAGTGCCACACCGCCCAGATGAGGCCGACGACGAGACCTGCCCTGATCACGCCGATCCGTTCGGCAAGACGAGGGGAGAGAAATCCGCGCCAGCCGAGCTCTTCTCCTAGCGTCCACATCACGGTGGAGAGAAAGCCGAAGGTCAGGGTCGAGGAAACGCCGAATAGTGCAGAGAAAAGGTCCTGGTGCGTGGCAATGTGGTACGTCCCCGCCTGCGCGACCACGTATGACGCCCAGTCCCATGCGCCGGGCACGAAGACCCACACAAGCACGTAAACCGGGATGGCATACACCCACGGAATGAAGTAGCCCGCCAGCCAGTAGCGGCGCACCGGGACCCGCCATCCAAGGGAGGCAAACGGCAGGCGGAGCTGCAACGTGGTGATGAGAGCCGCAAGGCCGGGGCACCACATGTTCATGCGGGAGAGCATCGGCGGGGTGACCCCTGCATGGACGCTCAAGACGTCGACCGGGGTGCTCAGGACGACGAGCCAGAACAAGAACCAGCCGATGGGCTTCCAGGAATTGTGCGGAGTCACAGATGGGCCTGCATGCGGGACTGACACGCACATGGTCTCTCTGGCGGATACACCCCGCGCCTGCCGATGGTCACCTCCCTGCCCGACCGGGACGCCATCAATGCGCATGCCCACAGGTGTTCACGTCGAGAGCGCGCACAAAAAAGCCCGCGTGAGCGGGCTGTTTTGTAAGACTGGCGGAGAGTGAGGGATTCGAACCCTCGATAAGGCTTTTGACCCTATACTCCCTTAGCAGGGGAGCCCCTTCGGCCTCTCGGGCAACTCTCCGTTTTTTGATCGATCGATTGATCGGTCGAGAGGTTCGCACCTCAACGAGCCAGCAAGGATACCGATCCTTGCATCAACCGTAAAGCCTTTTACTGGTCGTCGCCCGTGTGGCCGGCGGGATCGTTCTCGTTCTTGATGCGCTGGTAAATCTCTTCGCGATGGACCGCGACATTCTTCGGTGCGTTGATACCGATGCGCACCTGGTTACCTTTGACACCCAGAACGGTGACCGTCACCTCGTCGCCGATCATCAGGGTTTCACCGACCCGGCGGGTCAGAATCAGCATGATTGATACTCCATAAAATCAGGTATTAGCTTCCCCACCAACGACAACTCACCCCGAGTCTTGTCGCCGATGGATCGACGTTTCGACCATCGAAGGCCGATCCGCCTTCCCCGGCTTAGTTGTGTGTGTGTGTCGCTGACCAGCTGTCCTGCCAATTACGACCCGACTGATCGATGTCGAATTATGCGTTCCGACATTCACATGATACTAGCTGAGCCAATCCTTGTGGCGCAACGCAGGCAGCTGGGAAACCTTGTAGCGGGGCGCCTTTACGGCACCCCGTCGCATGTCCGGGCCGGATTCGTTCAGCCAAGCCTGGCTTCGACCCAGCCCGGGATACCGGCCAGGATGCCGGGCAACGCCGGACTGTCCACGCCGCCGCCCTGGGCCATGTCCGGACGGCCGCCGCCCTTGCCCTCGATCTTCGCCGCGACTTCGGCGACCAGGTCGCCGGCCTTGACCCGCCCAAGCGCCGCACCGCCCACGCCAGCGACCAGGGAGACGCGGCCATCGGCCGCACCCGCCAGGATCACCGCGCAGTCGCCCAGCTTCTGCTTGAGGACGTCAAGGCTGTCACGCAGGGACTTGGCATCCAGGCCTTCGAGGCGAGCCGCCACGACCTTGATGCCGGCCACGTCGACCGCCGCGCTGGCGAGGTCCGCCGACGCCGAGCTGGCCGCCTTGGCCTTGAAGGATTCGACTTCCTTTTCGAGTTTCTTCTGCTTGTCGAACAGCTGGCGAAGTTTCTCAACGACGTCGTCGCCACTGGCGGCGAGCAGGCCGGAAACCTCGCCGAGGATGCGCTCTTCCTCGGCGACGCGCGCCATGGCGCCCGCCCCCGTCACCGCTTCGATGCGGCGGATGCCGGCGGCGACGCCCGACTCGGAAACGATCTTGAACAGGCCGATGTCACCCGTGCGACCCACATGCGTGCCACCGCAGAGCTCGGTCGAGAAATCGCCCATCTTCAGCACGCGCACTTCAGCGCCGTACTTCTCGCCGAACAGTGCCATGGCACCGAATTCGATGGCTTCGTCGTAGCCCATCTGGTGGACTTCCGCAGCGGCGTTGCGACGGACTTCGTCGTTCACCATCCGCTCGACCTCGGCCAGCTCTTCACCGGTGACCGCCTTGAAATGCGAGAAGTCGAAGCGCAGGCGCTCCGGCGCCACCAGCGAGCCCTTCTGGGTCACGTGGTCGCCGAGCACGGTACGCAGCGCCGCGTGCAGCAGGTGGGTGGCCGAGTGGTTCAGGACCGTGGCCTGGCGCTGGGCGCCATCCACCGACGCCCCGACCAGGTCGCCCTTGCGCAGCGGAGCCGAGCCCTGCCACGTGCCGAAGTGCGCGAAGAACGCGCCGCCGACCTTCTGCGTGTCCTGCACGGCCAGCGCACCCGAGGGATTGCGGATCATGCCGGTGTCGCCGACCTGGCCGCCGGATTCGGCGTAGAACGGCGTGCGGTCCAGCAACAGGAAGCCTTCTTCGCCGTCTGCCAGGGCGTCGACGGCCTTGCCCTCGCGGACGATCGCGACCACCGCGGCATCGGCCAGCTCGAGGCTGTCGTAGCCGGTGAAGACGGTCGGCTGCAAGGCGCTCGCGACCTCGGCCGGCAGCGCTGCCTTGGTCGCGAAGTTGCTCGCGGCACGGGCGCGCGCACGCTGCTCACCCATCGCCCGCTCGAAGCCTTCCATGTCCACGCTCATGTCGCGCTCGCGCGCGATGTCGGCGGTGAGGTCGACCGGGAAACCGTAGGTGTCGTAGAGGCGGAACGCGTCCGCACCCGGGATGATCTTGCCCGAGCGCGAGGCGATGTCGTCGAACAGGCGCATGCCGTGCTCAAGGGTTTCGCCGAAACGCTCTTCTTCCATCTTCAGCGCCTGCTCCACGAAGCCCTGCTTCGCGGCGATTTCCGGATAGGCCTCGCCCATCTCGGCCACCAGCGGCGCAACCATCTTCCAGAAGAAATCGCCGCGCACGCCGAGCATCCAGCCGTGGCGCAGCGCGCGACGGATGATGCGGCGAAGCACGTAGCCACGACCTTCGTTCGACGGCAGCACGCCATCGACGATGAGGAACGACGCGGCACGGATATGGTCGGCGATGACGCGCAGCGACTTGTTTCCGAGGTCGGCCGTGCCGGTGAGGCGCGACGCTTCGCGGATCAGGTGCGCGAACAGGTCGATCTCGTAGTTCGAGTGCACGTGCTGCAGCACGGCGGCGAGGCGCTCCAGGCCCATGCCGGTATCGACGCAAGGCGCCGGCAGCGGGCTGAGCGTGCCGTCCGGCGCGCGGTCGAACTGCATGAACACGAGGTTCCAGATCTCGATGTAGCGATCGCCGTCTTCGTCCGGCGAACCCGGCGGGCCACCGGCGACGTCGGCGCCATGGTCGAAGAAGATCTCGGTGCAGGGACCGCAGGGACCGGTATCGGCCATCTGCCAGAAGTTGTCCGAGGCGAACGGCGCGCCCTTGTTGTCGCCGATGCGGACGATGCGGTCCGCCGGCACGCCGACTTCCTTGTTCCAGATGTCGAACGCTTCGTCGTCGGTGTGGTAGACGGTGACCCACAGGCGCTCGGCCGGCAGCTTGTAGACGTCGGTCAACAGCTCCCACGCGTAGCGGATCGCATCGCGCTTGAAGTAGTCGCCGAACGACCAGTTGCCAAGCATCTCGAAGAAGGTGTGGTGTCGGGCCGTGTAACCAACCTGGTCGAGGTCGTTGTGCTTGCCGCCGGCGCGCAGGCAGCGCTGGACGTCGGCCGCACGCACGTAACCCGGCTTTTCGCTGCCGAGGAACACGTTCTTGAACGGGACCATGCCCGAGTTCGTGAACAGGAGCGTGGGGTCGTTCGACGGCACCAGCGATGCCGAAGGAACAATGGTGTGATCCTTCGAGCGGAAGAAGTCGAGGAAGGTCGAGCGAATGTCGGCGGTTTTCATGAGCGATCGTGGCTGGGAGCGGCTAGGATCGCGAAAGGCGCCCAGTCACGGAATCAAGGCTCGTGCCTTCAGTCGTCGTCGGGGTCTTCCGCATCGGCGTGGGTAAGAACACGTACTGTGGCGGCGGCGAAGCCGCGACGCAAGAGGAATTGCGCCCGCCGGGCCCGTTCAGCCGTGTCAGCGGTGGCCCCGCCGTAGCGTCGGCGAAGCTGCTCAGCCGCCAGCGCATGCCAGTCGACGTCGACATTGTCGATCAGTTCGCGGATCCGGGCATCCGGGATGCCCTGGCTGCGCAGCTCGGCCTTCAGCCGTGCCGGGCCATAGCCCTGCCCCACCCGGCTACGGACCAGGGATTCGGCGAAGCGCCCATCATCCTGGTAGCCCTGGTCGCCCAGCCGCTCGATGGCGGTGGCCGTCTCTTCACGTGAAAAACCGCCGCGCCCGAGCTTCTGCCCGAGTTGGCGGCGGGAATGTTCGCGCCGGGCCAGCAGGCCCAGCGCCTTGTCGTAGGCGGTGCGGGTCGGGCGACCGGCCGTGCCGTCGCCCTTCCCCGTGCCTTTATCAGACTTCCTCAAGCTCGTCGGCCTCGGCCGAGGCTTCGGTCTTCGGACCCGCCTTCACCAGCAGGCGGGCACGCAGCTCGGTGTCCACTTCGTTGGCGATGGCCGGGTTGTCGCGCAGGAACTGGCGGACGTTTTCCTTGCCCTGGCCGATGCGGTCACCCTTGTAGCTGTACCAGGCGCCCGACTTGTCGATCAGGTTCTCGCGCACGCCCAGCTCGATGATTTCGCCTTCGCGCGAGGTGCCTTCGCCGTAGAGGATCTCGAACTCGGCCTGGCGGAACGGCGGGGCCACCTTGTTCTTCACGACCTTGACGCGGGTCTCCGAACCGATGACTTCGTCGCCCTTCTTCACCGCGCCGATGCGGCGGATATCCAGGCGCACCGAGGCGTAGAACTTCAGCGCGTTACCACCGGTGGTGGTTTCCGGGCTGCCGAACATCACGCCGATCTTCATGCGGATCTGGTTGATGAAGATGACCAGGCAGTTGGACTTCTTGATGTTGGCCGTGAGCTTGCGCAGCGCCTGGCTCATGAGGCGGGCGTGCAGGCCGACATGCGAGTCGCCCATTTCGCCTTCGATTTCGGCCTTCGGCGTCAGCGCCGCCACCGAGTCGACCACCACCATGTCCACGGCGCCCGAGCGCACCAGCATGTCGGCGATTTCCAGCGCCTGCTCGCCGGTGTCCGGCTGGCTGACGAGGAGGTCGGCGACGTTCACGCCGAGCTTCTCGGCGTAGCTCGGGTCCAGGGCGTGCTCGGCGTCGACGAAGGCCGCCGTACCGCCGTTGCGCTGGCAGGACGCGATGGCCTGCAGGGTCAGCGTGGTCTTGCCGGACGACTCCGGACCGTAGATTTCCACGATGCGGCCACGCGGCAGGCCACCGATGCCCAGGGCGATGTCCAGGCCCAGGGAACCGGTGGAGACGGTGTCGATCTGGTCGTCCACGCGGTCGCCAAGACGCATGACGGCACCCTTGCCGAACTGCTTTTCAATCTGGCCGAGGGCACTCGCCAGCGCCTTGCGCTTATTGTCGTCCATCGTAGTTATCCGGTGTGCTTGTGTAGGTAGGTATCTTGCCGGAGCGGGGTCTCAGGGACTGCGATCCGTCAAAAGTCGATTTTGCCACAGCGCCGGGGGTTACCCCTGCAACTCGGTGACCATTCCAGCAAGTGCGGCGGCCACCGTCTGTCGGCGGACGTCTTCGCGATCCCCGCCGAAATGGAACATTTTCGCGTGGGCGTAGCCGCCGCGGCGCTTCCAGCCGATCCAGACCGTACCGACCGGCTTGTCGGGCGTGCCGCCGGACGGCCCCGCGATGCCGGTCACCGCCACGGCGATGCCGGCGCCGTAACGGGCCAGCGCACCCGAGACCATCTCCAGGACGGTTTCCTCGCTCACCGCGCCGGTCCGCTCCAGCGTACGCGGATTCACCCCGAGCAGGGCCTCTTTCGCGCTGTAGCTGTAGGTGACCACGCCAGCCTCGAACCAGGCCGAGCTGCCGGCGAGGTCGGTGAGGGCCTTGGAGATCCAGCCGCCGGTGCATGACTCAGCGGTGGCGACCATGACACGCTTCTCCAGGGCGGCGGCAGCAACCTGCTGCGCCAGCACCAGCAATGCGGCGTCGTCGGGGGTGACAAGGGAATCCATCGAGGGTCCTGACGGTAAAAGGGGAGTTCTACCCCGCACAGCGATCGCTGTCGATGCGGAAGGGCATTCTCCTACGCAAATGGAGGGCGCGGGAGGACAGTGCAACCCTCGCGAGCGATCCGTGCCCTCGATATACACGTGTAAATAGCAGAATTCGGTGCGGGCAGCGTCGATACTACGGGCTCACCCCACCCTACCGCCAAATCGCCATCCGCAGTGCAACAAGGATCGAACGCCAGGCCCCATCGGGATGATCCGGCACCGCCGACATACACGCCGCTCGGGCTACGTGCACCAGCCCACTTACTTCGACAGATTGGATGAGTCGATTCGCAAACCGCACGCAAAGTCTCCTCGCACGCAAGTCATCGCACTCGTCGAGTCATGCATACAAAACCGCGTCACACCTGACGAATCGCCCTGTCAACTTTTCGTCTTACGTTTTGTGGTCTAATTCCACGTACGCAGCCGCATGGTTGCGTGTGCAACCATGTTCCGTGTGTTTTTTCCGTGAATTTCGTCACTTTAATGCACATCGATACTGCTTTTCATTTGCGCGTTCATGCAGTATTTTTTTGACGCGGATTGCGGTCCGCAACGATGAGGGGGACAACCTGCTAACCAAGGGCGCCGAGCCGATGTCGATGACATCGTTTGCTCGCGGGGGTTGAGCAGGTGCCACTTCGATACATCGATTGGCAGGGCGGCAGTCTCGCCCGGACAGGAAGTTTGAATGGATAGCTTGCACATGGTGCGGGGCAGCGATGTCTCCCGCATGTACGGACAACCAGGGGCACGCCTTCACGCTATGCCGCCCTCCCCAAGGCCACGCCTCCCGGCGGGTGCACGTATTCGTGCGCGCCGAGGCTATTCCTTGCCGAATACGCACTAACTGAGCTCGCCGGGCCCATGCCCGTCGCGAGGCGGACGCACGCGTCCGCCTTTTGAATTGTTGTTATTGCTTTTCAACGACTTATGAGCGAAACGTGAAGACTGGCCAGCCCTCCATACGCCTTATTGGCACGATATTGTTGATTTCGTCAGCGCTTACGGGTTGTGGCACACCGCCCGCGCGCGACTTCGGTGGCTCCTGGAAGCCGGTCAACCACTTCGAAGACAAGACCACCGAGATCCCGCTCGCGGTCCCCTACACGTACTACGCGGCGCCGATGGACGGCACGCTGAAGACGATGTTGACCCGTTGGACGTCGGATAACGGCATGAAGCTGCAGTACAAGCTGCGCTCCGACTTCACGCTGACCAAGTCCGCTTCCGCGATCCACACCTCGGAACTGCGCGACGCGACGTCACAGCTCAGCACCATCTATGCCCCGCAGGGTGTGGCCATCACGGTCAACGGCCCGGATCTCGTCGTGGAAGAAGTCAGCGCGATCACGGGCGGCCAGCCCGCTGCGACCGTCGCGCCGGCAACCCACGGCCCCGACGCCAAGTGACGAGGGCCTGACCATGCTCGGAAAGAAAGCATCCCCGAAGATCGACGAGGCCGTGGCCAAGGCGGTCAATTACGAAATCAGCGTCGCTGACCTCGCCAAGCGCAGCGAGCGCCGGGCGTGGATCGTCGCGTCGGTATCGGTCGTCGTGTCGCTGATCCTCATCGGCGGCTACTTCTATATCCTGCCGCTCAAGGAAAAAGTCCCGTACCTGATCATGGCGGACGCGTACACCGGCACGAGCTCGGTATCGCGCGTCGTGGAAGATGTGAGCGACCAGCGGCTGTCGGCTAACGAAGCCATCAACCGCAGCAACATCACGCACTTCGTGTTGGCCAGGGAGTCCTATGACGCCAACATGATCCAATTGCGCGACTGGGACACCGTGCTGACGATGTCGTCGCCCACCCTCGCGACGGCGTACACCGCGCTCCACGCACCCACCAATCCCGCTCGCCCGTTTGCAATCTACGGACGCGACCGGGCGCTCAGGGTAAAGGTCCTTAGCATCCAGCTTATCCCGAGCCTGACTCCCGGCGCGGCTCCGATCGGCGCGACGGTGCGCTTCCAGCGCAGCATCTACAACAAGCAGAATGGTGCGACGACGCCGCTCGACAGCAAGATCGCCACGCTGGCATTCAAGTACAAGCCCAACCTGCGCATGGACGACCGCTACCGCGTGGAGAACCCGCTCGGTTTCCAGGTGTTCGATTACCGGGTCGACAACGACTACTCGGATGCTCCGCCCGCCGAAGTACCCGCGACAGCGGACGCGACAACCGGAGCAGCCGCCCCCGCGCCGGCAGCATCGACAGCACCGCCGGAAGGCACACTGCCGCCGGCCAACGCAGCCGCCCCACCGACTGAAGGCGCACCGGCCTATGCCGTGCCGGCGACGGCCCCCGCTGCCCCGGTCGCAACGCCCAATCCACCGAATGCCCAGCCCGCCAACGCCGCACCCGCGGCCGCGGGACGTCCTGGCAGCGTGAACGGAGTCCGCCGCTGATGATCGCTCGATCCACCCCGCTCATCCTTGCCCTCGCGCTGGCCGTCGCCAGCGCCAGCGCGACCGCTCAGCAGGCCGCGCCCGCGGGCTCGGCGACGCCGACGCTCGGTTCGCCCGTCGGCATGCCGCAGCCCATGGCCACGTATGAGTTCCAGCCCAACCACATCTACACCGTGCGTACCGGCCTGGGTATCACTACGCAGATCGAGCTGAGCCCGAACGAGAAAATCCTCGACTACAGCACTGGCTTCAGCAGCGGCTGGGAGCTGACCCGTCGCGACAACGTCTTCTACGTGAAGCCGAAGAACGTCGACGTCGACACCAACATGATGATCCGCACGGCGACGCACTCGTACGTGTTCGAACTGAAGGTCGTCGCCACGGACTGGAAAACGCTCGACCAGGCTCGTCGCGCCGGCGTGCAGTACAAGGTGAACTTCACCTACCCGTCCGATACCAGCTTCATGGCCGAAACCAAGAAGGTGGAGGACGCTCCGGCGCTGGACACCGCGCTGGTGAAGGGGCGCGACTACAACTTCGACTACGACTTCTCGAAGACGCGCAAGACCGCGGTGTGGCTCGTGCCTGTCAACGTCTACGACGATGGCCGCTTCACCTACATCAAGATGCCGGACCTCAAACAGTTCCCGACGGGCAACTTCCCGACGGTATACATGCGTGAGAAGGAACACGGAGAAGACTCGGTGGTGAACACCACCGTGGAAGGCAACACCATCGTCGTCCACGGCACGTATCCCTACCTGGTCATTCGACACGACGACAACGTCGTGGGTCTGCGAAGGAACACGAAGAAGTGAGCCCGAATAATCCCTACCAGCCCGACGACGAAGCCAACCGTCGCGACGTGCCGCCGAACGATCCGCGCGGTGCGCACGACCCGCTTGCGGGTAACCCGTATTCCGCCAACCAGCGCCAGGCCCAGCCGGATCTCGACGAGGGCGCGCCCACGCTCGCCGCCGCAGACATGCGACGCATGAATCGCCGCGCGCTGGCTTTCCTCGCCGGCATCGTGGTGCTACTCGTCGCGGTCGGCTACTTCCTGCTCAGCAGCGGTGGCTCCGGAAACGCCACACCGCCCAAGCCGCAGCGGGAAGAAACGGTCCACATCCCCGAGGCGCCCAAGCCGGTGCTTCCGCCCGAGCGCGCGCCCGAGCAGGCCGCCCAACCGATTGCGCTCGCTCCGCCGCCGCCGCTGCCGACGCCTGAGCAGCTGCGCCCGGCGAGCATGCAGGGCCCGTCGCGCCAGCAAGGCCCGTCGCTGCTCGAACGCCGCATGGCTTCGGCCGAAGGGTCCGCCGCAACCGGCGTGGGTGCCAATGGCGGATACGGCCAGGCCCCGGGTCCGGGCGGATTCGGTTTTCCGGGCATGCAGCAACAGCAGCCGCCACAGTCATTCAATGGCGTGCCGATCAACCCGGCCTACGGTGGCAAGCCCCTCCCCGAGGTGTCCAGCGCCGACCCGTTGATCCATCCCGATACCCTCATGCTGCGCGGCACGTACATCCGCTGCGTGCTCGAGACGCGCATCATCACGGACATCCCTGGCTTTACGTCCTGCGTGGTGACCGAGCCGGTCTACTCGTTCTCCGGAAAGCGGCTCTTGCTGCCGAAGGGCTCGAAGGTGCTGGGCAAGTACGATACGGAGCCCAGCGGCCCGCGCGTCGCCGTCATCTGGGACCGCATCGTCACGCCCACCGGCATCGACGTGAACATGGCCAGCCCGGGCGTGGACAACCTCGGCGGCGCAGGCCATCCGGGCATGTACGACGCGCACTGGGGTAGCCGCATCGGCGCCGCCTTGATGATCAGCCTGCTCAGCGACGCCTTCAAGTACGAAGCTGCCGAACACGGCCCGCGGCAGACCACGATCAGCAACGGCGTGGTCACGCAGAGCCCGTTCGAAAGCAATACCGCGCAGTCGATGCAGCAGCTGGCGAACGATGCGGTCCGCCGCGCCGTCAACCGCCCGGCGACCGTGACCATCAACCAGGGCACCGTGGTCTCCATCTACGTGGCGAAAGACGTCGACTTCTCCGGCGTGGTGGCGCGCTACTAATCATGATGAACGAACCCGCCATCGCCGCGGTCGGCAACGAATTCCTGGACTACCAGTACGAAGTGCTGGGCGTCCGGGACTTCCTTGCCTCGCCGGATGTGACGGAAATCTGCATCAATCGCCCGGGCGAGCTTTATCTCGAGTCGCGTGGCGAATGGCGCAAGGTGGAAGTGCCGGGCCTGACCTTCGAGCGTGCCCGGCAGTTCTGCACGGCCGTGGTCAACGAGAGCAACACCGGCCAGCGCATCACGGACACCGATCCGGTGGTGTCGCTGACCTTCCCCACCGGCCAGCGTGCGCAGTTCGTGATCCCGCCGGCGTGTGAGGCGGGTCGCGTCTCGATCACCATCCGCCTGCCCTCGCGCCAGACCAAGACCCTGGGGCAGTACCAGCAAGACGGCTTCTTCGACGAGATCATCGAAGGCGCCCATGCGATCAGCGATGTCGATCGCGAACTGCTCGAACTGCGCGCCGAGCGCCGTTACGCCGACTTCTTCCGCCATGCCGTGCTTGGCAAGAAGAACATCGTCGTGGCGGGTGCGACCGGCAGCGGCAAGACGACGTTCATGAAATCGCTGGTCCACCACATTCCGAACGACGAGCGGCTTGTCACCATCGAAGATGCCCGCGAGCTCTTCATCGACCAGCCGAACGTCGTCCACCTGCTTTACTCGAAGGGCGGCCAGAGCGCCGCGAACGTCACCGCCAAGAGCTGCATGGAAGCCTGCCTGCGCATGAAGCCGGACAGGATCATCCTCGCCGAGTTGCGCGGTGACGAATCGTTCTACTTCATCCGAAATTGCGCATCCGGACACCCGGGCTCGATCACAAGCTGCCATGCAGGCAGCGTGGAGCAGACCTGGGACCAGTTGGCACTGATGGTGAAGGCATCGACGGAAGGCGCGGGCCTCGAGTTCGCGACGATCAAGCGGCTACTGATGCTCACGATTGATATCGTGGTGCACATCCGCGCGCACGCCGGCCGGCGGCATATCACCGGCATCGATTTCAACCCGTCTCGCGCACTCAGCGGAGGCGGGGGATAGCACGCACGAAACTCGGTCATAAGACAGGAGCTCCAAGGTGTTACCAGGACTTGAAATGATGGGTTGCCAAAACCTTGCCGTTCCGGCTGAGGTGATGCAGCACGTCGTCAATGTCGAATCGAGCCACAACCCCTACGCCATCGGCGTGGTGGGCGGACAGCTCGTGCGCCAGCCCCAGAACCTGGGCGAGGCGGTGGCGACCGTGCGCATGCTCGAGACCAAGGGCTACAACTATTCGCTGGGCGTCGCCCAGGTGAACCGCTCCAACCTCGGCAAGTACGGCCTGGATACCTACGAGAAAGCCTTCGACCTGTGCCCCAACCTGCGGGCCGGCTCGCAGATCCTGGCCCAGTGCTACGCCAGCGCCAGCGGAGACTGGGGCAAGGCGTTCAGCTGCTACTACTCGGGCAACTTCACCACCGGTTACCAGGACGGTTACGTCCAGAAGATCTTCGACTCGATGGCACGCGCCGCCGGCGCGGCCTCGGTCACGCCCATCCCCATCGAGGTGATCAAGACCGGCGCCGTCGCGGTGGCGAAGGCCGCACCCACGACGCCTTCGGAAGGCATGGCCCGCGTCGCGATGCGCAGCGTTGGCGATGCCGCCCTCGCCGCCGCCATCGATTCGAAGGTGAGCCGCGTCGCCGCCATCGACCCACAGCAACAGCAGCCGTTCGTGGTGCCGGGGACGCTTTCCAATGACGACCTGCGCATGCTGAACGATGCGCAGACCCAGGCCGACATGCAGCAGGCCCGCGGCGCCGCCGGCCAGTCCGCGGTCGGCGCAGGCACGCCGCAGCTGTCGCCCCAGCAGATGCAGCAGTGGCAGCAAATGCAGCAGTCGCAGATGCAGGGAGTGCCCGATGCGCCGCCGGGAAAGATCCCGACCGACCCGGGTACCGCCGCCATCATGAGCCAGATCGGCCCGCAACTGCCCAACGTGCCCGCGGTGCAGCCCGGCCGGATCCCGACCGATCCGACGACGGCGGCGCTGATGTCGCAGGTGGGCGTGTCCGCTCCCCTGCCCCAGGCTCAAGCCCAGGGCGGCCAGATGAACAACGGTGTGTTCGAGCCGCAAGTGCGCGGACCGAACGACCCGGTCCCGACCACTGGTGTTCCGCAGCCGCAGGCGCCCACGCGCCCGGCCGTCGATAACGCCGACCTACGTAACGGAGGTGGCGATGGCGCCTTCGTTTTCTGACTTCGTCGACGGTGCCCCATGCGCCGCCGCGTTGAATCGCACCGAGGTTCGTCCCGTGATACCTCCGCGATGTCTCCACCCTGGCTACCCCTGTCGTAGCCAGCTTGGCGCGATTGCCGCCCGCAATCGCATTCACTGACTTGATCGTAGACAAAGGAACTACCGCGATGGCCCAGCCGTCTTTCAACCACACCATTGACCCGGCGAACGCTCCGCTCTCCCGGAAGATCGCCTTCTGCATCATTGCCGCCGTGCTCATGCTGCCCACCATCGCCCTCGGCCAGGACGCCGTGGCCACGGGTGAACGCGTGTGCGGCTTCTTCCAGAACGTGAACAGCCTGCTCAACGCTGCCTCGATCGTGGTGGTGACGATCGCCGTGATCTTCTCGGGCTACCAGATCGCTTTCGCCCACAAGCGCATTGCAGACGTCGCCCCGGCGATGATCGGTGGCGTGCTGATCGGCGCCGCGGCCCAGGTCGCCAAGATGGTCGTCGGTGGCAACGGTTCCAACGGCGTCACCGCTTGCACTTCCAGCAGCGGCCAGGCCGGTGGCACCACCTTCCTGATGGACGCCGCCACGACCCTGATGCACCTGCTCCACTTCCATGCATAAAAACCCGCTATTTCGCGGTTGCACCCGCCCGCCCATGTTCATGGGGGTGCCTTACATCCCCTTCTTCATGGGAGCGGGCGGTGGCTTGCTGGCCGCGATGTACTTCAATTTCTGGTACATCCTGTCGATCCCGATCATCATTTTCGTGATGCGCCAGATGGCGAAGCGCGACGAGATGATCTTCCGGTTGCTGGGGCTGCGATTCCAGTTCCGCACACGGGTCAGGAACCTGCAGGCACACGATGGGATGTGGGCATTCACGCCCAACGCCTACCGTGACCCGAAAGCGAAGAAGAAGCGCTAGACGACCAAGGCGCCCTGGCAGTCCATCGCCAGGGCCATTTCGCGTTACACCGGTAATCGACCATGTTCACACCCGACGCTCCCATCGCCGAACACCTGCCCTTGTCGACCCACGTCTCGCCGACCGTCGTCAAGACGACCGCGGGCGACTTCCTGCTGACCTGGCGCCTGGGCGGACTGCCCTTCGTCGGTCGCGAGGAATGGGAGCTCGAACACCGCCACAATACGTTCAACCGCATGCTGCAGACGCTGCGCGCCCCGGACTTCGTCAACGTGGCCTTCTGGGTCCACGACGTCCGCCGTCGGCGCAAGCTCAAGGACAACAGCCGGTTCGAACACGATTTCAACCAGCACATGTCCGACGCGTACTATGGCGCCCTGTCGGCACAGAAGCTGATGCAGAACGAGCTTTACCTGACGATGATCTATCGCCCGATCGTCGAAGGTAAGCGCTTCATGGAGAAATCCAGCGACGTGGCCCGCCTCGAATCCGAGCAGGCGCAGTCCATTGCAAAGATCCTCGAGCTGGCAGGCAACGTTGAAGCGGTCCTCAAGGACTACGCGCCGTACCGCCTGGGCATGTACGAAGCCTCCAACGGCATCGTGTTCTCCGAGGTGCTGGAACACTTTGGCTACATCCTCAACCGCATCGACGAACCCGTCCCGGTGCTGCAGGCCGCCGTGAAGGATTACCTCGCGGTCAGCCGCCAGCGGTTCTCCAGCCGCACGGGCGACTTCGTGCTGACCACGCCCTCGGGCGTGAATCACTTCGGCGCCATCCTCAACGTGAAGGAATACCCCGAGGGTACCTACCCCGGCATCCTCAACGGCCTGAAGTACCTTGATTTCGAATACGTCATCACCCACTCGTTCAGCCCGATGGGCCGCCATGACGCGCTCAAGGCGCTGGAGCGGACCAAGGGCATGATGATCTCCTCCGGCGATAAGGCCGTGAGCCAGATCATCGAGATGGACCAGGCGATGGACCACCTGGCCTCGGGTAACTTCGTGCTCGGCGAGTACCACTTCTCGCTCGCCATCTACGCGCCGACCCAGGAGACCCTGGCCCAGCAGATCGCGATGACCCGTGCCGAGCTCTCCAACGCGGGCTTCGTCTCGGTGAAGGAAGACCTCGCCGTGACGGCCGCCTTCTTTGCCCAGTTCCCGGGTAACTGGAAGTACCGCACGCGCATGGCCAACGTCAGCTCGCTGAACTTCCTCGGCCTGTCGCCGCTGCACAACTTCGCCGGCGGAAAGAAGGACCTGAACCCGTGGGGCGATTGCGTCACCACCCTGCAGACGACCAACGGCCAGCCCTACTACTTCAACTTCCACGCCACCCACCCGTCGGAAAACTCGCTGGGTGAAAAGGCCATCGCCAACACCATGGTGATCGGTAAGTCGGGTACGGGTAAGACCGCGCTGATCAACTTCCTGCTCAGCCAGGTGCAGAAGCTCGACCCGGCACCGACCATCTTCTTCTTCGACAAGGATCGCGGCGCGGAGATCTTCGTGCGCGCCTGCGGCGGCAACTACCTCGCGCTGGAAAACGGCAAGCCCACCGGCTTCAATCCGTTCCAGTGCGAGCGCACGGAAGAGAACGCCCAGTTCCTGGCCGACCTGATGAAGGTGCTGGCCGGCAAGAGCGTGTACAGCTCGCGCGAGGAGGAAGACATCTTCCGCGCCGTCGAGAACATGCTCGACACGCCGATGCACCTGCGCAACATGACCAACTTCCAGAAGAGCCTGCCGAACCTGGGCGACGATGGCCTGTTCATCCGCATGCGCAAGTGGACGGCGGGCAACTCGCTGGGCTGGGTGTTCGACAACCCGCAGGACACCGTCGACCTGACCCATGCCAACATCATCGGGTTCGACTACACCGACATCATCGATAACCCGGAAGTCCGTGCGCCGGTGATCAACTACCTGCTGCATCGCCTCGAGGCGCTGATCGATGGCCGTCGCCTGATCTACGTCATGGACGAGTTCTGGAAGATCCTCGACGGCAAGGGCGGCCTGAAGGAATTCGCCAAGAACAAGCAGAAGACCATCCGTAAGCAGAACGGCATGGGCATCTTCGCGACGCAGAGCCCGGAGGATGCGCTCGCCAGCGACATCTCCTCGGCCCTGATCGAGCAGACCGCGACGATGATCCTGCTGCCCAACCCGAACGCCAGCCGCGAAGACTACGTGGAAGGCTTGAAGCTCACCGACGCCGAATACCAGGTCGTGGTCAGCCTCGACGAGCGTTCACGTCGCTTCCTGGTCAAGCAGGGCCATGCGTCGGCGGTGTGCCAGCTCAACCTGCGTGGCATGGACGATGCGCTCGCGGTGATTTCGGCCTCGACCGACAACATCGAGATCATGCACGAGGTCCTCCAGGCAACCGGCGAGACCCTGGGCATCCATCCGGACCAGCTCAAGCCCGACCAGTGGCTGCAGACCTTCTACGACAACCGCAAGGGCAGCGGCAAAAAGCCCACCCCCAGCACCCCCCAACCCACCCGCACCGCGCGCTCGGCCGCGCGCTGATCGTCGATCGATTGGAGACATACCATGCCTGCGATCAACTTTAACCGCCTGCGCAGCAGTGCCTTCCTTGCCGCGGCCCTCGTCGCCAGCTGCCTTTTCGCGCCTGGCGCGCACGCCCAGTGGGCCGTGCGCGACGACGACGCCAACACGAAGCTCCAGCAGATCGAGCAGCACACCAATGACCTGAAGACGGCTACGGGCGATACCCAGGCTGGCGGCGGCAAAACCGTCAACGGCAATCTTGATGCCATCCACAACATCATGAAGATCGGCACCTACAACAAGGACTGGCCGGGCGCGCGCGTCAAGGATCCCGAGCAAAAGCTGCCGGCCGACTCCACCAAGCTCGACGACGGCGCCAACTGCAACACCGTCAACCAGAACCAGCAGACGCTGTGCAAGCAGATCGTCGACATCGAGAACGCGCAGTACCAGTACATGCTGACCATGTACGCCAACACCGAGGAACGCAACAAGATCCTCACGGCCTTGCTGGACGAGCGAAAGAACATCACCGCCGACGACGTCAACCAGTACGGCAAGCTCGAAGACAACACGAACAAGCTCACCGCCCTGTACAACCTGATGCAGCTCGACCAGCAGCAGATGCAGTCGGTGAACTACGCCTATGAGGCCAACCTGCGCTATCTGCGCGCGAAGCAGGCCATGGCTGCCAATACCGCAAACACCGGAAGCGATCCGACCAGCAGCGGATCGTCGATCTCGCTCCCGGGCATCGGCAACATCAGCGTCGGCCAGGTTATCAGCGGCCTGATCACGGGTGCTGCGCTCCAGCTTGCGCTCGACGGCGTGGCGACCACGCCACCCAGCGACATGAAGAAACTCTCCATCAGCAAGTCAAACGGCTACGGCCTTTGAGCAGCGACCACTGCATGACACAGCAAGGATTAACGCGTCATGGTTGACCTGATCAGCATCTTCTCCGGATCATCGGCGGTCGCCCTCGCCGGGCCGCTCGATTCGGCCACGCAGTTCGTCTTCTTTACGACGATCAACAACTTCCTGCGGGACGAAATCGACGTCGTCCAATGGAACCTGTTGTCGCGATCGGCTTATATCGTTGGCTACATCGCGACGGTCGTCCTGACGGTATGGATCATCTTCCAGGGCTGGCGCATCGTCAGTGGCCAGTCGCGGCAGCCCATGATGGCGCTGGTCGGCGACGCACTGAAGGCGACGCTGATCGTGTTCATCGCCTCGACGGCAGCCTATGCGTCGTCATCGGTCTATTGGACGCTGAGCGATGGCCTGGCGACAAATATCGCGTCCTACGTCACAGGTGAAAACAACACCACGCCTTTTGAACAGATCGACCGCAACCTGGCCGGCATGGAGCTGGCCATGGGCACGATCGACTCACTCGATACGGGTGGCAACCAGGCCATCCAGGACGCGAAGGATCGTAACCGATGGTTCACTGGCATAGGCATTGCTGGTCCCAGCGTCATCGCCGGCGCCATGCTGCTTCTGAATAAGATCGCCCTGGCACTCTTCGTCGGCTTCGGGCCCCTTTTCATCCTTTGCCTGCTGTTTGAGCAGACCAAATCACTTTTCCAGAAGTGGCTGCTTTACGGCATAGGCACCGTGTTCTCCCTGGCCGTGCTCAGCATCATGGTGACGATAGCCATGAAGATGATGGCCGCGGTGACGGCCGCCTTCATCGCCAAATACCTCATTTCGTTCCCCGGGCTGGGCATTTCCCCCAATAGCACCGACGGCATCAACAGCATGGCCCTCCAGCAGGGCGGCCTCGGCCTGCTCCTGACCACCATGATCATCAGCGCCCCGCCCATGGCAGCGACCTTCTTCCAGGGCACGCTGGGCCAGTTCAGCGCGTATTCGCCTTTTGGGCGTATACAACCTGAGAAGTCGGGTGGTGGTGGCGCCGGGTATCCGGGGCAGTATCCATCCGCCCCAAGTTCGAGCCAGGACGCCAATCGCCAGAATAATGTGCAGAACCCACAACCGAGTAGCGCTAACCTCGACGCAATCGCGGGCAATCGCAATTCCTATGCACCTCTCTCTGACCAGACCAAGCAGCGAGATCCGAAATTCGACGCATGAAAGCAAAACTCATTCTAGCCACCGGTCTTGCGTTAGCCTCGGCACTCCCTGCCGTCGCTTCCGCGCAGTGCGCAACAGGTGTCGACACGGGCGGCGGCAATTGCATACCGCCGGAAGCCCTGCCGGGCGCTCAGTCCAACACGGCGCAACCGGGTCCTCCGCAACCAGCGTGGATCAATAAATTTGGCATCGTTGTAATCGACACGAAGACATCGGCTATTGGCGTGGCTGACAACATGGATTCGGAGCGATCTGCCCTGGCAAAGGCCGTTGCCCAATGTGAGAGTTTCGGTGGAAAACAATGTGACGACCGAATGCCCTATTCCAACCAATGTATTGCCCTCTCATGGGGCTCCGGTGGCTACGGCGTATCGCGCAAGGACGACAGCGCCTCAGCGGCGTCGCAAGCAATGAGCCAGTGCGAAGGTGTCGCACCTGGTTGCAGGATCGTGTATCAGGCGTGTAGCAAGGCGATCCGCCTCCGCTGAGATAGGCACACGCCAAGGGTCACAACGAGCCAAGGGTCCACAACATGAAGGAGCTGAGGGTCCTGCCCTGCCTGACAATGGGTTTGCGAGCTATACGCCAGTTACTGACGAGACCAAGCAGCGTGATCTAAGCATGGACGCACAATGAAGATCAGGTACCGACTTATCTCCGCCATCGCAGTATTTGTCCTGCCGATGATCTCCTACGCCCAGTGCGCTACGGGCGTCGATACAGGCGGTGGTAGTTGCGTTCCGCCGGAAGCGGTTGGCATGGGCAACTCAAATCAACCGCAGGCTACAGGCCCCTTGTGGCAGGACAAGTGGGGCGCCATCGTTGTTGACGACAGCACCGGCAGCACGGGTACGTCAAAGGAGATGAACACGAGGGAGGATGCGATCGCTGCCGCAACGAAAGATTGCCGCAGTGACGGCTCAACGAAATGCAAGGTCAACAATGCCTATCGCAACACGTGCGTCGTCATCGTCTCAGGCGATGGAGGCGATAGCATTGCAACCAATAACGATATCGCCCGTGCCGAAGCAGATGCGGGATCGAAGTGCTCTTCAGTGGCCAGAGACTGTCGCCCGGTCTATCGCGCGTGCAGTCTGCCCGTTCGCGTTAGATAAGACCGAACAAGGCGATCCGAGATTCGATGCATGATATCCAAGCCGACTACCGCAATTTGCCTGGCTGTCTTCTTTATGCCGGCACTCGCCGTCGCTCAATGCGCGACGGGCGTAGACACCGGTGGAGGAAACTGCATTCCACCCGAGCAGCTTGGTGTGAATGGTAGTCAGCCGGCGGCCAATGTCCCGCCGCCTCCTTCCTGGGAGAGCCGTTGGGGCGCCGTTGTCATGGACAAGGGAACGGGGAACACGGGCGTCGCTAACGATATGTCTAGCGAGCGCGACGCTGTCTCCAAGGCAACTGCTGACTGTCGATCTGATGGATCCCGGGACTGCGAAGTTGTTCAATCGTTTAAGAACACTTGCGTCGGCATCGCGTCAGCACCTCAGTACTTTGGCAAGGCAACGAATACTGACCTTGAGAAGGCACGATCGGATGCAATGATGGCGTGTGAAGGCGGAAGCAAGGCATGTACGCTTATTTATAGCGCTTGCAGCTATCCGGTTCGCCTGCGCTGACTGTCGACCCTTGACGCATGAGTATCCGCACTTCCCTGCTTAACATGGTCCTCGGCATCGCCTTGATGCCCGTGGCCGCGTGGGCTCAATGCTCAACAGGGGTGGATACTGGTGGCGGCAACTGCCTGCCACCCGAGCAACTTGGCCTAACGGCAGGCGGCGCCCAGCAAGATGCTGCACCACTGCCGTCATGGGAAAGCCGATGGGGAGCGGTCGTCTCGGATCAAGCCACAGGCAACACGGGCGTCGCGGAAGGCCAACGGAGCAAAGACGATGCGGTCGATAGCGCCATGAAGGACTGCAAGTCTGACGGATCGCGTAATTGCCGCGTAGTCGAAAGTTTCAGAAATACCTGTGTTGCGGTGGCAGCTGCTCGAAGGTACTCCGGATCCGCAGTGAACACGGATCTAGGCAAAGCACGTGCGAAGGCCATGAATGAGTGCTCCAAAGGCGGGACGTCGTGCACGATCATCTACAGCGCCTGCAGCTATCCCGTTCGAACTCAATAGACGTACACCGGACAGCATCATGAAAAGGACGCTTCAGACACGCTACATCCTTGGCGCACTGGCACTCCTTACTTCGGTCGCGCACGCTCAGTGCGCGACCGGTGTAGATACGGGTGGCAGTGGCTGCATTCCACCAGATGCATTACCAGGCGCAAATGGGGCCAACACCAATGCTCCGGCCGGACCGGCATGGATGAATAAGTACGGCGCGGTCGTGATCGACACCGCCACGTCTGCAATCGGCGTGGCCGACAACATGGACAGCCCGCAAGCCGCCTCATCAAAAGCAGTCGCGCAGTGCGAGAGCTTTGGTGGCAAGAGTTGTGACGACCGCTTGCCGTATAGCAACCAATGCGTAGCTCTTTCGTGGGGCACCGGCGGGTACGGGCTCTCTCGCCATACCGACGAAGGAACGGCCGAGTCGATGGCAAACCAGGGTTGCTCCAAGCATGCAACTGGATGCAAAACGGTCTATCACGCATGCAGCATGCCCGTCCGAGTTCGCTGACAATGCCAACGGACAGCCACCCGATGATGAAAAAACGCATCCTGATGATCACCGCGCTCATCTCCGTTGCCGCGTCCACTGATGCGTTCGCTCAGTGCGCCACGGGCGTAGATACTGGCGGGGGTAACTGCGTGCCGCCGGAGGCCCTACCCGGCGCCCAGGCCAACACGGCTCCCCAAGGTCCGCCCCCTCCCGCTTGGCTGGGAAAGTTCGGGGCCGTCGTGATCGACTCCAAGACGTCAGCGCTCGGCGTCGCTGACAACATGGATTCCCAGCGGGCCGCATTCTCGAAGGCCGTGGCGCAATGCCAAGCTTTCGGAGGAAAGGACTGCGACTACCGCCTTCCCTACGCCAACCAATGCGTTGCCCTGTCCTGGGGCAATGGGGGTTACGGCATCGCGCGAAACGATGACGAACAGGAAGCCGAAAACCAGGCGACAGCAAGTTGCAAAGCCGAAGGCGATGGTTGCCGCACGGTCTATCGGGCATGCAGCAAGGCGATTCGACTCAGGTAGCCAGGGAGACAAGGATGCCAAAGGGAAAAACAAACAGGGCGGAGCGCGTGAAAGGCTTAGCGGCATGGCTATCGATTACCGCTTGCCTCATTGCGATCCCATCCGTGTGCGGAGCTCAGTGTGCGACCGGCGTAGACACCGGTGGCGGCAACTGTGTCCCACCGGAATCCCTGGGCGTGAACGGAAACGCGGCTGAAGGCCCGGCTGCTCCAGGGCCGCTATGGGAGGATCGCTGGGGTGCGGTCGTGCACGACACATCCGGAAGAACGGGCGTCGCCAACGACGAGCGCTCGAAGTCCGACGCGATCGCAAAGGCCACCAACACCTGTACGGCCGATGGCTCTAGCCACTGCAAGGTCATGATCTCTTTCAGGAACACGTGTGTCGCATATGCAACTGGCGACAGCGGCTACAACACAGCGTTCACCAACCCTTCCGAGGACACGGCGAAGCGCGACGCCCTGAGCGACTGCAAGGGTCGAGACACGGGCTGTGAAGTCATCTATTCGGCTTGTAGCGTACCGGTGCGTGTCCGATGAACAACTTCCATTCGAATCGACGCATGAAAACGAAACTGATCCTGGCGCTTGGATGCGCATTGGCAACAGCCCTTCCCGCCGTGGCGGCTGCTCAATGCGCGACTGGCGTTGACACGGGCGGCGGTAACTGCGTGCCGCCAGAAGCCCTTGGCGTCAATGGAAGCGAGCCGTCCGGAAATGCCGCGCCATTGCCGTCCTGGGAAAACCGCTGGGGCGCGGTAGTGGTCGACAACAGTAGTGGCAATGCGGGCGTAGCCAAGGACATGCCTGATAGATCCACCGCGGTATCGAAGGCGACCAGCGACTGTCGATCGGATGGATCTTCGCACTGTGAAGTCGTTGCCGCGTACAGGAATACCTGCGTCGCGGTTTCCGTAGCCCCCAGATTCTACGGGCATGCAACGAATATCGACCTGGAGAAAGCCAAGGCTACCGCAATGACCGAATGCGCCAAGGGCGGCACAGCGTGCACGCTCCTGTACAGCGCGTGCAGTTATCCGGTTCACATTCGATAGGTTCGGGAATTCAATGCTTATCGTTACTCCCAAAGGCCAATCAACCATGCCCAAATTCCCCGTATGAACAGAAAGCTCGTGATTGGACTTTGGCTAGCATGCACCGCACTACTGCCTGCTGTTGCGATCGCGCAGTGCGCCACCGGCGTCGACACCGGTGGCGGCAACTGCGTGCCACCCGAGCAACTCGGAGTATCCGGCAATGGGACCAATGGCAACGCCGCGCCTGGACCGCTATGGGAAGACCGTTGGGGTGCCGTGGTCAACGACAAGTCGGGCCGCACCGGCGTCGCAAACGACGAACGATCGCGAGCCAGCGCTATAGAGAAAGCAACACAGACATGCAAGGCGGATGGCTCCGCGAACTGTCGGGTGCTCGTAGCATTTCGGAACACCTGCGTCGCCTTCGCCACCGGAGACAAAGGCTATGCATCTGCGTTTACGAACACAGACCTTGACGCGGCCAAGCGCAACTCGCTCGATTCCTGCAGCGCACATGATGTCCGGTGCGAAGTCATCTATTCGGCATGCAGTGCACCTGTCCGAGTCCGCTGAAAGAACGACATAGCACTCCCTTACTCACAGATTACTCACCAATTGATCGCCAACCCATGATGACGAGAACCCTGATCTTCCTTGCTGCCGCTGCATGGATCCTCCCGTTCGCCGCCTTCGCCCAGTGCGCCACCGGCGTCGACACGGGTGGAACAGGCTGCGTCGCTCCCGAAGCCCTGGGTGCGAATGGGAACAGCGCCGGCCCAGCGGTTCCCGGCCCGCTGTGGGAGGACCGCTGGGGAGCGGTCGTCAGCGACGCAGACGGCAGGGTTGGCGTTGCCAACGAAGAGCGAACGAGGGAGGCGGCCATTGCTGTTGCCTCAGGCAAGTGCTCGTCCAATGGTTCAAAAACCTGCAAGGTGGACATCGCTTTTCGCAACACTTGCGTCGCCGTGGCCGGCGGCGACAAGGGATCGTTCTCTGCGGTGACGGACCTCAAGGAGGACACCGCGAAGCACGATTCGCTGTCGTCGTGCAACGGCCGTGATTCCAGGTGCGACGTCGTCTACTCAGCCTGCAGCGCGCCGGTGCGTGTGCGATGAGCCCCAATCCGAGAATCGACGCATGAAGAAGATCCTGGGCTCCATGGTGGTCATCCTTTGCTGCCTCGGGCTGTCGACGGCAGCGATAGCCCAGTGCGCCACGGGCGTCGACACGGGAGGCGGCGGTTGCGTCCCACCCGAGGCCCTGGGGGTCAACGGGAACCAGGCAGCCGGCAATACGGACCCACTTCCGGCATGGGAGAGCCGGTGGGGTGCCGTGGTGATGGATAAAGGAACCGGTAACACAGGTGTCGCGGAGAATTCGGCATCCAGGAGCGACGCTGTCGCCCGGGCCACCCACGATTGCCAGTCCGACGGCTCGCGCCACTGTGATGTGATCGCCGCGTTCCGGAATACGTGCGTGGCGGTGTCCGCAGCGGACCAGTACTTCGGCTCATCCACGAACATCGACCTGGACAGGGCGCGAAGGGAGGCGATGGAATCATGCTCGTCACACGCTCGCTCCTGCTCCATCATGTATGCCTCGTGCAGCTATCCGGTCCGAGTCCGCTGAACTCCCCCATAGGCACCCCATGGATGACCTGAAATCCTTCACCTCCAACGGCGCCCGCATCCTCGATGCGACGGCGGGCGACCTCACGGGCGCCGGTTGCGATGGCATGGTGCTGGTCCTCGACCAGGCGGGAGCGCAGCGCAGGCTGGGCGAAGGCCCGGCGCGCAGCGTCGTGCTGGTGGTGCGCGATGGCGCCAGCCCGGCCAGGGAAGTGGCATCCAACCCCTGCCTCGTGCCCTCGGCCACCAGTGGCGGCGTCGCGGGGGATCCATTCGGCTATGTGTCGGTGCGCGCAGGCCAGGTCACCATCGTCAATGGCGGCGGAAGCCGCGAGCGCTGGTCGGATGAGTTCGTCTTCGCCTACGACCCGGCGAGCGACGACTGGCTCGCCCACGGCGTGGTGCGCCAGGTGATGGACACCGAAACCGGCGTGGAAACGCGTATCGAACTAGGCGCGGCGGATCTGGGCGGCGTATCGTTCAGGGACTTCGATCCATCGAAGCTGCCTGAGGCCACCCTCCCCTGAACCGGGGATCCGCCAGCCAGGTGCACGACAGGCAGTACGGAGTGACTGCCGACCCAGCAAGTGAAACAGGAGCTTTACATGGCGATTGATCGTGAAACCCAGGTCCTGACCGACGCCTACACGGCGGGTATCCGGTCGCCGCGGGAACTGGCCAATTTCATGGCGCATGTCACGCATGAATCCAACGGATTGAACCGTCTCGAAGAAGGCTTTCGCTACACGCGCGACATCACCCAGATCCCCACGCCCTCGGCCTGGCGCGAGGGTACGGCCGTGCTCGATTCGGCGCGGCGCGACGCCTTGCAGGGTAAGCCGGAGAAGCTCGCGGAGCTGATGCACGGCGGCCGCAACGGCAACGACCAGCCCGGCGATGGCTGGGCCTACCACGGGCGTGGCTACCTTCCGCTCAACGGCAAGGACAACTATCAGGCGGCCGGCGATGCGCTGAAGCTCGACCTCGTCGGCAAGCCGGAGCTCGCCGCCGACCCCGCCACGGCCTCGAAGATCGCCACGTGGTACTGGCAGAACAAGGTGCCCGACGTCGCGAAGGAAGACGTCAAGGGCGCGACCCAGGCGCTCAACGGCAAGCTCAACGGCCTGGAAGACCGCGAAAAGCGCTTCGTCGACTGGCAGCGCCGGCTCACCCCCGAGGTGATGGACCGCCTTGCCCAGGGCCAGGTCGGCCAGCCCGTCGACGAAAAGAAGGCAGCCCCGGCGCTCAACGACCCCAGCCACCCCGACCACGCCCTTTACAACCAGGCACGTACCGCCGTGCACGCCCTGGACGCACGCCACGGCCGTACGCCCGACCAGCAGAGCGACAACCTGGCCGGCTCGCTCACCGCCGCGGCCCGGCGCGAAGGCATGCAGCGGATCGACCATGTCGTCCTGAGCGACGATGCGAGCAAGGCCTGGGCCGTCCAGGGCGCGCTGGATTCACCACACAAGCAGATGGCCCAGGTCGCCACGGCCGAGGCCGTCACCACCCCGCTGGCGCAGAGCGCCGCCGCCCTCGAGGCAACCCGACAGGCCACCCAGCCACAGGCCCACGAGCAACAGCAGCCACAGCAAGCCCAGCCGCCCAAGCCACCGGGTCACTGAGCCACCGGATGAGAATTGCCGAATCAGACACAAAAGAGTCAGGTTCGGTAGGTTATGGTCCAGAACGTACTCGCCTGGATTGGCGAGGTGTCGGCACGCCGGATGCGACGCCGAGGGAAAGTCAGCCAGGAGTTACACATGGCAATTGATCGTGCACATCCCGCGCGGGCCGCGTTCGTGGCCGCGCATGCACTGCCGTCTAGGAAGCCCGCCACGGGCCGCCTCGGTGTCGTTTTGGCCATCGCCACGACACGTCACAGGGAGGCCCCGCATGGATCGTGAAACCGAAGTTCTCCTCGAAGCCCGCAAGGCCGGCATCACCCAGCCGCGCGAGCTGGCCAATTACATGGCCCAGGTCACCCACGAATCCAACGGCCTCAGCCGCCTCGAAGAAAGTTTCCGCTTCCTGCGCAACATCTCGCAGGTGCCCGTGCAGGCCGCCTGGCGCAACGGGCCCGACGCGCTGGATGCCGCGCGCAAGGAAGCCCTCGCCGGCCGCCCCGAAGGCCTCGCCGAACTCATGTACGCCGGCCGCCACGGCAACCACGAACCCGGTGACGGCTGGCAGTACCGCGGCCGCGGCTACATCCGCCTCGTCGGCCGCGACAACTACCGTGCCGCCGGCGACGCGCTGGGCCTCGACCTCGAAAACCAGCCCGACCTCGCCGCGGAACCGCGCCACGCCGCCCGCATCGCGGCATGGCTGTGGCGCGAGCACGTGCCCGAGCAGGCACGCGGCAACGTCGAGGAAAGCACCCGCGCCATCAACGGCAAGCTGCACGGCCTGGACGATCGCCAGCAGCGCTTCAACGACTGGCAGCGACGCCTTTCGCCCGAGGTGATGCAACGGATCGAGGGTGGCAACCTCAACGCCCCCGTGCCGTCGCACGACCGCGCCACGACCGTGGCAGCCACCGCGGCTACCGTCGCCGCCGGTGCAGCCGCCACGGCGGCCGCGCGCGAAGCGTCCGGCCCGACCATCACGCGCAAGGTCTCGCGCCTGCCGCGGGCGAAGGAAGAGCTCACCGAGCACGGCCTGACGCGCGACGCCATGGCCGCGGTGGAACATGCCGAAGACCTGCGTGAAGAACGCAGCTACCGCCGGCACCACTGCCACCACATGGCCGACGCGGCCCACCCGCAGCACAAGCTGTTCGAGAGCACGCGCGACGCCGTCCGCCAGCTGGACGCGCGCCACCATCGCCAGCCCGACCAGCAAACCGAGAACATCGCCGGCGCACTCAGCGTGGAAGCACGCAAGCACGGCCTCGACCACATCGACCACGTCACCCTCAGCGACGACGCCAGCCGCGTCTACGCCGTGCAGGGCGACCTGGATTCACCGTTGAAGAAAGTCGTCGAGCTGGACACCGCCAGGGCCGCCGCCACCCCGCTGGAACAGAGCGACAAGGCGATGGCCACGCTGGACAAGGCCGACGACGCCAAGGCCGCCCAACCCGAACCGCCCAAGCACGACCACGACCAGGCCCAGCAGGCCGCCGCGCCCGTGCAAGGGCATGGCCATCCCCGCTGACCGCGACCGCACGACATCCCTGCGCCGAAGGAAACACGCATGACCCACACATCGAAGTTCCTGCTACTTGCCGCGATCGCGCTGGCGTTGCCGGCAACGCCCGCGCTGGCCGCGCCCGCCGCCACGATGTGCGGCGCTGGCGACAAGCCGGTGCTCTCCTGCCCGCTCGCCAGCGGTGGCAAGACGGTCTCGGTCTGCGCGGCGGCGAACAACCGCTTTTACTACGCATACGGCAAGCCCGGCGCCAAGGCTGACATGACCTGGCCCGCCGACGGCGCGAACGCCGATGGCCTCACCCGTACCCACCTCGGCTTCGCCGGCAACAACGGTGGTTACGCCTTCGCATTCACCAACGCAGGCTTCAAGTACGTCGTGTACGCCACCTCCGGCTCACGCGGCGCGCAGGACGGCGGCATCATCGTCCTGCACGGCGACGACGCGAAGCCGGTGAAGAACACCCGTTGCCAGGCCGGTGCGATCACCGAGTCCGACGACGACGCCCTCCTCGATGCCACCCTGAAACTACCGAAAGACCCGACGATCCAGCAGCACGGACTGCCCCCTCATTAAGGAGTTACACATGAGTGCGAAAGAGAACGCCGATTACCTGATGACCTACGCCCAGGCGCATGGCATCACCGATCCGAAAGAACTGGCCAACTTCATGGGCCAGATGCAGGTCGAATGCGGTGGCTTTGGCCGCATGAACGAAAACCTGAATTACTCCGGCGACCGGCTGCTTGCCGTGTTCCCGGGACGCAACGGCATGGACACGCTGGCCGAAGCCAATCGCGTGGCTGCCGGCGGCGAAGAAGGCGTGGCCAACCAGATCTATGGCGGCGCGTGGGGCAAGCGCAACCTCGGCAATACGGAACCCGGCGATGGCTGGACCTTCCATGGCCGTGGCTACGTCCAGCTCACCGGCCGCGACAACTACGAAGCAGCCGGCAAGGCGCTGGGGCTCGACCTGGTGAACCATCCCGAGCTCGCCTCCAACCAGGAAAACGCGGCGAAGATCGCCGTGTATTACTGGAACTCGCGCGTGCAGGCCAATGGCCACCAGCAGAACGTGCACGACGCCGCGGTCGACATCAATGGCGGCACCAACGGCCTGCCCGAGCGCCGCACCGCGGCTGCCGCGTGGGAAGCCGCGCTCGACAAGGGCTATAAGCCCGGTGGCCCGGAACCGATCCCGGGTGGCGCCGGTGGCGGTGGCCACTCGCGTGAGTCCGTGCGCCACGTGCAGGAACTGCTCAACAAGCAGGGCTACCACGACAGCAACGGCAAGCCGCTTGGCGAAGACGGCCGCATGGGTGCGCAGACCAAGGGCGCGATCGAAGCCTTCCAGCGCGACCACGGCCTGAAGGCCGACGGCGTGGCCGGTCCGGCGACGTTGAAGGAACTGGAAAAGGGCCAGCCGCAGCAGGGCACCACCGCCAAGCCGGCGACGACCCCGCCGGCCCAGCCCGCCGCCACGGACGCGAAGCACACCACCGCCGAGCCGAAGCACGCCGCCACCCCGGCCACGCTGCGCGAAGGCAGCCGCGGCGACGACGTGCATTCGTTGCAGGCATCGCTGGCCGCCGCGGGCTACAAGGACGCCAACGGCAAGCCGATCAAGGCCGACGGTGACTTCGGTGCGCACACGAAGGAAGCGTTGCAGTCGTTCCAGCGCGACCGCGGGCTGAAAGACGACGGCATCGCCGGCAAGGCCACGTTCGCCGCGCTGCAGTCGAAGGAAGCCGCCGCACCGCGCATGGACCAGGCCGGCCATCCGGACAACCCGCTCTATCGCCAGGCGCTGGACAACGTGCAGAAGCTCGACGCACAGGCCGGGCGCGCGTCGGACCAGTACAGCAGCCAGTTCGCCGGCTCGCTCGCCACGGCGGCACGCGCGCAGGGCATGACCGGCATCGACCACGTCACGCTCAGCAACGACGGTTCGCGTGCCTGGGCCGTGCAGGGCGAGCTCAACTCGCCGTTCAAGCAGATGGCCGAAGTGCAGACCCAGCAGGCGGTGAACACCCCGCTGGAACAGAGCACGCGCCAGGCCGAACAGCACGCGCAGAACGCACAGCAGTCGCAGCAAACGCAGCAGGCCCAGCAAGCACAGTTGCAGGCCCAGCAGCCGCCGCAGCCCCAGCCCACCCAGCCGCACGGCCCCTGAACCCGGCCACCCTGCCCCGATAAGGACACCGCATGAAATCCATCGCCACTTCCCTGGTCTTCTCCCTCGGCTTGCTCGCCATGGCTGGCGTACAGGCCGAACCGGTCCCCGTGGCCGTGGTGAAGAAACAGATCGAAGCGATCACCCCGGGATCGGTCGTCACCTGCACGACCACCTCGACCGGAGCCGCCTCGTGCAAGGCCGACGGATGGCGCGCGGATGTCGCAGGATGCGGCGAGGGTGCCGAGTACGGGGCAGTTACCAACAAGGCCGGCGTCGACCTGCACGCCGGCCTCAACGGCAAGGGCGCGGTCACCGCGCACCTGCAGAAGGGGCAGTTCGTCTGCGTCGCGGCGAGTGCCCACCAGGGCGAGGACAACCAGCGTTTCATCGTCGCCGTGGCAACGTCCTCGGTCGCCGACTGCAAGGGCAAGGACCTCTGCCGCAACGCCGACCACCCGATCCAGTGGAAGGCTGCACAGCCGAAGGCGACCTGCAACGCGGCCCGCGGCGACTACGCCGCCTGCGCCGCCGGCTGGGTCAGCCTCGACGACGTCGACAGTTATTCCAACGGCCTCTAACACCACGCACAGGAGTTACACCGCATGAGCAAGGACATCTACGACGCCGCACGCGCCCACTTCATCGATGGCGACGACAAGTTCGAATACGGTCGCCCCGACATGCGCATGCACAACAAGACCGACAATAAGCCGGGCTATACCGACAGCAGCCGCACCGAGCAGGACAACGACCACGACGGCTACAAAGGCGTCGATTGCTCGTCCTTCGTCTGGCGCGGCCTGAAGGAAGCCGGTTACAACGTCGGCAACACGCCGTTCGCGACCAGCGACCTGTTCAACGGCAAGCACGTCACGCCGTACGCGAAGGAACACTTCGACGTCATCCCGGCCGACGAAGCCAGGAAGACCCCGGGTTCGCTGCAGCCCGGCGACGTCATCATGTGGAAGGAAAAATCCGGCACCGGCCAGCACGTCGGCATCTTCGGCGGCTATGGCAAGGACGGCTCCATCCACTTCATCGGCTCGCAGGTCACCAAGGGCCCCAGCGACGCCGTCGCCACCCAGGGCGGCTACTGGAACGGCGGCAAGATGGAAATCGAAGGCGCCCTCCGCGCCAAGCAGTCATTCCGCGTTCCCGGCCACCAGGCTGGCGCGCCCGACGCACACACGCCGGCGCCCGCCCATGCCGCGACGCCGGCCAATGCCGCGACGCCTGCCCATGCAGCTACTCCGGCCCATGCAACCACGCCGGCCCATGCAGCCGCACCCGCCCATGCAGCCGCAGCCGCCACCGCCGCTGGTGCGGCACACGCGGCCACCACGCATGCCGCGGGAGCGCAGGGCGCCACCCTGCGCCACGGTGACGAAGGCAGCCACGTCCGCGAGTTGCAGGAACGCCTCAACCACCTGGGCTACCGCGACGAGAACGGCAAGGCGCTGAAGCCCGACGGCGATTTCGGCGGCCACACCAAGGCGGCCCTCGAGCGCTTCCAGGAAGCCCACGGCCTGGAGAAGGACGGCATTGCCGGCCGCGACACCCAGGGCGCACTGGCCAAGGCCACGCCGCGCATGGATAGCCCGGCGCATCCGGACCACACGATGTTCAACCAGGCTCGCGAAGCGGTGCACAAGCTGGACGCAGCGCATGGCCGCCCGCCGGATGGCACCAGCGACCGGATCGCCGCCGCGGCGACGTTCGCCGCCCGCCAGCACGGCATGACCGGCGTCGACCACGTCGTGCTCAACAAGGACGCGAGCAGTGCGTACGCCGTGCAGGGCGACCTCAACTCGCCGTTCAAGCAGGCCGCCGAAGTGAACATGCAGCAGGCCGTCGCCACGCCGGTGGAGAAGAGCAGCGAAGCGGCGATGCAGCACCAGGCCAGCCAGGCCCAGCAGGCCCAGCAAGGCCAGCAGGTGGCGCAGCAACAGCAGCATGCACAGCAGCAACAGACGGCCCAACAGCAAGCCCAGCAGCCGCACGGTCCGTGACCTGCCCCGTAAGGAGTACGCATTGAAAACCGGAACACGGCGCCTGCATGGCGCCACTGTCACCGCCCTCCTCGCGCTTTCCCTACCCGCTTTTGGTGCCGCCATGAACAAACCCGACGTCAAGCTCAACCCGAACCCGCGCATGCGTTACGAGATCACCGTGAAGGTGGACGGCGCCCCGGGCCCGTTCGATCGCATCGAGGGTTCGGTCGACTACAAGGTCGCCAACGCGAACTGCGTGCCGCTGACCAAGGTCACCGGCGCCACCGTGCCGCCGGAGAAGCGCGTGCCCGTGCAACTGCACGCGGCGGGCGGCAATACGTACAAGGGCGAGATCTTCGTCGACCTGCTCCAGGACGAGGACTACTTCGGCATGGGCGTGTGCCACTGGAGCATCGTCGGCGCCAGCGCCGACCTGTTCGCGCACAAGGTCGACTTCAGCCCGGCGATCTACAAGGACGACATCCTCGCCGGCAAAACGGTCACCCGCTACTTCGCCAACGGCTCCTACAAGGATGCCGACCTCGATCGCGTGGACATCGGCGAGCAGAGCCCGGCGGGCTACAAGAATGCCTCCGACGTGTTCTCCATCTCGCTCACGTCGCAGGAGAAGCATCCGTGACCCTGCAATCGACGGACTATGCGCTGCTCGCGCAGGATGCCTACGAAGACCCCCAACTCAATAAGAAAGTCGAACTGGGCGGCATCGCCTACCGCGCCATCGACACCATGAACAACCCGGTGACCGGCTTCCAGGCCACCGCCTACCAGCGCGAAGACACCCACGAAGTGATCATCGCCTACCGTGGCACCGAGTTTGATCGCGAGCCGGTCCAGGACGGTGGCGTGGATGCCGCGATGGTGCTCGCTGGCGTGAACCTGCAGGCCGCCGATTCCAACGCGTTCACCCAGCGCGTGCTCGACCGGGTGCAGAAGGAAAACGAGCGTTCCGCGCAGCCGATCGACGTCTCCGTGACCGGGCACTCGCTGGGCGGCACACTCGCCGAGATCAACGCGGCGAAGTTCGGCCTGCACGGCGAAACCTTCAACGCCTATGGCGCCGCCAGCCTGAAGGGCGTGCCCGCGGGCGGCACCACCGTCATCGACCATGTCCGCGCCGGCGACCTGGTCAGCGCGGCCAGCCCGCATTTCGGCCAGGTGCGTGTCTACGCGGCCCAGCAGGACATCGACACCCTGTCCAAGGCCGGCTACCGCGACGACAGCGGCCTGTTCAGCCTGCGCAACCCGATCAAGGCAACCAACTTCGACGCCCACGCGATCGACAACTTCGTGCCCGACAGCAAGTTGCTGGGCAAGTCGATCATCGACCCGGAAAACGTCGCTCGCTACGACGCGCACAAGGGCATGGTCGACCGCTACCGCAACGACGTCGCCGACATCCGCCTCGGCCTCTCCGCGCCCTGGGAGATCCCCAAGGCGATCGGCGAACTCAAGGACAACCTCGAGCACAAGGCCGTCGAAGCCATCGGCGGCGGGATCCTGGCCGTGGAGCACGGGATCGAAAACGTGGTGCACGAGGCGAAGGATGGCTTCGCCCACCTCAAGGAAGGCTTCGAGCACCTCAAGGAAGGCGTGCACCATATCAAGGAGGAGATCGGCGAAGGCATCCATGCCGTGGAAGAAAAGGCTTCCAGCGCATGGCACACGCTCACCCACCCCAAGGAATGGTTCGAGCACGACACGCCCTCCGTGGCGCTCAACGACCCCGCGCATCCGGACAACGGGCTGTTCAAGCAGGCGCGTGATGCCGTGCACCAGCTCGATGCCGCGCACGGCCGTACACCCGACGGGCGCAGCGACAACCTGGCCGGCGCCGTGACGGTGGCCGCCCGCCGCGACGGCCTCGAGCGGGTCGACAGCGTGGTGCTGGGCGGCGGCGGTGAGAAGGCCTTCGCCGTGCAGGGCGACGTCGCCTCGCCGTTCAAGAAAACCGCCGAGGTGTCCACGCAGGTCGCGGTCGACACCTCCGTGGAGCAAAGCAGCAAGGCATGGAACCAGGAGCAGGCGCGCCAGCAAGCCGCGCAGGCCCAGCAGCAGGCCATGCAGACCCCGCCACCGGCCCAGCCGGGGATCGATCCCCATGCGCGGCACGCCTGATTCCCTTATGATTTTCCCATCCACGAAGGAACTGCGATGAAGAACAGGATTTTCTTGCTGGGCCTGCTGGTGTGCGGCCCGACGTTAGCCCAGGTGGGGCCGGCGAACCTCACCTACCGCGATAGCGATCCCTTCCTGTTCTGCACCTACGGACAGGACATCCAGAAAAACCCCGACCGTTGCTGGTGGCCCTTGCCGCCGTTCACCGGCGGCGCGGCCTGGATGAATGCCCCCTACTGTGAACCGGTCGATCCCTACGGGATCCCCTGGGACGCCGACGACTACGCGTCGTTCGAGCAGTACCAGACCGTCTGCCCGGTGGCGCTGCGCCCCGGCGGCTGGGATTCCAAGAAGGGCCAGGCCGACATGGTTCCGTACAAGCACTGATCACTCCATCGTTCCAGACGTTTTCCAAGGCTCAGGTACATGCAGAAAAACAGGGGATACTGGGCGGCTGGCCTTTTCGTGGCCGCGCTCATCGGGGGCGAGTACTTCGCCGGCTGGCTTTCGTACATGTTCATCGGCGTGCACGACGCACCGCTGACGTGGCACACGTTCTACGACTACGTGCGCGCGCTGGACCTTCCACAGGTGCAGCCCTACGTGTGGAAGATCAAGACAGCCGGCATCGTCGGCTTCCTGCTGCCGCTGGTGGCCTGGCTGGTCGTGCTCTACCTGCTCTATCGCAAGAAGAAGCAGGCCATGCACGGCGACGCCCGCTTCGCCCGCTCCGGCGACCTGCGCAAGCAGAAGATGCTCGACCCCGCGCCCAACGGCGTGCTGGTCGGCCGCTTCAACGGCGACCTGGTTCGCCTGCCGGGCCAGCAGTTCGTGATCCTCGCCGCACCCACCCGCTCGGGCAAGGGTGTCGGCGTGGTGATCCCGAACCTGCTCGACTACCAGGAATCGGTGGTGGTGCTCGACATCAAGCAGGAAAACTTCGACCTGACCAGCGGCTGGCGTGAAAGCCAGGGACAGGAGATCTACCTGTTCAACCCGTTCGCGGAAGACCGTCGCACGCATCGATGGAATCCGCTGAGCTACGTGTCGAAAGACCCGGCATTCCGCGTCTCCGACCTGATGAGCATCGCCTCGATGCTCTACCCCGACGTGTCCGACGACCAGAAGTTCTGGGTCAGCCAGGCGCGTAACGCCTTCATGGCCTTCTCGCTCTATCTCTGCGAAAAGTGGGAGCACGACGAGAAGAACGGCCTGCCCGAGGTGCTGCGCGACAAGCCGACGCTGGGCATGATCTACCGCCTCTCGTCCGGCGATGGCACCGACCTGCGCGAGCTTTACACGAAGCTGTCGCAGCGGCCGTTCCTCAGCGCCAACGCGAAGTCCGCCTTCGCGAACATGCTGTCGCAGGCCGCGGAGACCTTCGCGTCCATCCTCGGCACGTTCAAGGAACCGCTCAACGCGTGGATCAACCCGGTGCTCGACGCCGCCACCAGCGAAGACGATTTCCTGCTCACCGACGTGCGCAAGAAGCGCATGACCATCTACATCGGCATCCAGCCGAACAAGCTGGCCGAGAGCCGGCTGATCGTGAACCTGTTCTTCAGCCAGCTGATCAACCTCAACACCAAGGAGCTGCCGCAGAACAACCCCGAGCTGAAGCACCAGTGCCTGCTGCTGATGGACGAGTTCACCTCGATCGGCAAGGTGGAGATCATCGCCTCCGCCGTGTCGTACATGGCCGGCTACAACATCCGCCTGCTACCGATCATCCAGAGCATGGCCCAACTCGACGCGGTCTACGGCAAGGACGTCTCGCGCACGGTGATCACCAACCACGCGCTGCAGATCGTCTTCGCCCCGCGCGAACAGCAGGACGCGAACGACTACTCCGAAATGCTCGGCTACACCACGGTGAGCAAGACCAACGTCACCAAGAGCAAGCGCGGCGACGTCACCCGCAGCAAGACCGAAGAGAAGCGCGCGCTGATGCTGCCGCAGGAACTGAAGGCCCTGGGCACCGACAAGGAGGTGTTCTTCTACGAAGGCATCCCGCACCCGGTGATGTGCGAAAAGATCAAGTACTACCAGGACAAGTACTTTACGTCGAAGCTGATGAAGAAGGTCGACGTGCCGCAGTTGGCGGTCTGATGGGAAATCGTCAACCGCTGTCTTTGCATCGCGTATCCATTGGAACACTGCCCTGCCCGGGCTTTCGGTCGAGGATGACGTACTTGTCGAACTTTCCTTCGGCACGCACGCCAGAAGCGCGATACCACGCCAGCTTTCCATCCTCGGCCGTGAGGTAGTCGGTGAAATCGCCGTAGGCCGGACAGGCGGGATAGCCACCGTCAGCGCTGTCTTCGGAGCAGAACCGCAGGAACAACCTGCCGCCGCGCCATTCGGCCTTGAACTGGCCCTGGCTGCCCAACGTCCGCGTTACGTCGGACCAGCTGCCTTCGATGTCCGGCGAGGTGTCCTTGATGTTGATTTCCGCGTAGTGGCCGAGGTTGCAGTCGCTGCGATAGGCCCAGTCACCGGCGAGGGGTGGCGGAGGAGCGGCCTTGTTGTCCTTCGGCCCAGCGGCAAGGCGCTTTTCCAGCTCATCGGCGCGGAAGCTGGTCTGCGTCGTTGTGCAGGTGTTCTTGACGACGGTGCCTGCGGTGATCCTGCATGAGGCGTCGCGCCCGGTGATCCACTTGCGCTCCTCTTCGCGCAGCGCTTTGCGGCCTGTGTCGTCGAGCGACTGCGAGAGCATCCTGTACACCGCGTTGAGGCGTCTGTCCTGCGCGTCGTAGGCGGCGTTCGTGTCTTGCGAGGTCGCCGCGGCAAACGCGGTATGCGCCATGGCAATGCCCACGATGCCGGCCAGCCACGCGCCGTGCTGGAGCATCCGTCCAGGCTTGAATGCTTTCATGGAAGCTCCTCTTCGCGAACTCTGGCCGCAGCCCGAACGATCAAATCAGAAAATCGGATCCCACGCACTCCGCACCGAACTCTGCGACCTCTGCGTCACTCAAGACAAGAAGATGCCTGTCGTCGTCGAGGCGGATGAACCGCTCTTCTCGCAGACCGGTAATCTTTCGCAGAATTGTCGTCTGCTGGGCATTCAAGACATTGATTGGATAGATACCCCGGACCTTGTCGCGGGTGTAAGCGCGATCGTCTCGATGCTTGCGGGTTCTCTGGAAGTGAAACCGTCCGAGTTCCTTCGCGAGCATGTTCTCGTAATGCGTCCTGACCTCTCCGAACGCGATACCAAGAGCGTAGTAGAACGACTTCGTCCCAAGGTCGGCGTCGAAACCAATGGTGTATCCAAGGCCGTTCACTTCATGCAGGTCATGGATGATGCCAACAAGCAAATCTTCCTGGATATCCCGGCCGATAACGGCAATGCTAAGGACCGCTATGTCCAGTGTTTCGTTGCAGGTGTAAAAAAGATCACCGAATCCATGCGCAGGGACACGATCGTCAAGCGTCTCCATTGCCGTAACAATTGAAAAATCTTCGATCTTGAAAAGATCCCTGATGACGTGCTTTTTCTTATCGCGCAGCCAAACCGCCATGCGGAGTTTCGTACAACCTAATCGCGCCACTATCGCTTTGACCCGCTCGAGAATGCTGCGTGTATCGGCTGTCTTCGGCCAGTCGTAGCTAACCAGGTATCGAGCTACTACAGGATTATTTTCGGTTGAACTTGTCATGGGATCTCGTACACGGCATCAAAGCGTCGATCCTGGCCGCATGCCAATCGCAGGCCGCCATGTCGACACCCATGCATTTCATCAGCTCGGGAAAGGCGGGTTGTAGGATTCCAGGCGCAGGAATACGAAGATTCATGAAGTCCAGGCATTCGCGACACGTCCCAGGTCGGCGCTGGCGAGCATGTGCCTCACGCTGACCGCTACGCCCTGTTTCAGGAAGCCACCCGTCGCGCCGTTGCCCAGGTTGATCGCTTCCAGTTCGTTCTTCCGTGCATCGGCCAGCGCAGTCCGAAAGGTCGGACCGAAGCGCTTGTCGAATCCGGTGTAGGCGATCCTGACGTGGAAGGTCCCTCGCTCGCCCATGTTAAGTGGCTCGGACCAGGTGTCCAATGCGACTTCTACCGTCTCGAATCCTCGGAACAAGTCCCACACGTACGTCAGCAACAGCGTGTCGGTCGCCTTGACCGGCTTCCAGTCGAGCATGCCCGGATAAAGGGGAAGGTCAGCCGTGGGCGCTGCGCTTGCGCCGGCCATCGGTAAGGCCAGGGCGGCACCCGCCGCTATCGAGCCCTTGAGGAACAGGCGGCGCCGCGCGCCGGCAGTGTCGTTCATGCCACGTCTCCTTGCCTGGAACGGTGGATGGGGTACTACTGCGCCGATGATGCCATGGTTGAACCCGCCACTCGAAAGACAACGGGGGAATTCGCTAGTCGGCGCCTAGCTGTAACAGAACCTTGTCCCGTTCTCATCCGGCCGCGCCCAACCGTGCAAGTAAGTGCGCGGCCTCGTCCAGGAAGTCGGGAATCCCCGCCACGACCGGCAATGCGACGTTTTCGGCATACGCTTGGCTTGCCCTGCTGCGCATGTCACGGTAGTTACGCCATGCCGGCCAGTCCTTTCTCAGCAGGCCGCGCTCGTTACCCGTGCGAATAAGGTCCTGGAACGTCATCTCGTCAAAGCCGGCGGGACTGGGTGAAGTCGTTTCGATATAGCGCTTGAGCATCTTGTGGCTGATCTCGTAAGTGAACTCGAAGCGCTGGATCAAACCGTCCCGGATCTGCTCATCCGACACATCCTGCTCGTAGCGATGCAGGCCCTCCCGTAGGCGGCCAACCGCGCGATCAAGCGGCGCAAGGTCCAGACTTTCCTTATTCACGCGTGCACTCCACAACATTCCAGCCGTTAGTGTCGTGCATCCGGAGCCGCTGCACGACAGCCGACCCCCGGCGGCTCAGCGGCAGCCGGCGCCATGAGCCGGTATCATGTACGACCAGCGTGCCACGGGCGGCGCGCACCGCACCTAAGTTTCGGAAAATCATGGCTTTAGCAGAAGACATCGCCTCGGCATCGGGGCATACGCCGTTCATGCGCCAGTAGGCGTGTAGGTTTCAGAATGCAGCTGCAAGGCCTTATTTTATAGGTCTTTTGGCTAGAGACCAGCTCAGTCTTGAATTCCATGGACACAGTATGGACACTGACTTATCGACCGCGACCGTCTGTTCGTCTCGCCCGCAGCGCAGTTGTGTCCACAAGGAAGGGTTCAGCGCCGGGTCGCGCGCCCGTCTACGGCTTCTCCCAGGCCCTTGGGTCCATTCCCTGGAAACCCGGTTGCGGTGCCGCCTAAGTCGGGACCGAATGGCTTAGCATTTAACCCAGCCGCCCTCCGGAGAGGAACTCGCCGCGGCGGACGCATTTTTAGCATTTAAGGACGCCCTACCCTGTGATGACCGGCACACTCAAATCCCAGATTGATCAAATCTGGAATGCCTTCTGGAGCGGTGGCATTTCGAACCCGATGGAGGTCATCGAGCAGATGACCTACCTGCTCTTCATCAAGCGGTTGGACGAGCTGCAGGCGGTGCAAGAGAGGAAGGCGAACCGACTCAAGCAGCCCGTAGACAGTCCCATTTTCGGCCCGAAGCAACAGAATCTGCGTTGGTCGGTCTTCCGCCAACTGGGCGACCCAACCACCCTCTACCAGACGGTGTCCGAGAAGGTCTTCCCCTTCATCAAGACCTTGGGCGGTGAAGGCGGCAACTCCACCTATTCCGCCCATATGAAGGATGCCCGGTTCACCATCCCTACCCCGGCCCTGCTCACGAAGGTCGTGGACATGCTGGACGCGATCTCGATGGACGATCGCGACACCAAGGGCGATCTCTACGAATACATGCTCGGAAAGATCGCGAGCGCGGGCCAAAACGGCCAGTTCAGAACACCGCGTCACATCATCAAGCTGATGGTGGACATGATGGCACCCAAGCCGTCGGACACGATATGCGATCCTGCCTGTGGCACCGCGGGCTTTCTGGTTGCGGCGAGCGAATACCTCCGCACACATCACCCTGACGAAATCTACGCCGATAAGAAGTCCGCGAAGCGCTTTAACGCCGACACCTTCCACGGGTTCGATTTCGACAGCACGATGCTGCGCGTTGGCTCGATGAATATGCTACTTCACGGCGTCGAAAATCCGGCCATCGAAAATCGCGACTCGTTGAGCGAGGGCCATGCCGGTGTCGAGGGGCAGTTCAGCCTGATCTTGGCCAATCCGCCGTTCGCCGGCAGCCTGGATCACGAGAGCACGGCCAAGGATCTACAGGCCATTGTTAAAACCAAGAAGACTGAGCTGCTCTTCCTTGCACTGTTCTTACGTCTGCTCAAAGCGGGCGGACGCGCAGCTGTGATCGTGCCTGATGGGGTGTTATTCGGTTCGTCCAAGGCCCATCATGCGCTCCGCCGTTTGCTGGTGGAAGACCATAAGCTGGACGGCGTCGTCTCCATGCCCTCGGGCGTCTTTCGTCCCTACGCGGGCGTATCCACTGCCATCCTGTTGTTCACCAAGACCAACTCGGGAGGCACCGACGAGGTCTGGTTTTACGACATGCACGCTGATGGCTACTCGCTTGATGACAAGCGCAGTCCGCTCAGTTCGGAAACTCATAATACGAACAATCTGCCTGACATACTTGCTCGCTGGCGCAATCGCGGGGACGATGTCGGGCGGTCTCGCTCAGACCAAAGCTTCTTTGTTCCCAGATCGGAAATCGCTCGTAGTGGCTACGACCTATCGGTTAATCGCTATAAGGTTGTGATTCACGAAGAAACGCAGCACTCGTCACCACAAAGCATCCTCGGTGACCTAAAAACTCTGGAGGCGGAGATCGCGAAAGGGCTGGCGACCCTTGAGGCACTCCTGTGACGTTCCCAACCGTATCGTTGGGTGATGCCGTTTCGTTCAAAGGAGGCGGCACCCCAGATAGAGAAAATACCGCGTATTGGGGCGGCTCGATACCGTGGGCGACGGTAAAGGATCTAAATGATGGCTTTGTTCTGCGTAAAACTCAGGAGTCAATCACGTCGGGCGGGTTGGCGAACAGCGCGTCAAACTTGATCCCAGCTGGGACAGTCATAATTCCCACGCGCATGGCGCTGGGAAAGGCCGTGATCACGGAGGTGGATGTCGCGATCAACCAGGACCTGAAAGCTGCGGTTCCGACGATCAACATAGACCCGCGCTACTTGTTGTGGTTCTTCGCATGGAGCGCACCGACCATTGTATCTAAAGGAAAGGGCGCGACAGTTAAGGGCATCACGCTGGATCAGTTGCGTCGAATGGAAATTCCGGTGCCACCGCTGGTCGAGCAGCGGCGTATCGCGGCAATTCTTGACGTGGCCGACGAAATTCGAGTGAAGCGCCGCGGAGTCATCTCCAAGCTCGATGAGCTACTCCAGTCTGCATTTTTGGATATGTTCGGGAACGTCGCCACGAATCCCAAACGTTGGCCGATGAAACGGCTCGCTGATCTCGGGGACCTAGATCGCGGCGTCTCAAGGCACCGCCCCCGTGGCGCGCCTGAGCTTCTAGGCGGAAATCACCCACTTATACAAACAGGCGATGTCGCTCGATCTGGCGGCTACATCCGAAAGTTCTCGTCTACCTACTCCGAGACTGGCTTAAAGCAGAGCAAGAAGTGGCCTGCGGGAACACTTTGCATAACGATTGCCGCCAACATCGCCGACACGGGAATACTTACTTTTGATGCCTGCTTCCCTGACAGTGTCGTTGGCTTTACACCGAATAGTGGAAGCAACGTAGAGTATGTGCAGGGGATGCTGAGCTTTCTTAAAAAGATTCTTGAAGAACGCGCGCCACAAGTTGCTCAAAAAAATATCAACTTGGCAATTCTTCGCGAACTACCCGTGCCTGCACCTCCGCTTGCGCTACAGAATAAATGGGCTGCACTAGCGATCGAGGTGGAGCGCGTGAAACAACGGCTTGCAGTTGCCGAACAGTCTGGTGAACGCCTTTTCGCGGCACTGCTTCGGAATGCCTTTGCAGGGATGCTCTGACCCGTGACGAATTTCCAGTTCCTCCACGCCGAGTTCAAGCCGCTCTTCGACCCGGCCAAGGGTGCGGAGCTACTGGTGTATTCCGATCCCCGCGCCTGCTGCATGCGCACGCGTCACGCGCTTGAACAGGCCGTGCATTGGCTCTATGAGAACGATCGCGATCTGCGCATGCCGTATGACCGCAATCTCAATGCGCTTCTGACGGACCGAGAGTTTGAAGCACTACCGCCTCCCGCGGTTTTGCAAAAAATGAGGTTGATCCAGCGGTTTGGCAACCAGGCCGTGCATACCAGCCAGCCCATCGGGCACCTTGATGCACTGAAGCTGGTTCGCGAACTCTTCCACGTGCTCTTCTGGGTGGCGCGCACCTACACACGGGCCAGCGACCCCAAGAGCATTACCGCCGACTTCGATGAGCGTCGTGTTCCGAAGCTCGTGCGCGCGGATGAGGCGATTGCGCTCACGAAGGACGAGCTGAAGAAACAAGAGGCTAAGTTCCAAGAGAAGATCGACGCGCAACATGCGATTTTGGAAGATCGTGAAGCCGCCATCGCCGCCCAGTCGGCGACCTTGGCGGAGCGCGAAGCCACCCTCGCCCGCGTCAACGCGGAGCTTGCCGCGGTGCGCGACGAGGTCGCCCAGGCGAAGGCGGCCAACATCGAGGTGCCGGACGGTCACGATTACGACGAGGCCGATACGCGTCGTTTCTTCATCGATGTGCTGTTGCGCGAAGCCGGATGGTCGGTCGGGGGCAACGCGTCCATTGAAGTGCCCCTCATTGGCATGCCGAACGAGGGCGGTGAGGGCTTCGCCGACTACGTCCTGTGGGGCGCCAGCGGCAAACCACTCGCCGTTGTGGAAGCCAAGCGAAGCCTGAAGGATCCCGAGATCGGTCGGCAGCAAGCCAAGCTCTACGCCGACTGCCTCGCTGCAATGACCGGCCAACGCCCGCTCATCTTCTATACCAACGGCAACCACACGTGGGTGTGGGACGACCAGCGCGCACCGCCACGCGAGGTCCAGGGATTCTACAGTCGCGACGAACTGGAACTTGCGATCCAGCGCCGCACCTTGCAAACGGACATCAGCGCGCTACCGATTAACAACGACATCGTTGAGCGCTCGTATCAGCAGCGTGCCATCCGTGCCATGACAGAAGCCTTGGCTCACGGGCGCCGGGCGGGCCTGCTCACGATGGCGACGGGCACGGGAAAGACCCGCATGTCCATCGCTCTGGTTGAGCTATTAATGCGCGCCAATTGGGTCAAACGCGTGCTGTTCCTCGCCGACCGAGTCGCCCTGGTCAACCAGGCGACGAATGCCTTCAAGGAACATCTGCCCGACTCAAGTCCGGTCAATCTCGTCACCGACAAGAACGGCCAGGGGCGCGTCTATTTATCGACCTACCCCACGATGATGGGGCTCATCGACCAGATGGACGGCGAGCGCCGAAAGTATGGGGTCGGCCACTTCGATCTCATCATCATCGACGAAGCACATCGCAGCGTCTATCAAAAGTATGGCGCCATCTTTCGCTACTTCGACAGTTACCTCGTGGGCCTCACGGCAACCCCGCGCGACGAGGTCGACCGCGACACGTATCACCTGTTCGGGCTGGAGACCGGCGTGCCGACGGATGCCTACGGCTTGGAAGAGGCGGTGGCAGATGGCTACCTCGTGCCGCCTAAAGCCCACTCCGTGCCGCTCGCGTTTGTCCGCGAAGGCATCCGCTACAGTGATTTGAGCGAGGCGGAGAAGGAGCATTGGGATTCCTTAGATTGGGGCGACCGCGCCGGCGAGGCCGAGGAGAACGGCGCGCCGACCGAAATCTATGCCTCCGAGGTCAATAAGCAGCTGTTCAACGAGGACACCGTCGACAAGATGCTCAAGCATCTGATGGTCAACGGCCTCAAGGTCGACGGTGGAGACACCCTCGGCAAGACGATCATCTTTGCCGTCAATCAACGCCACGCCGATTTCATCGCCCAGCGGTTTGATCACCACTACCCGCATTACAAGGGCGATTTTGCTCGGGTCATCACCCACTCGGTGACCTACGCACAGAGCTTGATTGACGACTTCAGCAGCAAGGTCAGCCGGCTGCCCCAGATTGCCATCTCTGTCGACATGCTCGACACCGGAATCGACGTCCCCCAGGTCCTGAACCTGGTCTTTTTCAAAGCCGTCCGGTCCAAGGTCAAGTTCCTGCAGATGATCGGGCGCGGCACGCGCCTCTGCCCTAGCCTGTTCGGCCCTGGCGTCGATAAGACTGAGTTCTACATCTTCGATTTCTGCGCCAACTTCGAATACTTCAATGAGAATCCACGGGGCGCCGTTGGTGGTGCGCCCGAGCCCTTAGGCAAGCGACTGTTCAAGGCCCGCCTCGACCTCATTGCGCTGCTCACGCCCAGTGAGGGCCGTCCGTCGGCCACGCCCTCGTCAAGTTGGGGCCCGGAGTCGGATTGGATAACGCTTCGGATCGAAACCACGGACGTGTTGCATGACGAGGTGGCCGCGATGAATCAGGATAACTTCATCGTGCGGACCGAGCGTGAGCACGTGGTCCGATTCGCGGAACGCGATACGTGGCAGGCCTTGGATGACTCCGCCCTCGGCGACCTTCGTATGCACGTCGCTGGCCTGCCGAGCGAGCGAGCCCCGGAGCACATCACGGCCAAGCTGTTCGACTTGCTGTGCCTCAACCTTCAGCTTGCCTTGATTCGATCGACGTCAGACTTCACCAGCAATCGGGACAAGATCGTCGATCTGGCCGCGGAACTGGAAGGGAAAGACGCCATCCCCGCCGTGCGCGCGGAGTTGGCCCTGATCCAAGACCTTCAAACGGAGGAGTATTGGAAGGACATCACGCTGCCGATGATCGAACAAACCCGACGCAAATTGCGGGGCTTAATTCAGTTCATTGAGCGCAAAGCCATCGAGCCGGTATATACGGTCCTCACTGACGAGATCGGAGAGGCCACCGAGGTCGTTCTGAAGGATTTCAGCACAGGCATTAACCTCGCTCAATACAAAAAGAAGGTTGAGGCCTACATCCGCGCCAACGAAGACCACATTACGGTCGCGAAACTCAAGCACAACAAGGCGCTAACCCCCACCGACTTGAGCGAACTGGAGCGCTTCGTTTACGAGTCCGACCCAGTGGAGAGCAGGGAGCGCTTCGAGTCCTGCTATGGCCATGGGAAGCCGCTGACGATGTTTATTCGATCGCTGGTGGGCCTTGACCGAAATGCGGCCAAGGAAGCGTTCGGACAGTTCCTCGACGCGAACCGATACAACAGCCTGCAAATCCGCTTCGTCGAGCTGATCATCGACCGGTTGACTCGATTCGGGGTAATGGAAGCCGGCCAGCTCTACGACCCACCGTTCACCAGCCTGCATCACGAAGGGCTCGATGGGACGTTCAGCGACAGCGATGCGAACACCATCGTGGACACACTTGCCGAGATCAACCGCCGGGCGGCGGCATAGCGATAGGTTAGCTTAAGGTCTGTTTTACTCCGAACTGCCAAGGAGCCAAGGAATGTCCCAATCCAAATTGGTATTTGAGATCGCGTCAGTGAAAGCATCGGGAAGCGCTTACCGAGATGGGCAGCCTTTAGATTTCCACGATGTGGAGCTTCGCATGTTGTCTATTAAGCCACTTCCTCTGGATGGGAATATTCCTCTCTCTATTCAAAAAGCATCCGGGCGACTCACGATGGGTGGAACATTCGCAGCAGTGACCTATTGGCATGGGGCTAGCGCACTTACAGTCGATATTCCGGTTGCGCCAGGTGCATTCGCTCGCATTCGTGACCATCGCGCGGTTGTGACGATCAATGTGACGCTGGACCGGCTGATTGATTCGTCGGAAACATTGATGGGTATTGCTACCAGCGAACTTACGTATTCCGAGCAAAAATCCCCGTGAGAATCGCAAGGCCCCTGTCACAATTAGCTGATCCCCGACTTATAGCGCCGACGGACTAACTCAGCCAGACGCGCATCGGCTTGGGCTCCTGCTTTCTCGCGAAGCGCTTCGAGCCACGCCTGTGCTGAATAGGGCCAGCTCAGCGCATCCTCACTAAGGACCTTCCACAACAAGGCAAGCAAAGCGTCAGCATGTCCAGCGACAATAAGGGCACGCTCCTCACCCTTGATCGTTCCCATTTCGGTGCTGGGCGGGACTTGATCGACCAGTGGAACGATGGCGTGCACTACCTCTGAAAAAAGTGGCTCGGGCACCTCGAACGCCAGTGCGACCAGAGCGCTCGACGACGCCGGGCCACGGATTGCTCTTTGTAATGGCCAAACATGCCTTAGAAAAGGAATGACGCGCTCCGCCCACGGCACCTCACGAGCGTTGGCCCAGCGCCCCAGTTTCGACAGCGTGTGATGGCGGAAAGGAGCGTCCGCTTGAATCAGAGCTTCCCGCAGTTCCACATCGCTAACGCGATGACAAGAACCCACCCGTGCGTCCGCGTCACCCCAGGCAATCAACAGCATTGCGGCAAGGTTTCGGCGATAGCTGGCGCGCAAGGCCATGTCCGCAGCCAGGATAAGAAATTCCGGCTTTAACAACGCAAATAATTCAGGTTGCGGCGATAGGGCCCGCGTGAAAAAACCAGACCAGAAGGGCCACTTCCCCGTGGCCTCCTCCGTCCTTAAAGGAAGAACGGACTCTTTCACCCAGTCTGGGTCAATACGGAAAAGCCACGTGAGGCGAAGGGTCGTCACAGCCAGTGCGCGTAACCCCTCCTCAGCTGGCAGTGCAAGCATTTGTTCCATTCGCACTTTCCAATCTGGTGGCAGCCCGCCGTTCGCCTGAGACGCGGATAAACGACTGTCTTTGAATAGCAATTCCGTGAATTTTCCCGCCGCGCTATTGATTGCATCGTCGATCCAAGAATGATCGGCTGCGTGTAACCGCGGCACACGTCCAGGTGACGATAAGGCTCCGATCATCGCCGCCCAGAAGGTTTCCAGAGCGCGGGGAGCCCATTTATCTGCAAATGTGATGTGAGCGCTGGCCCATTCCGCGACGTCCTCCGCAATGAGTCCTAGCGAATGCGAAGGAAGACGACTCAAGCGAGCCGCCGTCTGCCCCAGCAATCGAGTTTTTGGCGCCTCCTGGGTCTGCGCTCTGAGAAAAGAGGACCAGGCCGAAGACGCATCGCGCTCGCTCTTGGCGGCTAACGTCAACGACCTGAGCGCCCGCACGGGTCTTCGCTTAGCTAGCCCGGAAAACGATGCTCGCTGTTCACCAGCGGTAACATCCACGACATCGATGGTGGTAGCAACGGCCGTCAAATCTTCAATAGGAACACCATCTAAAACAGAGTCGTCGGTATTTCTTTCTATCCGCTGAACTTTTGAATGGCGCGGCCGCGCTGTGTATTGCACGGATTCCTCCGTCCATTTGGGGCACAGCAACTTTAAGCGAGCCAGCTCGGGGGCTACATCACGATCAAATTGGATGCCCTCTCGCTGCAGCCATGCCAATCGATTCAGGCGGTAATACGCGATCACCTCCTCCCTGTCCGATCGCTCCTGGAACCACGGCAAGTCTTCGTGGAGGATCCGGTCTTCAACAGAACGTCTCATATCCGCGTCAAACTCAGCCCACCTATTCCTGATGACGAAGAGCACGTCGCGCTCCTCGTTCGACACCCAGAACGTAGCTGAGTCTAGATTGGCGAGCAACAGCCAAGCGCGCTCTACCGACGTCAATTCGGTGCAGCTGGCGGCCCAGATACGCAATCGCACAAAAACGGCGTCCGGTCGTCCCTCCCAGCTCAAAACCTCGTGTTGTGACGCCTCGAAGTCGTGGCGGGCCAGCCGTAGCATCAGCTTCGTGAAAGTGGCTAACCGCCCGGTGAGCTTATAGCCACTCTCATCTAACTCTTCGCCCTCTTCGGGCTGCGTCGTATCAAAGTGGAAGTAGGGATGATCGGTAATTTCGCGCTCGAGCAGCACTGCGCGTTCGATCGACGCACGGAATAGACGGGTCGCCTCGGCTAAATGCTCTGGGGGAAATTCGAACGAAATGTAGGGTCGAGGATATTCCACGGACCCGTTGATTAACCGCCCGTCGGCCCATTCGGCAAGCGGTGTTGACCATGGTGCATGCGATCCTCGGCTCACGGAAATACTTGGCTCATACAGTCCGATGGCCGTGCGCAGAAGCCGAACACTCCACCCCTCTCGACTCACCTGCCCGATTATGTCGTGATACCGCGTATCAATATGGTTGTTGCTGGGGGAATGTGCAGCCAACACGAGTCGCCACGCGTCCCGAACCACCGGTAGGAACCGTTCGTGACGATATGTCAGAGTCCATTCGACACGGGTGCGGACGTAGGCATGCAGGGCGGGATACCCTGCCGCCCACCACACGGCGGCAGGGTGGTGCGCGACGCTTTCGAGCCACGCAGCCAAAAGACGGAGCCGTGGTGGTAACTCGGCAAATTCGGGAACTCCTGACCAGGTGAGCCTGGCGCTGTGTCCCAAGACGGAGGAACGCTGATCAGAGAGTGTGGGTGCGAAGGCATCCCAAGCTTGGTTCGGCACTGGGCGGTCAGCGTAGTAGTTGTCGGGATCCATGGGAGCCGGCTCGGGATCGCTATCCAAATGGAACGCGTCGTAGGGATCCGCGTGCTCTTCACCAGGATGGTTGTTGGCGAACCTCGCGGGAGTCGCGTAACGCACATTGGGATCAAATACGAACAGCCACTCAGGAGGGAGTTTGTGTGCGCCCGAAACCAGGTAGCGTGCCCCACCTTCGGACGATGCGATATGAGCGACCATCCCGCGCTCGTAAGGTGCCATTGCGCCGGGACCACCGTTTGCCCTTTCAATCAACCGCTCGTGCCACCCGTCAATATCCCGGGCGCGGTCGGCCCACGCGGAAAGTGTCGTCCAGAGCGCCTCAAAGCCCTGGAACGCCATCGGCGTTGCGCCGCGGTGGCGCCACTGCGCCTCTGCCTCATCGGGAAATCCTTCGTGAAACGCATAGATTCGCTGTTCACCTGCATTAAGGCGACCGAGAGCCTCGAGAAGATACTGCACCGGTGGATCGTCGGCCGAATAACCGACAAAGACGACGATGTAGTGCGTCAATAGCGTCTGGATATAACGCGTGGCCCACCCGTCGGATAGATACGCGTGGCCAAATTCAGCACTTGAAAGAACGAATTCGTCGTCCCTCGCGCCCTGGTAGTCGTCAGTGACCACGCCGTGCAAATGGACGATTCCGTGAAAGTCGATCGGGCGTCGCGGATCGGGCAGATGAGGCGGCGCCCAAGATGCCACACTGTCGTCAGCCTCTTCAAACAGTAGATCGAAGTTTGTCGTGACCAGTCTGGTCGTTCCACCGCGCGTCTTAGAGAGCGCCAGCAGTGACTCGTGCGGATGGAGTGCGTAGTCAGACGTAGGCTTCAGTGCCTCGGCTACAACGCGCCGGACGTCGGCAGGCTCGAATTCTCGTTCAAGCAGTCCGAACAGCCGATCAACTGGGATTGGTGATGCAGGCTTCCCTACTTCGGACTCGCGTTGCGATGCGTGGAGCAAGCGGCGTGCGGGGCTGTTCTGAGCTGACCCCAAAGCATTGGCGACACGGTTGGCGAGCGCTACAAAGCTCGGAAGCTTCGCCTCAGCCATGGACACGCCAGCGCCACAGAAGAACAGGACTTGACCGGCATCGCGGGCCTGTAGCAGCTCGTCAGGAATTGATGGGCCGTTAGCGGTGAAACGCATAAATTCCTCGATGTATGGCGAGGCGACGCCGTATCGATGGATGCTAACAGTCGACTCAGGTGGAGATAAGCCGCCGAGCAAAGGTCCGATGCTCAAACCGTTTGACGCTCGTCGGGGTGTTGCTAGCGCTTGTTCCCTGCCTTCGTCCGCTTGTCCACAGCCCGCTGGGCCCTAAGCAGTCCCTCGAATACCTCCAGCCAGGTGCCCATCGTGCACCCCGCCGCAGCGGCCCATTCCATGATCTGGATGGCGTCCAACCGGATGATCCCGTTCTCGGCCGCCGACACATAACTCTGGTTGCGTTTGAGCCGCTCCCCGAAGGCCTCTTGGGAATATCCGGCGCTCTTGCGCAGATGCCGAAAGGACGCCCACAGCGCTGCACTCTCGGGCAGATAGGTGGTTTTTCGAGCCCGTAACGACGGCTTAATTTTTGGGGCACGCTGGGTGGCCATGCACGGTCCACGACTGGAGACCCTGCCACGCTAAAAGACCCGCTTAAATACTAAGTCCTTTGGTGTTTACCCAATGTTTGGGTAAAGCACGTTAAATTGTGGCCATGGCTGCACGGCCGCTCGCTGGGAGCGGCCTGAGGGCAGTCATCTACAGGGGGACGTATGGGACACCGAGGCGGCATTGCCGGCTTATTCTTCATCGCACTGGTGGCGGGGGCGCACGCCCAGACCACCGAGCCGGGGTTTTTTCACCGTATGGCCGCGGCGGCCAAGCAAGGCGTCAACGATGTCGTGCATCCGGGCCAGGCCCAGGAGGAACCCATGTATGCGGTGCGCACGTCAGGCGCCCGGTCTTTCGAGGGTCTGTTCAACGGCACGCAGCGGCCGGGATACTCGCCCTCGATTGGCTGGCCGCGGGCGGCCGTGGCGTTCGACCGCTTTGGCCGCAACGAGCCCTGTTGGCAAGGTCATGTCCTTATCTGGATCGACGCCCATACTTCGACCCGGGAGGACTTCACGGTCTGCTCGAGCCCAACCATCGCCGTGCGGGATGCGACGGGACAGCTCGTGCAATACGACTCGGGGAAGGCGGATGCCCTGGCCATCGGCATGCTCAACCAGTCCGCCCCCGATCGCGCCAACTCAGGCGCGCAACGCACCACTGGCCCTATCCCTCCCCTGCACCCGTTCAAGCTGAATGTCGCCGACACCTCACTGGAGCAGCGCGGGTCGGCGGCTGTGCCCAACAGTCTCGGCGCCGGCATCGACACCTCATCAATGAACGACCGCTACATCGACATGCTGACGCGGCTTGCGGTGATCTCCGGTTACATCCAGCCCGAGGACTTCGCCAGCCGGGCATCCGGCATCGTCGATGCACGCATGTGGGTGGTCGGGTTCGATCCGAACGGCAACCTCGATCGTCACTGACCAGGATTCCTCATGTTGATCATTCCGCTGTTGGTCGTCTTATTCGCAATGCTTGCCGTGGCGCTTTTCTTGACGGGGCGGCGCCTTCTCCGCGGACCGAGCCCGGTTTACCGCAAGCAAGCGCCCATCGCTGCACGCCCCAACTACAACCTCAACCAATGGCGTGCCGCGGCCAGTGAAGGGCAGGTGCTCCAACGGGCGGTCGACGAAATGCAGCACCACTGTTCGATGGTCCACCAGCTCACGGACTCGTGGCTAGAGGCCGCTAATCAGAACGCCCTCGATTTGGCCCGCTTCACAGCGAACGTGGCGGAGGCGGCCCGACTCCGCGACATCTTGGAGCCCGAGTGCGCCGGCGTTGTGGATGAGCTGCGCCAACTTGAGGCCGTCGGACTTCGTCATGCAGAACTTCGTGAGCGTCGCCTGCAAGCGCGCGCGATGATGGAATGGGCGCAGCGCCATGAGGAGGCGCTGCGGGCCGAGCTGGCTGCCATGGCAGCACACGAAGGTGAAAGCGTCGACGTCCTCATTTTGCGGGCCAACGGCGTTGCGCCCACGACCACGCTCGCCCGCGTGGAGGCACTCCTGCCGGAGTTCACGGCCGACCACATCCCCGACTTTCGGAGCGTCATGGCATGAGCGACTTTTCCCGATTCACGCCCGCTCAGGTCCATGAGCACCTGAAGTTCAACCAACGCAGCGTTCGGCTGCAGCCGCAGATGTTTGACACGGCGCAACGGTCGAGCTTGGACCGTGCCGCTCGTCTGAAGACGGAGATCAATGCCGAAATCCGCGCGTTCGAGGCGTGGCGGGCGACCTTTCTGACGCCGCGCCGCGACATCTACGCGTCGGCCGATGCGGATACCTCCGAAGCCCTCGCCTCGGCCCATCGGGCGATGGAGCGGTTGCAGCGCGCGTGGAATGCCGTTCAGAAGGTGGTTCCCAGGGTCGGCGAACATTCGGACCAGGATCACGCATAGTGCCAGCAGTCGACAGGACCGGGGAAGCACAAGAAATGGATCAAAAATAATGGGTTAGGTGGATTGCGCGTCGCCCTTTTCCGATCAACGGTGGTTTTAGACCCGCTTTTGAATTGGAGCCCCCATGCCCTTCCCCGTTACCCGCCCCACGCTGCTCAGCGTCGCTCTGGCCGCGCTTGCCGTTCTGCCGGGCGCCGCCTTGGCGGCCGCCAACGACCCTGCCTCTCAACAACAGCTTGCCACTGTAGCGTCGGCGCTTGGCGGTGGCGCCGTCTTCAATGTGGCCACCGGCACCTTCCAGCTGCCCAGCTACGCCGTGCTGGGCGGCAACTACAACAATGTCGGCGACGCCCTGTCCGCTTTGGGCAACGCCACTCAGGCGCAGGCCAGCCTCGGCACCTACACCGGCAACACCAGCTCAAGCCCCGTGTCGAAGGGAGCCTTGTCGCTCGGTTGCAGCCAGTGCGTCACCAGCGGCTACACGCAGGCCAACAGCTCGATTGCCATTGGCGCCGGCCCGAGCACCGACGAGACGGGCAGCTACAGCAACACCGCAACCGCGGAGGGCAAGGGAGCCATTGCGATCGGAGGCGATGCTCAAGGCGACAACGCCATCGCGTTGAAAGGCACCGCGGGCGGAATCAGCTCGGTGGTCATGCAGGGATTGACCGACGCGAACAGCGCAAGCGCTGTAGCAATCCAGGGATCGGTCACGAACAACGCCCGCGGCATTGCCATCGGAGGCCAACTGGTCACCGGTATCGGCGGGGTGCAGGTGGGTTCTCTGGGTCATGTTGCTGGCAATGGCATCGGCGTGGGCTCCAACGTCAATGCCTCCACCGGTTCCCTCGCGGCCGGTGTGGGCGCGCGAACGGATGCCAATGCCATCGACGGAAGCAACGGCGTGGCCGGCTTGATGGCGCTGGGTAACAACGCTCGTTCCACGAATTCATCCACGGTCATCGGCGACAACGCGTCCAGCTTGGGCTTCCAGGGCTTGGTGCTGGGCGCAGGCGGTGCGAGCATCAGCGCCAACGTCATCAATGGCGCGGCATTGGGCTTCGGAGCCAAGCTGCTGGACGGTGCGAACAACAGTGTGGCGCTCGGGGCCGGCAGTCAAACATCCCGCGCGAATGTCCTCGAAATCGGCGGTGACACGGGCGCCGGCCGTCAGATCAGTGGCCTTGCGGCCGGAACAGAGGCGACCGACGCGGTGAACGTAAAGCAGCTGGACGACGCCATCGGCAGCATTCAAATCGGCGGCGGCGTGCCGTGGATCGCATCGACCGACGCGACCCCAGCAGAGGCGCTGGGCCAGTCGGGCACCGCCCTCGGTGCGGGCGCCCAAGCGGGCAATACCAGCACCGGGTTCAACACAGCCGTCGGCGTCGGCGCGGTGGCTGGCACACTCGGCTCGGCTGACGATGCCAGCGGTGGTCAAGCGACCGCCCTAGGTGCGAACAGTAAGGCCACGGGCGCGCAGTCGACGGCGATTGGCCAAGGTGCGCAAGCCACGGCATCGTTTGCTACCGCCATTGGTGCGGGCAGCGTGGCGGCCGAAGGCGGCACCGTGAGTTTCGGGTCGGCCATTGTCAAGTCGCGCCTGGTCAACCTGGCGCCCGGCATCGCCGACAGCGACGCCGCGACCTTGGGCCAACTGTCGCCGTATGCGGCGGCACTGGGCGGCGATGCCGTCTTGAACCAAGGCACCTTCACCGCACCCACCTACTCTCTTTCTGGCGGAACCTTCACCAACGTCGGCTCGGCACTCTCCTACCTCGACAATCGGATTACGGGGCTCCCTTCGTCGGGCGATGGCGCTACAGGTCCGGTCGGCCCGCAGGGTCCTGCTGGACCAACGGGTGCAACGGGGGCAACCGGCGCCACTGGGGCCACGGGCCCCGCAGGCACAGGGGATGGCACCGACGCCTTGGCTGTGCATTACGACAGCACGGATAAGTCGGGCGTCACGCTGCAAGGCGCCGATGGCACCCAGATCCATAACCTCGCTGCCGGCACCGCGAGCACCGATGCGGCGAACCTCAGCCAGGTCCAGGCCGCGCAAGCCGCGGCGGTCACCCAAGCCGACAGCTACACCGATGCGCAGGTCACCAACGCCATCAATCAAGCTAAGAGCTATGCCGATGCGGGGGACCAGCGGACGCTGGGCCAAGCCAACGCCTACACCGACGCGCGGCTGCATCAGCAAGACCGCAAGATCGCCCAAGCAGGTGCTGTGGGCAGTGCCATCGGCATGTTGGCCATGGGCGTCCAGGGCATCCAACAGAGCGATCGCTTAGCGATGTCCATTGCGGGATACAAGGGACAGTCCGCAGTGGGTGTGGGGATCAACCATGTATCGGAAAGTGGCCGCGTGAGCGTAGCCATTGGCGGAGCGTTCGCCTCGGGCGGCTCGGCCATCGGCGCGAGCATTGGCATCGGCCTGGGGCATTAAGCGGCTGTGAGCGCCAAGGACGACTACTTCAAGTTTCTAGCAGAGCTGATGGCGTGGGGTGCCCAGGAACGCCCCACCGACGCCGATGCTGATGGGGCGGACGCCGATCCATCGATCAACACTAAAGCCCCGATCGCAAAGGACCTACCATGTTGACCACGCTTGCGTTCTTCGTTGCCCTTGCGCCCTCCTCCGGCGCGCAAACGCGGGGCCCCGAATGGACGGGTCAGACCGTCGACGTGCGTGGCTCCGTCATCGCCATGGATGGCACCTGCCGGCAGCTTCAGCTCGACGATGGACGAGGCCGCTTGTGGGCCTGTTACGTCGATGCCGACAAGGCGCCTGGGATGCTCGCGCGGGCGCACGTCCACGGCATGGTCCGCGACACGCGGTGCACGCGCGTAGGGAGCCAGTGGTGGAGCATACCGGTGGTCGCCGGCGTGACGTAGCGACGCTCTCTACCGGTTGATCGCCTCAGGATGACCATTCGGCAGAAATGACCGGGACAAATCGCTTAGCTGGCAGCGCCCGCTTTCACCGGTGTGCCCCGACGGGCGGCTCCCTTGCTTCTTATCCGTTTTCATCCTAAAAACGGATAACTATCGGCATCGACCTCGTGAGTGTCCTAAGCCTGGGCGGCACTGACCGCCTCGATGATCCCCGAGTAGTGCCTCCAATCGAAGACGTCGACACAGCAACACGTGCATAGCGCGACGCGATTACACTACGGACTTGATTGTCATACTGTAGCTAAGGAGGGTGCATGGAGCGTTGTTTTGTCATTCAGCCGTTCGACGGTGGTGATTTCGATGCGCGATATGATCAGGTGCTCAAGCCTGCCATCATCGCGGCCGACCTAGAGCCCTACCGCGTTGATCGAGATCCGGGAGCATCGATACCCATTCAGGAGATCGAGGACCAGATCCGGGCCGCGAGGATCTGCCTGGCCGACATTTCCCTCGACAACCCGAACGTTTGGTTCGAACTCGGTTTCACCATCGCGGCGGAGCGCCCTGTGGTGATGATCTGTTCCGAGCACCGCCAGACGAAATACCCTTTCGATGTGCAGCACCGGAATATCCTCAAGTATAAAACGGGCACCCCGCAGGACTTTAAGGATCTTCAGTCGAAGATTACGGAGCGTTTGACAGCGCTACTTAGGAAGGAAGTAACCCTCCGAGACGCCGCCGCCGGAATATCTAAGCTAACGAAAGTTGATGGCCTTGAGCCACACGAGATGGTGGCACTCGCAGCAATCGGTGAAAACATCTACTCGTTGCAGGATTCGGTCACCCTTTATGTCATTCGGCGCGACTTGGAGAAGGCCGGTTTTGCCGCGTTCGCAGCGGCGCTAGCTGCGAAGGCCTTGGTCGCACACGGCCTTGTCTCTGAAGCCCAGCAACAGGACCGCGAGGGCGACATGGAAACGGTTTATCGTTTTACCGAAACCGGCTGGGACTGGTTAATGGCGAACAAGGCCAAATTCGCGCTCAGGAAACCAAAAAGGGACGCCGCCGCGCTCGGCGACATCCCGTTCTGACATGTGCACTCCGTTTCCTGAGGAGCCCACGTTTAAGCTAGCGGTCGACGCCGCGCCGACGCTCGCTTGGTTCCAGCCCCTGCGCTGATCCTTGGCTCCTTACCCGGCTGGTGATCTGCTCGACCCACGCCTTTACGCGAGTGACGTAGGCGTCCAACGGAGCCTTAGTCTTCGGCGGAGAGGCATTGTTGGCCGCACGCCGCGCCTCAATGCGCTCGCGCAACGACGACCCCGACAGAATTGCCGCAACCTCCCTGGCATCCGCCTCCTTACCCCGTTCGAGCGCGGCGGCGATGGGGAGTGGGGTCGGCGTCTTAACCGCAAGGCCCGACGACTCAAGCGTCGCCGGGCGCTCACGCGCGGACAGGCGAACGCCCTCTTCCGTGGCATTCAGCGCCAGGCGATCCATGCCATAGCGGTCAGCGATCATCTCGAGGTCGTCATGGGCACCATAGATCTTGAATCGGTTTTTCATCCGGCTGAAGCCGACCAATGACAGCTGCTCGTCGGCCATGCCGGGGTTAGCCAGCTGGTAGACCTCGGACACGCTCGCGCCCTGGGCTTTATGCACTGTCGAGGCATACGCCGGCACAAAGCAGTTCCCGCCCTTCAATTCCTCCGTGTTCCAACGAAGCAGACGCCCGGATTGTCCGACGATGTCAGACTCGATGACGGCCTCGACATCGAACCCAATACGCTGTCCCTGCCGGACCGATTGGACAACACAGGTGTCGCCATTCACCACGCCCAAATCTCGCGACCGCCGGGTAAAGGTCAAACGCTCACCTATGGCGACCTTGATGATCTCCGCGTTCGGAGCAGTTACCGCGTAATCGACAGCGCTGAGTTGACCCGATTGCTTCAGGCCCGCGCGCAAGGCCTGGTTAAGGGCCTCCACATCTTGTCGGCTGGCCCCCAACACCAGCTTGTCCTTCATCGGCGCACGGCTGGCCAGCACGTCGTGCACCAACTGGTCCATCGCCTTCTTTTTTGTGTCGTGGCCATCCAACTGACCCTGGGCCTCGAGCTTGCTCCAGATCTTTTGCCCTTGTTCGGCTGCAGCCCGCCGCGAACGAGCGCCCGGCGCGTTGCTGGGCAGTTCGTAAAACAGGTTCGCGGTGTCACGGTCGGACCGGGCTGACTGTCGGCGAATTTCCGTCAGTTCCGCAGCGCCCTCGGCTTGTGCCAAACGCAAACCGCCGCCCCAGTCCACGGGTTGGAGCTGCTTGGGGTCGCCCATGAGCACGAGCTTGCCCTTGGCCGCATCGACATGCTGTTGCAGCGCGACCAGTTGCTCAGTGCCAACCATGCCGGCTTCGTCCAGCAAGAGCACCGACTGCGGCGTGAGGCGAAGCGTGCCTTTATCGATCTGGGTCAACAACGATGCCACCGAAACACTTTCCACCCCCGTTTCCGCTTGCAGTTTTCCCGCCGCTTTCCAGGCGGTGGCCACGCCGATGACGTGCTGGCCATTGGCCTGCCAGGCATCTACGGCGGCCGCCACACTCGTCGTCTTACCGGCCCCTGCGCGTCCGACGAGCACTGCCGTGCCGCCAGAGCCGCTCGTCAAATAGCGCACCGCGTCCTTTTGCTCATTGGACATCTGGAAGCCCTTGCGCGCCTCCAGGTCCGTAATGGCTTGCTCGGTGATGGGAACCTCGACCCGCACCGTCGCGTCGTCGCGGCGGGCTCGCGTGCGGGTCACCAGTTGCTGCTCCAGGTCCACCACCCAGCGCGCGGCGTAGCGAACTTCCGTGTGCTTGCGTCCGGGTGACGCGCTGGCACTGCCCTCGGGCTGGCGAAGCGGGTCGATGTGGACGAGCTGACGGCTCCGGCTCATCCGCTCAAGGAACGCGTCGGCCTCTTTTTCGACGCCGGCGAGATCGAGCTGCCCCAGGTGCTCCTGAGCCAAATGGAAGAGCAGATCCTTTCGGGCAAATACCGCGGTATTCGTATGCAGCTTCTTGAGCAATGCCTCGTCATCGACGGCACCCAAATTGAAGCTGGGTCGGCCCTTCAGTTGGTCGGCCCGCGTCGGCAACTCGGGATGGGCTCGCGCCATCCCGTCAATGGCTTGCGCCCACAGCTGGGTCAACTCCGCGTAGGTCGGTTCGTCTTTCGATTTACGTGTGGCGAGCGTCGCGGCTTGAGCCGTGGCCTCTGGATGCTCGGCCATATAATTAAGCAGGGCGCTTCGCCGCTTGGAAAATGCGTCCCGCATCGACTCAGGAATGCCCGCGACGCGAAGGTAAACCTTTCCGGTTTCACGCCCATCGACGTCCACGTCAGTCACTTTCTCAACGCCGTAGCCCAACGCACGAACCTGATGCGCCAGCTCTGCGCGATACAGCGAGCCCGCGGTCATTTTTTGCTCGTAGAGCGCCTCGGCGTCGAACGTCGACCACTGGCCGTCCTTGCCCTGGGCCACACCATAAACCAAACAATGCGAATGCAGTTGGGGATCCCACGCCGCCGCCCCGTCCTGCACCACCTCCTCGCGGCCCGCGAAATGCGTGTGGCGCGAGACCACCAGACCCGCCACCGGCATCTTATCGACGCCGCCCTTGCCTCGTCGCGTTTCTACTTGCCGCTCGACATACGCCAGCGCCTGTTCCACCGCCCTGTGGTGCGCCTCGAGCAGTCGCTCACGCTCTTGCGGCGGCGCCATGGCATAGAGCAGCGAGAAGGTCTTTTCGCTCGAGAAGGTGAGGTCGAATCCGACGCGGTGGCCTCCCTCCCATTTACCGCGTGGATCACCGTTGCTGTCGAGCACGGGTAACCCTCTCTTGTCGAGCTTAGGTTTCCACCTCGCCTCTTCTCCTGCATTGCGGCAAAGCGGTGTCGTGCCATCGGGCGCGAAGCCACGGGCAAGGTGGTCCATAACGCCAATGTCGACGTCGCCCTGTAGCATGAGGACGGTAGCCCCCTTGCCCGTCCAGCATGAGGACGAGTGGGCTTGGCCATCCTTTCCCACGTAATACTCGGTGGCTTTGAGGTAGGCCAGCACCGCCGTGCTCGAGGATTGGCCGGTGGCGCTGATTCGAGTGATGGAGAGCATATGGTCGACCTCAGGTGGTGTTACATCACCTTTGATCGGAATTTATCAGCGCGCTAGGCCTCGGGCGCTGCAGTCACATCACGCTTCGCGGCGTTTTTAGCCGCCAGGTATTCCCGCTTGTCGAGACGGCGAATTTTGTGATGCGCGGGGACCACGTCGGGTGACTCAAGCGCTTCGGCCGGTGCATCGAACACCTGGCCGACCGACGCGTCATCCACCAACGGGCCGTTGTGCCCAACCGTCGCATCGGGCGCTTCCGCTGCCGGTGCTGCGACGCGCGCCTCGTCGGCCAGACGCCCCAGCAGCTCCTGCTCGGTGCCCATCTCCGGGCTGTGCTCCCCCGCATTCTTGGGCTGCGTCGTCCAGGCGGCGGCCCGATGCGGCGTGCGACGTTGTTGCAGCACCACGCCAGGGACATCAATCATGGGCAAATCGGGACCCAACCCCGCAACGAGCATACGAGAGTAGAACCCATGGGGGAATTCGAGCGAGCGCTTGGTTGTCCGAGGACCTAGCAGCTCCGTGAGCTGATACGGCTGGACCGACGAACGCCACTCTTCGTGAATACTGGAGCTTTCGCCGCTACCGCTTGAGTTCACGGCAAGGATAGAGACGCGCTCCTTCCCCATCAGCTCGGCAATCGTGTCGCGGGATTGGCTCGGCTGAAGGCGACCCACAATGTGGGTGCCGATCATCGACCCCAAGCTATTCTTTGTGGTCGAGCCCCAGACCTCCTCGATTTGATCAAGCGTCTGGCAGCCGCCGACGAAGACCACGCCCTTGCTTCGACCTCGCTCTATCAATTCGGCAAACGGGATAGCGCCGAGGGACGGCAGTTCGTCCAGCACAAAGGCGAGCGTGCGCCCGTGCTCATCGTCCGGCAGTTCCGGGCTAAGCACTCGTGGCGTCAACAGTCGAAGCACCGCTCCATAGAACGCCTGGTTGAGTTCCGCGTTCGGCCCCGCCTGAAGCAAGATTTGCCGGTGGGGACCTGCGTAACCATCCGACGCCCACTCGCGGAAGCTGATGCTGGGTAATCGCGCGCCATCGGTTGAATGAAGCGTGGGCCAAGCCGCCGCCAGGTCAAACAGCGGTTTGCAATACGACGTCACACTACTCAACACATTGTCGGCCTGCTCCCCGTCGTTGCTTACAAGCGCATGGGCGGACGGGTGATGCTTCTCCAATCGCTGCGCCATGGTCTTGCGGTCGGATGCCAATCGGCGTGCCAGCTCACCCCACGTCCACTGACGAGGTAGCTCGTTCTGAAGCGAGATCAACACTCCTTCAAGGATGGATTTTGCGGCATTCGTGAAATACGGATTGCCGTCATCAGACGGCACAATGGCCGACGACAAAATTTGGGCATCGGATGCACTGCGGCAGTCGGCGGCAATGTCCCAAATGAGGGAGCGGGAGTCCCATGGCGAGAACAACGAGACCGTGCCATTCATTCCCAAGAAATACGAGGTGAAATCCGATTTGACGTCGTAGATCAGCGCCCGATGACGCTGCTCGATCAGCTGCTGCACCAGCGGAAGGATGGCCTGCGTCTTACCAGAGCCCGGGGAGCCATAGAGCAGCACGCCGCGGGTCCAGCGCTGCTTCGGCAGCCAGACGCCGCCCAGGTGCATGAAGCCTCGCTCACCGTGACACTCCTCCGCACTGACGCGCGTCAGCTCCGCCTTGGCGTCGGCCCCTTGCAGCAGTCGTGGCCCGGCCAGATGGCGCGTGCGGGACACGGGGACGAGGCCGGCCTTGAAGCGCCACGCCGCGGCGACGAGGGCCACCAGCAGGGCCGGCGCCAGACGAGCATGGAGTGCAGCCACCGCGCGGCCGTCGTAGGCTGGGTTGTCAACGAGCGCGTGACTGTGCGGCGCTACATAGGACAGCAACACCGACGGATAGGCGAAGATCTGGGACAACAAGCCCCCGGGCGGCACCTGCGGCGACCAAGGGAGCGCCCACCATTGGGCCGCCGACAGGGTCACATCCACCCCGACGAGCGCCACAAGCGCGGACAGGAATGCGAGGTCCAGTCGAATGAACGGCACGCTGGGCGCGTGGTTCGCCGGCGGCTTCGAGAAGAGCCAGATTGGGCGGGTCATTGGCGGATCCTCGACTCCCCGGACCAGAAGGCATCCATCCCGACGTTTTGCGTCCGGTGCCGCCGAATTCCCTCAAGCACGTCAATCACGCTCACCCCACGCTCGTCTCGGGCATAAGGGTCAGCTCCGTGCTCCAGCAGATAAACCGCGATGGTCCATTGCACGGTCAGCACCGCCACCAGAAGTGGGGTTTGACCGGCCGTGTTGCGCACATCGACAGCGGCCCCGCGTGCAACCCACTGACGGACCGACGTGAGATCGCCTGCTGCGGCCGCGTCGTGCAGTGGTTGCGAGGGCATTTCAACCATCGTCATTCAAGCCCCCACAAACATCATGGTGACCTGATTTTGCTCGTAGCATTTCTGCACGATCCAGGACGGGTCACTCAGGCCATTAATCGCCACCGAGGTCCCCGAGACCATTACGTAGCCGGGGCTGAACTGTGGGGCGACCGCGGTTGCGAGGTGCGCGCAGACTCTGGACGGGACGTTCGTGTAATTGACGGTAAACCCAAACGTCGTGTTGCCAGGCAAGTAATAATTTCCGCCGATGGTCACGGGTCCAAATGGGCTGGTGAGCGACGTTCGACCGTCCAGCATGTCCGCAGGCGGGACACCCATGGCGATCGCCGCTGCCGTGGATATGCCGTGGTAAGGGTTGGGGCCGAAGAGGCCATAGGTCGAACGGAAATTGGCAGTGATGGTCTCGAGGTGGGTTGCTTCATGGTCCGCCCGAATGCCGTCGCGCACATACGGATACACGATGAACGCCGCGATGGTCAGCAACGTGAGGACGCCGAGGACCAGCAGTAATTCGACGAGGGAGACGCCGGCCTGGCGAGGCGGCGTGCGGGCGGCGTTGACGGGGCGGCGCATGGCGAGAATTCCTACGGGGACTAACCACCGTTGATCGGAATATGGCGATGCGCAAGGCCCCGGGAGTGGAATAGTTACGAGACTTCCCGGGTAGACGGCTAATGCATTTGACGACCTAGCCGTGCACAACATCGGCCTAGGATGGCATTGGACTGGCAAGACCCGAGAGATAAGCCCCGAACCGCGGTCGAGCCACGACGGCGAGGGGTCAAGGGGCAAGACGCAAGACCGAGTTTATCGGCTATAGAAGCGCTGGCCAACTGCTGAGCGGATCTCTCGTCTATTCTCGTTTTCTGGCGCAAACTCAGGGGAGCAAGGCGGCTCCCGTCAGCCCCGTCCGAGCCATACTTGCGACGCTCTCGCTTGCCTGCTAAAAACGCGTGAACCTTGCCTAACCGACTCCGATCGTCCTTACAGGGATCCGTATGTCTGACGTCAATCTACCCGCCGTGCTCGAAAGCACGATTCCGGTGCTTGATCAGCTCACGAAAGCTCTCAACGTGCCCCGTGGCATCCTTGCATCTGATGAGGAAATTCAAACCGCCTGGAGTAATCTGCCTGGCGTGCTGAAGAAAATCCCCGCCGCCCTGCGAACAGAAGGAATGGTTCGCATGTGTGTTGCTATCGCGTCAGGCCTATTCGATAGCGCGATCAACTACATTTGGAATGCTTCGGTCATCGAGCTGCGCGAAAAGGTTAAACGCTTCGGTCTCCCCGTGGTTGCACAAATAACTGGAAAAAATGCGTTTGATGAAGACGCGCTTGTGGATTTCAAAGATGCAGAGCTGCTGTCACTTTGCCTCAAGCTTAATCTCATCACCGAGGACGGCTTCTTCTTCCTAGACCAATGCAGAGACATTCGAAACAATTTCTCCGCCGCCCACCCGGTCGTCGGAAAAATCGATGACCATGAATTCATTGGCTTCGCAAATCGTTGCGCGAAATACGCTCTCGGAAATGAGCAAAATCCCGTCGGCGTCGATCTTTCGGCGTTTGTAATAGCGATCAAAAGTGGAAAATTCTCAGATCAGCAGAGGGAGCAGTGGGCGCATAGAATCCAAAAGACTCACGACGCGCAGCAATATCTTATTTTTGGTTCGCTCCATGGAATGTATAGTGATCCAACCAGTAACGAAGAGGCGCGTGTCAATGCGCTTTCTATTGCCGCAGATTTCTCGACAAAGTTCGCACCCAAGGTTCAATCGGACCTAATCAACCGACACCATGATTACATCGCAAAGGGTGATGAGCAGCGCCACAAGGCGTCGCAGCAGTTCTTTGAGAAGCTCGGAATGCTTGCACTCCTCGGCGAGCACGAAATTCACTCATTAATGTCGAACGCCTGCAAAAGGCTGCTGGGCGTGCACCAGTCGTATGACAATTTTTACAACGAACCCCCCTTCGCAGAGCGACTTCTGCAGTTGGCACAGCAGACGGCAGTTCCAAATACCGTCAAGCCCGAGTTTGTCGAGACTGTAGTGACCGCCGGGACCGGCAACCAATACGGCGTCTCCAACGCAGCACTGGGCGCATACGAGAAGATGATCAAAGGTTTTTCGCCAAGCGAGGTCGAGATCATGCTCGGACTCCCTCAGGCTAACGGCATCATTGGTGCTCGCCTAAACGCCTATGCGTCGTGTCGCGACAGATTCAAGAAGCTTGTGGCGCTCATAGACCCGAGTTCGGTGCCTGCAAAAGCTGCCGGGGCTTATGCGTTCTGGACTAAATAACACTAGAATTTGGTCGATTAATTTCACGATCTAAGATACCTCGAGATTTTTTGCGGGAGTGTGGCAAGGCATCTCAGTCAGATCTTTCCCATCGAAAATCGCAAACGTGGCCACGGGCTCCGCGCACGACTGGGTGCGGTCGCGCGGCCGCCCACCCGAGGCTCATCGCTCGATGTCCAAATGCTCTTCGGCGCAGGGCGAGCAAGCGCCCTAGCCTTCCAGTCGGGCTCGGACGCCGCCGAGGCAAACTCCGCCCGTGGTTCGGGGAGCCAGGAGATCGGCACCCATACGCCGCGCCGGTCGCCCAGTGGGGTGGCCGCAAGCGACCCGTTGGACAACGCAAATTGCGTCGCCAACGCGCACTCCGCCCCCGAGGGTCGCGGCGTCAGCTGGAGCGACCCCACCGCCTCCAGGAAATGCAGGAACTCACCTAACAGGTGAAGTCCCGCCACGCCGGCCAAGAGCGAGCCCAGTTGCGCCGCGATTGAACTGGTCAATTCGTGGTCCTCCAACTCGTCCATGGGGATGAAGAAGTGTGTGACCGCGCTCATATGGTGTCTCCAGGGGTGCACGCGTCGTGGGTCGCGAACGCTCGGCGCCATTCGTTAGGTAGGACCCAAGGTTGGGGGTTCAAGGCGGCACAGTGCGGGATGGGAAGCCCGGGTCCGGCGATGTAAAGGTAAGCGCCGGTCAGCGAGCCCCAGCGTCGCTCGAGGGTCGGCAGGACGATCGCGCTCACCGCCGCACATCCGGCGCTGTGGCCCACGTGCTGCGGTAACACATAAGCCGCTGGATGAAGGACCACATCGCGGGCGAAGGCGTGGGCGTTGGTCAGTGAGAGCCCCCCGAGGCGATAGCTGCGCCCGTGCGCTCCGATGTAGGCAGCGCCAATGCGGTAAAGCCCGAGGGAGGTCATCCCGGACCCCTCCAGGTCACTGAACTGCGTGGCGTGCCCGTCGCGCTTGGGGTCGGACCCAAAACCGTGGGCGACCTGCGTTTGCAAAACCAAAACAGGGTTGGCTGGGTCCGACAGGTCCAGCACCCACAATCGCGGCGCAAGACTCGGCTGCGACATGTCCGCCACCAGCAGGTGGGTGGGTGGAAACCCTAAAGCCCCGCAAACAGCGGACGCCCAGGCTTGCCTGGCAATCGCTGGCGGAAGATCCGGGACGCGGGAGAAATCGGGAATAATCATGGTAGTTCTCTTGGGGTGATATTTGCTTCCTTACGATCCACGTTAAGCGATCTCACCGGATGCGCAAGGGGTCGCGGAAGGGGGCTGCAGACGCCTCACCTACCTTTCCCCCCTATTCCAGATCAGGGGGCAACTCATGGTTTTGCACGGGCGCAAAACCGCACTACCCTTGGGCTTCACTGACGAGGAGCCGACGGATGGCGCAACGGGGATCAATCACCTATGACAGGAAACCGGGGTCGCGATTTGGCACGACCACCTACTACCTGGCGACGACGAGCGATGTGGTTCGCTTTTATCTTTTCGAGGAACCCAAGGAGGGGTCACCTGGGACCTACAGCTTGATCGACCAGTTGGACCGGAGCCGCCTGCAAGGCGCCGGTGACAAAGCCACTGCAAAGGAGTGGGCCAAACGGCTCGGTCTAACCACCTATATTTACGTTCGCGTATAAGCGTTCGTCGCCAAGGGCACAGGGAGTAGGAAATGGAGCGCAGGGAAACGGCGGTCGTTGCCGCCAATATGTGGGGGAGCAAGGAATACCAAGCACGGGCTCGGGAGGCAGTCCCGATCCTGGTGCGGCAGGCCCTGGCGGGGCAGCCTATTTTCTATCAGACCTTGGCGGCCGAATTGGGGATGCCAAATCCCCGAAACCTCAATTATCCGCTCGGCAGCGTCGGCCAGACCTTGGTCGAACTGGGTCAGCAATGGGGTGAGCCGATTCCTCCGTTGCAGTGCCTCGTGGTCAATCAACAGGACGCGACGCCCGGTCAAGGCTTCGGATGGTTCATGCCAGACCCCGAGGGTTGGAAGCGGATGAGCCCTATGGAGCGTCGTCGAACCACCGAGCAGGTGATGCAGCAGATCTATGCTTATCCGAAGTGGTCCGCCGTGCTTGCGGCGCTCAAGCTTGAGCCGGTCAAGAACGACTTCGGCGACTTGCTGAAGCAGGCGGCAAGCATGCGCGCGGGTGGCGAAGGCGAGGCGCATAAGCGATTAAAGGACTACGTTCGTCTGCATCCCAACGTTGTGGGCGCCAAAACGTGGGGCCGTCCGGGCCGAGCAGAGGAACGCCTGCCCTCCGGCGACAGCCTGGACGTGTTCTTTGATGCCGGGGCCGAATGGATAGCCGTCGAGGTCAAGCCTATCGGCTCGGATGAGCCGGACTTGGCCCGCGGGCTATATCAGTGCGTGAAATACACCGCAGTGCTTCGGGCGATGGTGGTGGCCGACCAAGTCAACGTCGACGCGCGTTCAGTGCTGGTCATCGAGGGTCTGCTGACGCCCCGCCTACGGCTACTGAAGACGATGCTGGGCGTATCTGTCATTGAGGGGTTCCGCGTCCCATAAAGAAAGGGCGGCACCATGGCCGCCCTGCTCTTTACACCGTTCATGTCTTTAGCGGTCTCGACCGCCGCGCTCTTTGTTGTCATCGGCTTGCGCGCGGCTGTTATCCCAACCAAATGCACGTGGCGCGCGAGACGGCGCCTCGCGCTCCGGCACCTGCCGGCTTTGCCGTCGGGCATTGATCCGGTCGGCCAATGTGCCGGCCGCAATCTGCCCTTCATCCTGCGCGCGGTCCAGCCGCGCAGGTAACTCTTGCTTCAAATAATTTCGATCGAGGATGGACATTTTTTACTCCACAGTAGTAGTAGTTGCTGTGCCTAGCCGCCGCGCGCGGCGGCTGGATGGGACCTCGGGTTTACGTGGGGTTGGCTTCTCCGGTGGTCCGACACGATAGGGTTCGGGATGCGGCGCGCGGTCTGTCTTCGCCAATTGCTGCAACTGGTCCGCGAGCTGCGTTTTGATGTAGCGACGATCAATGGTCATGCGGCCTCCTGGTTCTGGCGGCGGTCTTGAGCCGGCTTCTTCTCCGGATATATGGGTTTGAGATCAATGATGTCGCGCCGCTTGACGCCAGCGCGCTGAATCATCGCTAAGGCCCTATAATTGGGTGCTAAATAAGCTGCAAGTTCGCTTGGCGAGAACAGCGTCTGCTTGACCCACTGAGTGCCCACCACCAAGTCCGGAAGGACATGATGGTTGACGCTAATCCGCCCGCTGGATGCTCCCTTGATGACTTGGCGATGTGAACCCGACTCACGCAAGGCGTCGCGAAGGACGTGTTGGTGGTAGGCAGCATTCGGATGAGCCACATCGAGTAGCGAGGAGCGCTCGAACCGGTCTGACGTAGCTTCCAAATTGATCCCGGTGGCCCGAAGATCACTTACCAAAAGCTCAGACTCTCCGAGTTCCCTAGCCATCCATTCGATGGTCATGGGCGAGGATCGCAAGCAAATTTTCGATAGGAAGCTGGCAAGAAACCCCCTTGCCTGCGCCTCGCCGCCGAGCCGCACGATGAGATTCTCGACGGTCTGTGTGGCCAGGCAAAGGATAAGTCCGAGCGACCTGCCAATCGGAGCAATCGCCATCTCCGGAGCGCCAATGAGATCTTGGCATTCATCGACCAGCACCAGCACTTGGGTCTCGCCCGTGCCTTCTTTGTCCCAAAAAGGGCGCTCGCCGCGCCGACGAATTCCTGCATATACCCGCTGTTTGATGAGATTCGCGGCGATCATGCCTGCTTTGCCGTAACGCACTTCAGGTAAAGCCACGCCGCAGCGCTTCCCAAAAAGGACTTCGGAGGGATCGTAACCCGTTTCGATCTGGGTCCAGCGCAGCAGGTCACGGTGCTGGAAAATAGGACTAAGCCACGACGACACGGTGGCAAAGATGTTCGACTTGGTTTTGTCGTCCATGTTTGCCAGTTCATCGGAGAAATACACCAGAGCATCGTCCAGCAGCGAACCGGTGTCAGCGTCGTCGTGAAATGCCGCCAGCGTCAGCAGCGCGTCCATTCCGTCTTCAGGCCTGGCTTGCGCGAGCACCAGAAAGTCGCGTGTGGTCTGAAGGGTCCATGCGGCGCGAGACCGGCTGGCCATCTCAGCCAACTCGGTTCGCGGAGCAGTCCGCAGATCACAAAGCGCCCGCTGCACTACCAACGACGAAAGCAGAAGTGTCCTACCGCTTGAATTCCAGAAACTGTCCTCACCTGTCGCCTTGTTAGTAACGATGGCTAAAATAGCCTCGACCACCTCTTCCGGCATCAGCCCTTGGATGAGAGCGATGTCCATTCCTGGCTGAATCAGCGTGTAGTCCGGAAGGTCGGATAACTCGAAAGGAAGTGAGCCTTTTGCGTCCATGACGAGTGCCCCGAGCGGCGCTCGATTCAGCCGGAGCAAGCCGCTTGCGACAGGCCGAAGCAACCCGGAGGTCTTGCCGGAATTGGTCTCACCAAGGCAGAAGATGTGGGTCGAACAATCGTATTGCGTAAGTCCCATCAGCAGACCGGCATCGGGTGCATAGCCGTCTTGCTTCTGAGTCGCAAGGCCGGTGGCGCGACCCAACTCTACGAACTGGGTCTCATCCCGGGCGGCCCGCTCCGCTTGGACTTTGCGGGCATCAATGTGAGCAGTTCGAAGCAGCCCGGCGTTTTCCGACGAGCCATACCGCAGGTCTTGCTCCCGCAACACGTCCGCACGCGCCTTGTAGTCCTGCCACGCCATCAATAGCGGTAGCGAGCAGCCCAGCACCCAAGGCGCGACCGCAGGCAAGAAGGGAAGCCATCGCGACAGAGCGAGGCTGACGAGTGCTGCCACGGCAACGCCGCCGACCAGTAGCGCGGCCTGCTTGAGGCTTCCTTTAACCTGCCCCGCCGGGGCAAACAGGCTGATCAACAGCACGGCGGCCACCAGCGATCCCACTGGAAGCAGCAACGCCGAGGGGCCGCTCGACCACAAGCCGCCGCGGTCCATTCCGGTGAACGCACCTAGGATGGAACCCCATAAACAAGGCAACAGCCCGCCGAGGAGTGCCACCATAACCATACGGCGCGCGCCCATGACCGAGTGAATCGCATACAGCACTGGCAGTAAGGCCAGCACGGCGGGCACGGCAATGAACGAACCGAACTGGGTGAGCGATGCGAGAATCGGCACAAGCATCACCAGCAGCGGTTCCGCCGAGCTTGGAGAGCCCCAGTTCATGTCATCGAGGGCATGAATTCGGGCCGTCACGTGGCGTCCGCCGGGAAGGCCGTTGAAGCGCGGGCGCGCATCACGAAGATCCTCGCGCACAGGAACCATCGCACCTGTGTTTGTGTCCACAACGTGGGAGGGCACGTCCCATCGGGTAACGAGTTCGTCGACGCCCTGCTGGCTCTTTTCCCACAACGCATCCACGGGAATTAACGACCGCAGTCGGCGCATATTCTTGTGCAAGCTCATTGCATTGCTCCAGCAGTTAATTGGGCGGCGGCTGCGTCTTCATCGGGCCCGGGGCGTTCCCCGCACTTGGCGACGATGCCCCTCTGAAACTCGCCTGGGTCGATGCCGGTGCCTCGAGCGCCGTGCCTACGTGCCAGCGCACACTGCTTGGCCAGTTCGGGGTCGAGTGAGGCGACCGACGCGGGAGCGCTCACATGGGAGAACCCCAGGTGGCGCCATCCATTCGCCAAGCCGGTGGCGCCCGCGAGCAGGGCCTGGACGGCAATGCAGAAGGCGAGGGACAGACCAAAAGCCAGGATGGCCACCCGCGGGGTTAGCAGCACGCGGAGCTGATTCACGCGGATGCGGCCAACGCGGACGTCGTCCGTCGAAGCGCCCTCGACCTTGGGCTCGTTCACCAGTCGGTCGGCCTGGGCCGCCCAAAAGTTAGCCGGCAGTTGCTGCGCATCGGGGGATCCGACGAAGAGGCACCCGAGGCGATGCAGCAGGGCGGAAGGGAACCAGCCGAAGAAGCCGAGCAAGCGCATCAGTCGGGTGGGGGCTGACGATGAAGCGGAGGTCATGGTGTTTTTCCTTGGGGATAGTTTGTTGTTGATCGGAATTCCACAGCGCGCAAGACCCGTTCAGCGTTTTCTCTTGAGCTGAGTGCCAAAGGCATCCAAGGCATGAAGCGCGTTCGCGCCGTAGGCGTCCAACGCAGCGTCCTTGGTCGTGGTGCGGTCGGGCCGCTGCGCCATTGCATGGCGCGGTGCCACGCGGGGACGCGCGCGTGGTGCGACAGCAGGCGGTTCCAGTGCCGCGACGGACGGCGCCGCGGTGATGGGCTTTTCGACCACGGGAGCCACGGACACGGACGGGGCGTCGACGGCGACCGCAGGAGGGACCGATGGTGGACGCACCGCAACCTGCGCAACTGCCGCCACCGGCGTTACGACTGGAGCCATCGCGGTCACGGGAGCGACCACCTCGGACTCAACTGAAGCGCGGGGTGCGGGAGCCGCGCGCGACGTATACGTATGTGCGCCCCACGCCACAAGGGCGACGGTCGCTAGGCCGCCCCCGACGCGCCATGCGATACCGCGCGACACGCGAAATCTCCAGAGGAAGCGCTGGCGGAGGGCCGGCCACTGGAGGGGTGCGCGCGTCGGCTTCGGGGTCGGCTCACTCAGCTCGGGAGCGGGCATCCCGTGCGCGACGGACACGCGCTCAGGATTGGGTGTTGCGATGGAAGTGGGAGCCAGCGGCGGCAGTGCTGACGAAGGGCTGGCGGCGACCGTCGCCCATCGGGGCGGTGCTGCGGGCGATGCCGTCGCGTGCGTCGGCACAGGGATTGCCTGCGGCGGCGCCACCGCGGCGGCGTTGGTCATCCAACGTGGCTTGCTCTCGCTCACGACCGCGGCTCCTGGTAGTAGTCCGAGCCGTCGAGGTAATCGTGGCTCTTAGCCCGCGCCCTGGGCCGCTTGTTGGTGACCCACTCGAAGCTGGGTGTCAGCACAATCGCCAGCATGGCGAGGTCGTAGGGCAGGAAAACCAAGCCGGGCGACCACCGCATGAGCACCTGGGCCGCCAATACAACAGCAGTAACGGCCGCCCCACATGCTAACCAGGCCACACCGCGGACCCATGGACCCCGCGGCGCGAATGTGCCGACGCCGCTGCAAAAGGCGTCGACCCAGACCAGCGAGAACCCGAGCGAGAGCAGAGCCAAGAGCCCCACCTTGACGGTGAGATACGGCATAAAGGCATCCACGCCGGCGACCGAGAGCGCCGCAGTCATGGCCAACAGCAAGAGCACCCAGCCTCGGTCGGGGCGCTCATAAGTGAAGTAGCCGGAGCCGAAGCGAATGTCCATTACTGGTTCTCCTTGTCCGCGCTCGTGTGCGGCACATCCGGCACCGGCGACAGCTCGAGCGAGGGCGTGGCGCTGGCGCTCTTCTCAATCAACGTGGCCGTGGTGTCGGATTTGAGATCCGCGCGCAGCGTCTGGACGAGCCAGGCCCGTTGCGTGGGCGTGCCGCTGACGGTCAGCGTCACCGGCTCCGCACTTTCGTCGGCGAGCGCGGCGGCTTTGGCGAGGATGCCGGCGGTGGTCGGACCACGGCGGGCGATGTCCGTCGCCAGCAGCTGGATCGTCAGGCGGTCCAAGGCTTGGGCGTGCTCCGTCTTGCCGGTGCTGTCCGTGGCGGATACGGTCTTCGTTTGCACCTGCGCGACCAAGCCACCGTTGCGAGCCTGCTCGGCCAGCGCGTTGGCCTTCTCCAAGCCCTGCTTGTAACCGACGACGCCTCCCACGACTGCCCCCGCCGCGCCACCGATCGCGCAGCGTTTGATACTCAGGCCCGAGTGGGTCAGGAGGCCGCTGACGAAGCCCGCGGCGCAACCTACGGCGCCGCCGACCATGGCGCCATGCGCTACCGACGTGGTGGTCGCGTCGTTGGACGGATTGCGCGGGCCGATGCCCACGGAGGCGCAGCCCGAAAGCGCAGTAGCAAGGGCGGCGGCGAGTAAGACAGAGGATTGGAACTTCATGACGGGGGACTTCCTTTGAGGAGGGAGATGCGGGGTTACAGGGAGGGTTGGCGCGGAGTGTTGGCCTGAAGCTCGGCAAGCGAATCGAGGTTGTCGGCGAGCGCGTCGATGAATTCGACCTGCTGCTCGCGAAGCTCTTTGCACACCGCTTTGAACGCGTCGTCGAGATGCTTCTCGAGCGCGCGAAACGCTTCCCCTTCGGTGAAGTGCGTGAGCACGATTTGCTCGACCGCTTTCGTCGGCGACATACCGAGGCCGAGCGCGTAGGACCGAAGGGCATCGGCGATGTGCTTGGGAAGATTGACGTGCGTGCGAAGGGCAGCGGGCATATGCGATCAACAAAATGGTAAGGACACATTTGTTGTTGATCGGAATCTGGCCGCGCGCAATGGGGTGCTCAATCACCTGCAGCGGGATGAGTAAAAAATGGCGTTACGTTGCGGGTTGCAGCGGTTGCGAAAAACGCGACTCGTCGTTTTTTGGTGACTGGACGGTCACCGGCTCGGGCTTTTGGTGCGCAAGGCGCGTGGCCTTACACCCGCCGAAGGCGGTGGCGACACCTTGGTGCGTCTGGTGTATTGGTTCCCGCTAGACCCCCTAAGCGAAACCACCGATCAAATTGAAGAGCGCCTTCCGACCAACGAACCCCAGGCTTCCCCCTCATTCCTTTGCACAGCCCCACCCATTTGCGTGCGCTCCTCCCTGCCACTCGTTCCGCCGCGCCCCGCTCTCGACCAGCGGCTCATCGGTCGAACGTGAATCGCGCGCCAACCCCTGGCGCCCCTCTGGTTTCCGATCAATAAGAGACGTGTCTCCCTTGTTTCGGAAAGCACCTATGCGCCCCAAAACCATTTCTCGCAGCGCCTCGGTCAAGGCCTGGCACGCCGCCCACACCGGGCTCACTCACCGCCGTTTGCGTCTGGTTGTCCCGTCGGCCGCCGCGCAACACGCTCAAGACATTGCTGACCTGCTGGGGGTCAGCCGCTCGGCGCTGCTGCTCCACCTGTTGCATACCGCTGGCCCGGCGACCGCAGCACTTCGCACCGCTATCAAGGAGACTGCCGCGCACTATGGCGTTGGCATCTTAGTTCGCGATAACGAAGGCAAAACGATCCGTGCTCGTTCCGGGGGCGGCCGATGAACGCGCTCGAGGCGTTCAAGGAACGCATGAAGGGGCTCCGCTTGCCGCGCTCAACCACCCCGCCCTGGCGGACCCTGGCGCTCATGCAAGCCCAGGGTGCGCGGTGCGAATATTGCGGTGTAGCGGTGACGCTGGATGGCCCTTGGGGAGCCCAGCGAGCCGTCGTCGATTACCTTGTGCCCGAATGTCACGGCGGCTCACCACTCCCCGGCAACGTGGTCCTAGCCTGCGCATCGTGCCAGAAAGCCAAGGGCGATCGGGACTGGTTGGACTGGCAGCGAGGGCAAGACCCGGATGCTCTGATGGCGCGCCGACTGCACGCATTGGGTAGCGCCTGGAATCATCTCCCGAGGACCACCGTCGGCTTCAAGACCAAGGGCCCAATTGAACGAATGCTCGCGAAGCGCTGGGCTTTTCCGAGAGCCACCGTGGCCGCTTGTTGCACGACCGAGGGAGGCTTAGTCGGCATGCTTGGGCCCGTGCCCCCGCACGTCTACCTTATCGTGCGCCAGCACCAAGCAGCCAACCATGGGGCCGGGGTGTGGTGCGTGGAGCGCGAGGCGTTCCTGAAATGCGCCTGGGCGTTGGTCGAGAGCAACGCCTGGGTGAAGCGGTTGACCCTGGGCGCGTGGCCGGATGGCACGCCTGGGGAAGACCCCGAGGGTGCGTTGTGGTGGGCTGTGGTTCGCAACATTAACGACCTGGTGCGCCGGCGGATGATGTTCCCGGCACAGCACGGGGACTCGCGCCAGTGATACGCTTTGGCTTCACCACGGTAGGGGATATGGGTCACCTACGTCGAACGATCGGCCTCTAGTGGTCATCCGTGGCATTGACCGACTACTGGGCTGAAGAATGGATACCCCGAGAAAGCGCAAACCCGCGGATGCCTCAGAGCACGCACTCGATCGACTAGTCGACAACGCGTTTGAATTCCTGGCCGGGTCACTCAGGGCGCTCAAGAAGAACCCGAAGCGATCTGTCATTGAATTCTACACTGCCGTGGAGCTGTTCCTGAAGGCTCGGTTGCTCTGCGAGCACTGGAGTTTGATCGTCACGAAAGAGCCGGATCGCGCCCAATTTCTTAGTGGCGATTTCAACTCAGTCACCTTCGATGAAGCATGCAATCGGTTAAGAAAAGTTCTACAGCAGGGTATCTCTGAGGATGCGAAGAAGGCGTTCAACGTCATTCGGCAGCACCGAAACCGAATGGTGCATTTTTTCCATAGTGACGATTTAGAGAATATCCGAACAAAAATCGCGCTGGAGCAATTGCAGGCTTGGTGCCATCTGAATCGACTGCTGACTGGAGAATGGGCCACTGCCTTGCCCAAAACCGTTCCAACTCGCGCCGCTTTAATCGAGCGGACACTTGTTGATCACCGTGGATACGCCCAAGCTCTATTCGACCAGCTGCAGCCGGTGATTAAAGAAGCCCAAGCGAACGGCGCCAGCTTTGTCGCTTGCGTATCTTGCTCAATGAATGCAGCGGAAGTGACCAAGACGCGTGACTGGCTTCGCAGCTACTCGTGTCGGGTGTGCAAAGGGGACTGGTCCGAGCTGGACATGGCGTGTCCCAGCTGCGACACCGGAGGGACTCTCATGGCATACGAGCCTTTCACCTGCAATGAATCGTCGTGCGGCCACACGGTGGACGTTGACGAACTCTACGACGCCCTCGATGACGATCCGTCGACCTATGACAATTACTTAGACGCAGTGACCCCCGCGAACTGTGATGAGTGCCAGGGCCATCAAACGGTCTGCGCTTTTCGCGAGGAATACCTGTGCGTAAACTGCTTAAGTGTATTTGAGAGTCTGTCCGCATGCGGATGGTGCGGTGAGTTCGGAACTGAGCCCCGAAAGCACAGCGAATGGTCCGGATGCGAGCACTGCGACGGCAAGGCTGGGCATGTTAGAGACGACTAGATTTGGAATCAGCTGCAGAAACGTCTAGGTTCTTGAGTCCAGGACCAATCCTAGCAAGACGATGAGTCAACCCGGCCGCGACCCGCTCTTCACGGCCCACTTGGCCATAGCGACCTTCCGCTTGATCGTAACGGCACTTGCCGCCTTGCTGTCGCTCATCTGTGGCTTTGCCACCGCACTTGAGTATTCGTTCGGCAGCGACTCCAACGTCTTCCCTTTAGCAACCAGCTCGTGAAGTGCGTAGTCTGCCAGCCGCAAGAGCGCACCGCCCCAGGCCGCCGGATTCTCTGAATGCGCTTGAATTGACGCGATGAGTGCCCCGGGCACCCCGATCTTCAGCTGGTGATGCGACTCGCCCTTTGGCGCCCGCAGACGCCGCGATTCAAGAATCGTCTTCTGCCCCGGCTGCTTCGCGCTCACGAAGTGGTCAAACGCAGGCTTCGCGGGTGCGGTCACCCTCGGCCGGCGCGCAGCATCCGCCAGCCTTTTCATATCTGGTTTTTCTGCCGGCGATTTGCGGGGTGCGGTCTTCTTGGGGGGCATAAGAAAGATATTTATCGAGTTGGGGGAAGTTTACGCAGCGACCGGAGCTTTGGGCACGTCGTTGCCGGTTTCGGGCGCAGGGTCCGACAGCACCGGGGCCATCGCCGCGCAAAATTCGTCGCGGGCTGCGGCGGCCCAACGGCTTTTGCTGTTGCCCGGACAAAACAGGGTGGTGCCGGCCGACAGCGCCTGGGCAAGGGCTGCGCGGTCGCGAAAGTAGGCCTGGCCCGGGAATTGGTCCGCCAGCAGCCGCGCCTGGTCCGCACGGTCCAAGCGAACGCGGTTCGGAACGACCACCGCCAAGCGGCCGGCTTGCTGCAAATCTTCGAGTGCTTGAAAGAGCAACACATGGCTGGCTTGGTCGCACAGCGTGGGCATGATTAAGACGTCGCCCGGTAAGCGACGTGCCCGACCGACAACGCCGGGTGAGCAGTCATGCACAACCGACTCGAAACCTCGCGACAACGCCGGCAAGATGGCGAAAGGGAGCACATGCCCCGCTCGGCGGGCGAGCGCACCAAAGGCAAGGGCCGCCCCACCGCTCTCGTCGTCGTCGACTAAGAGCACTCGCTCCCCGCGCGACGCGAGCAAACCGGCAAAGTTGAGGGCGAGCGTCGTTTTGCCGGAGCCGCCCCGGGCGCTCACAAACGCATAGTCAGTCATAAGAGCAACCTTTGAGCGCTTTCGAGAGCGACGACCGCAACGCATCCAGCCGCTTCAGAGCCCGCTTGGGCGCGAGATCCATAGCGCTGCCCTCCGCATGGGCTGCTCGACGACGACGGCAAACCGCGCGACGGTGTGGGGCGGCGCGCTGACCGACCGCTACGCGCATCGACTCATGCCTGGATTGCTTCATGGCTTGCTCCGTCCAAAGAGTGTTTTGCTGCGCCGCGCGTGTGGTGGGCCACCACGGGTTGACGACGAAACTTGCCGCATCCGCCTTGGGCACGTGCCCGTTCGAGCAGGTCACGGCGCCGCAAGGTGCTTTGCGCCGCCGCTATTGCGGCGGCATAACGATCTGTGTAACGAGCCCCCGACAAAGGGTCGAGCCGCAGCGACTCAGGGTCCATAAGCCATTCCACATCGTTGTCGCCGGCAGGGTGGGGGTCGAAGCAACCGACATCGTCAAACGCGCGCTGCCTCACAGCAACCGCCAGGGCGCGCGGCATCGTGTCGGCAACCGCCGACGGGATAAGTCCCTTCGTGTCCCGGTGATCGAGTGCCGCGCCGGCCTCCAATAGCCGGGCGCAAATCACCTCCAACGCGTGGGCCTCGCGAGTGCGCATTGTGTGCAACGCCGCGCTGTAAGCAGCCACGCACACATGCAGCGCGGTCCTCTCCCACAGCTGGCTCGGAAGCCGTCGGTTGGGGTCCGCTCCTGCCTTAAGTAGGGCGGCGACCGTCGAAAGGTCCGCCTGTGCCACGGCAAGGTGAAGCGCGTAGCGTTGCGCATTAGTGGTCATGGCGCACCCCGCGGTGCGCACCCAGGCGCTGGTAAATCGCGGCAACCTCGGCCTCGCTCACGCCGCATCCGTCGGTCTCCAAGTGGGCCAGGTAGCGGACCATGTCCTTGGCGCGCAGCTGAAGCTCAGAGACGCGGTTGTCATGGAGCATGTAGCTCCAGCTCGTATGAAAGCGCGGGCTCGTGTCCAGCTCCCAGCGCTGGGCATCGGTCAGCTGCGCGCGTTGTGCTGTCAAGAACGCACGGGCCTGGTCGTCGGAATAGCGTGGGGTCTTGAGTGGGGTTGTGACCGTCATGGCGATTTACCTGCTTAGTTTCTATTGGGGTGGTTTATGCTTCTACATGATCACGTTAACGCGTCGGGGGCGGATGTCAACGTGTTCTGGAAACTATTTTGCGTGCCTGCAGCGCCCTCAGTAAACGACGCGCACCAGCTGCTCGCCGCGATAAGTGCCGCTTCCCGCCCTCTGCCCCGCGGGGATGCTCCCGACCACCTTCAGCGTCACCGGCGTCCTGCCCTGCCCTACCGCTCCGACGCCACTCGTGCTGTTCCACGCCCGGCCGGTCGGCGACGCCAAGGTGTAGGCGAGCGTCGTGCCACTCGGGCTGTGTAACTGCGGAACGCTGTCGAGGTAGACCATGACTGGAGTGCCTTTGGTGCAGGTCAAAGAGATGATGCCCGCATGGGCAGTTGCTGAAGCTGCAGCACCGTCAGATCGATAGTCGGCAAAGCTCAAGGGTTGGGTCGCGATACTGCAGCTGTCCACCACCGTTGCGCTGATGAGCAGTGTGCCGGTGACGGTAGTCCCGCTGGCGCCGAAGGCAACGGCCGACAGCGCGCACAGGGCAAAAAGACGAGTGACGGGGCGACTCACGGCTGCGCCTCCGGGTGCTTTACCTCGCGGGCGTTCTCCTCTGCCCGCACCGAACGCTTAGGCTTGGGTTTTTGACGCGAAGCCCCGGCGCCGGCCGCTGCCCGGCGGTCTGCCTCGACCGCGGCGAGCACCACCTTTAACGCCTCGAAGGCTTCTTCCCGGTGGCCAAAGGTCTTCGGTTCGAGTCGGGCGATGCGATAGTAGCGGCGAAGCAAGAGGGTGAGCTGATGGTCGGCGTCGTAAAGGGCTTCGCAGTGAGCGAGGGAACGGCACGCCTGGTTGTAAGAGTGAGGCCAGGCGCGGCTCGGTGACCGGGCGGTGCGGGTCACGCCGCAGTCCTCGTCGTCGGACGGATACCAGCGGCCACCGCGGTCAGAGCTGCCTGCTGGATGTTCGATGCGAGCTGCTCGGCGTGCATGCGTTACGAGGGCCTGAAGGGCGTTAACCAGCGCGTCGGGGTCGGCTTGGAAAGCCTTCAGCACGTCACGTTCAACTTTGTGGGTCATGGCAGATTCCTTTTGCGGTTGAGATATTGGGGTGTTTTTTGCTTCCCCATAACCACAGTAAGCGATCTCGAGAGCCGCGCAAGGGGGGTCGAAGCAGATTTCTCGTGACTGCAGAGCGCCTGCAGCGGTAAGCGAACGCGGGGCTTTTCTTTCACTTCTTCATCCCATTGGGCCGTTGGCGCAGGCGGCAGCGGTGCTGCCGTGCTTCGCCACGATGACAGGCTGGCTGTGCCCCCAATCTGAAAGCCTGGGCCCAGTTCGGTGGCTCGCGGCGCTTCTGCACCCATAAATTGTCACGGTAAATGCCGTCGCAGACACGCACGATTTGGCGCAAAATGATGTGGAGCCGAAGGTTGCCGTCTGATTCAACTGATCGCTTTGGACCAAGTGGCCAGGTCGCTTGCTCACTGACCTGCTCTGAATGTGTATCCATCAAAGGAATATGAAATGGCGCGATGCACGGCACCAGTAAGAGGACATAGCTCGGCAGCCGCAGCTGCCGAGTGTCCCGCATGTCGTTACCGCACTCGGGGTTACGCTAGCTACGGTGGAGGAGGCTCTTACTCGCCGCCAGCGTATCCGTCGGGGAGCACCGGCGGCAGCCGCAGCGCCAGCAGCGGTTCCGGGGGAGGTGCGAGGCCGCGCTGGTCGAAAGCAGGTTCATCACTTGCCTACACGCCCGCCCAGGTCATGTCACTGACGCCCATCCGGGAAACAGTCGAGAAGCGAGCGGCAGAGCAACCGGACCTTCGTGACGTCTTCCTCTGCCACGCTTGGGATGACCGGGACGGCGCTGCAAAAGAGTTACATGGATTGCTTGTAGCAGCGGGCGTAAAAGTCTGGTTCAGCGAGACAGACCTGGGTCTTGGCGTTCCAATGATGCGGGCCATCGACAAAGGTCTTGCGAATTCGCGAATCGGACTCGTCCTGGTGACCCCTGCGCTCTTGGCCCGCCTCCCGACGGGAGGTGTCGCGGACAAGGAACTTTCGGCGCTTCTCGCCGGCAACCAGCTCATTCCCATCGTGCACAACACGACCTATTCAGAGCTTCGTAACGTCAGCCCCTTGCTGGCTTCCCGGAGCGGCCTCGATACTGCTGAGGATTCAATGACCGTGGTCGCCGCGAAAATCGCTGAGATAAGCGCAGTAGTCCCCGCGCAAATGCGGTGACCGGAGGACCCAGCGCAAGGATCTGCCCTTTAGCCATTGGCTTAAACGGCGGCACTGCCGCCGTGCTTCACCGCTCGGGGGCGGGACTTGGCTTGCTTTCTCTCCCTCCCGAATGGGCCGGGCGCGTAAGCGGCCGGAGAATCCAGACGTATTCTTCAGCCCGCGGTGCGCAGCTCTCGTTCCAGCAAAGCGCGAATGACATCGGTCAGCGTCCACTGCAGCTCTGCCGCCCAGTTCTGGAGCGTCGTCCGCTCTGCAACCGCCAATGGCACCATCAGCACCACTCCGCCATCGGTCACACCCCTGGGCGCAGCCAAGCCTTTCACTCCACGGGCTAGCCCCCGGCGCACAAAGACCGACACCGCCGCGTTCCGAGAAGCGAAGCGTGTCGCTGCAGCGGTCAGGCGCACATAGAGGTCACCCGAGACCGTGACTTTGAGGTATTGGGTTTTGGCGGGCACATCGGGCTCTGCGGTGGCTGGGCGCAAAGCCTGACGTGCTATAGCCGCATAGTCAAATTCTGGGGTGACTTTTGCGTTGCCTAGAAGCCACCGTGCGGTGGCGGACATGTCAATTTCAGTCATTCGGCTCCCTCGCGAGCTTTTTTCCACTCTTTGCTGAGCTTCTTGTATCCGCCTGCGGAGCCGTCGACCGTGAAAACTAATCCGTCAACCTCGATTTGTTCGCCGGTGATGGCCGACTTGGCAGTGTGGTTCGCGCACCATTCCGTGCCCCAACCTAAGCTGCTTTCTTTCGTGAATCCGGTCGGCTCGGCCGATACGTCGAGGTAATTGGCGACGAGACCAGGGTTGAGGCCCATCGAGACGAGGGTGCTTGGATCGTTGATGACGCGTGTTTGAATGTTCATACGCTTTCCTATTGTTGTTGGGGTGTTTATTGCTTCTGCTGCACATTCACGTTACCGCGTTATAGACAGCTGTCAACGTGATCTGCGACTTATTTCTTGTGCCTGCAGCCAGGCTGCCGTGGCGGCGGATGTTTGATGCAAGGCGCGGTGCACCCCTACCACGCTGCGCTTCAAATGCCCGGAAGCGATACCCCCAATGCTTTGGCGTCCCGTTTCACTTCTTCGGGTGTCCGCCCTAGCTGCTCCGCCAACCTCCCAAGGCTCGTGCACCCTGCATCGATCAAACGGGCCAGCTGCTGCCGGCGCTCGAACGACGCGTGGAAAATGGGCAGACCCAGGAACTTGGCTGCGTCGCGAACATGGCGCTGTGACAGGCCGAGGCGCGCAGCGACGTCGGGCGCGCTGGCTCTCTGGCGAAGAAGTTCAGCCACTTCGTTCCGTTGCACTTCTTCACTTTTCGGCGCCGGCCGGAGGGCCCCACGGTCATTGATGACCATCCCCACCGGGATACCCATGCGCTTTGCGATTTCGGAGCCGGTCAAGCCCTGGCGGTAGAGTTCGTCCACCTGCTGCCGGCGCAGCGCCCGGCGCTCGCTGACGCTCAAGCCTCCCTGCTTAAGCGCGTTCTGCCGACGCCACGCTTCAGCGCCGCCCTTGGCATGCCGAACGGGAAGCCCAGCTGCTTTGAAGTGCGCCACCACGCGGCCGTAGGCAACCCCCATTAGATCCGCGGACTCACCGACGGTCTTCCCCTGGGCATGGCACCATGCTGCCCGGTCTTGCGCAACGGCGGGCATCGACTGCTGCCCCATGTGCCGAAGAAGCGAATACCGCCCATCTCCTTCGTCCCGACCACCCGTCACCAGGTCGGTGAACGCCCACTTCTCCTCTTGACCGGTGAGGGAGAATCTTCGAGACAGGGCTATGGCCTGGAGGTCCTGAAAAGTGGCGTGGCGCAACAGCATGCCATCAGCCCTGTTGGCCGATGGCGATGGCGATCCCATCGAGTTCGTCGGCGACGGCAGCGAGATTTTCGCAGCGGATGATGTCGCTGGCCCACTGGTTGCCGACTGGGTTAAGGGTCCATCGCGGCATCGGCTCGCCACAGCCATTGCTGGCCGCGGCCATGCGGTCTCGGTCGCTCGCAGGTGACAGGTCATAGCCGAGTTTCAGTGCTGCATTTTCGAGAGTCGAGCGTGCGTAGTTCATGTGCGTTGTCCTTTTTTAATGGGGTGGTATTTGCTTCTTTTACAAATTCACGTTACAACTTTTCGAATGACTGTCAACGTGCTCTATAAGTTATTTTTCCAACTGCAGCACCCAGGGATATTCAACTCGACGTGATCCGTCATTTTCTCTCCAGCACTTTGATCCGCTGGCCCAGGGCCCCAGCGGCGCACCTTTGCTCTGCTCCTAGCCCACCGCTCTTGCTCTTCTCACCTCATCTCCAAAAGGCCGGGGCGCTGGCGTGCGTCCCATGCTCTCAACCCCTTCAGCCCCACCTCGCAGCTCAGGCACTCGGCGTCACCGGGCCCATCTTCGCGCCGTCTATGACCTCCACCGCCACGGCATGTCCTCCGTCGGTGCTGCAGGCAGCCCCTATGGCGCCAACGTCCGCAACCGCCAGGCCATCCACGCGCACAGTGACTGCGCCTTCCCGCAACGCGCTGGCCACGCGTATGCATACCGCGCCAGGGAGGGCTTGCAGCGCGATGGAAAAACCGCCGGCAGGGGTCACTGTGCCATCGGCATCCGTGCGGGCAATCGGTCCGATGCTCCACGCCCCCCATTGCGTCGCGTGGTTGCCGTGTTGCTGCAACGCGGGCGCCGGGTGAAGCGCGGCGATGGTTGCAGGGTCGGACAAGGCACTGAAGTCATAGGCGCCTTGCTGTTGCGTGGCCACCTGGGCCTCCAGGGCACGCACGGCCGTAACGAGGGCAAGCGCGTCGCGGGCGGCGTTGCCTTGGAAGCCTAATGCCCAGACCCCGAGGGCGAAGAGCGTCGCTCCCGACAGGGTCAGCAGAACTTCGACGAGTGTGAAGCCGCGTTGGGGCATGGGGCAGAATATGTGGGAGGAACCTCTACCCTTGATCGGAAAAGCGCATGCGGCAAGCTGCCGGCGGTTCGCCTGCAGCGGGGCGATCACAGTCGAGGTCGTTCTGTGCGCGCTGTAGGGTCTTCCCCGAGCGCCTGCTGAAGCGTCTGCGCCGACCGCTTCGCTTCGGCATGACTCTCAAGAAGAGCCCTAATTTTCGGTTCATGGCAGAGCACTGCAGCAGTCCTGCCATCGTGACTCTCAAAGCTTCCGTCCGCCCCGTGCTTGAGCAGGTCGGGCACGGCAGACGGGTTAAGCATCGCGGCGAGCATCAGGGCGGTGAGGCCCCGGTGGTCGGTCGTATTGACATTGGCGCCAGCCTCGACGAGGAGCGTCCGCACGACGGAGTTGCACGACAGGCCCAGGTTCGTGGCCTCGTGCCGCCGCGCATCCGCGCCAGCCTGTAGCAGAAAGTGAACGTGCTGCGCAGAATGTCGGCTCGCCAGGTGCAGCGCAGACATCGGTCCCGCACCGTCGTCGAACTCAGCGTTCGGATCCGCCCCGGCCTGCAGCAGTGCAAACACGGCAGGTCCACCGGTTGAACTGCTGCACGCGGCAAAAAGTGCCCGGTCGAGTTCCGCTTGCGAGAAAGGAGTTGTGGTCATGAGGATGCCGTTGATGGGGTGTTTTATGCTTCGCTTATTTCAACACTACAACTCTCCGGGCGCTGCGCAAGAGGAGTCGAAGTAGATTCTTCGTTGACTGCAGAGCGCCTTCAGCCGTAAGCGCGCACGGCGGTTCTTCTCATAACCCCTCCCCACCCCATTGGGCCGTCGGCCCAGGCGGCAGCGATGCTGCCGCGCCTTGCTCAAACGCTCAGCCTGCTCTGCTCTTCCCCCCTCCCCAAAGAGCCGGGGCGCTGGCGCGCGCCCCGGGGCTGTTGCTCCTGGCTGCGGCTTTTGCCCGTCGCTCTTGCTTTTAAAAACAGAAAAGAGAAGACGTGCGGCGAAGCCGCGCTCTACCGTCCGGCTCTTTCTTTCTTAAGCTTTAAGATCTAAAGCTTTACGTCTTGGGGGCCAAAAAACGGCGTCAGAATGCGGGCTCCAGAGCATTCACGTATCTCGCATACACCCCCTCACGTATCTCGCATACACCCACCTACGTATCTCGCATACACCCTTTCGATATCTCGCTCCCACCCTCTACGTATCTGGCATACACCCCCACGAATAATTCGGCCGGAAGGGACTTGCGCTTTTCTCGGGATCGCTTATACCAATTGAGCAGGGGACTGGTCTTCTGCATCAGCAGGGTTTCAGCATGGCCTTCTCCCCGAATATTCACGCACAGAAATCGCACACCTCGTCCGCTCGGACGACGTCCAACGTTCCCCGTGTGCGACATGCACAACCCGGGCTTCCTATCGCGTTTGTCCGCGGCTCGCTGTTCGGCGTGAATGATCGCTTTAAAGATCCAGTCGAAGGCCAGGAACTTTGCGTCGACGGCGCGAGCTGTTTGCACTACTGGGGTCCGCGACTAAACCAGACCCACTCGCTGCTTTGGCAAGTCATCGCTTCGTTGTGGATCGACGGCAAGTCCGCTGGCGCCGACGAAGACTACGTTCGGGTCACTAGCGCCGACTTACTACGAGCGATTGGCTGGCGCGACACCTCGACGCGCTCCCGGCGGTGGCTGTGGGACCGACTGGTCGAACTACAGACGGCCCGACTCGAGCTGCAGACGCCGCGTCACCGCTACAGTGGCTTGCTGCTCACAGAGGTCTATCGCGACGAAACGTCGCCCTCCGCGCCCCTAACCTTGCGGGTCAACCCTCGCGCAATCGACCTCTTAAAAAACGAAGTCGTGCTCACAGACTTCTCGCGGAAGCTTGAGCTGACGGGTAAGCAACTGGCGCTATGGTTGCACGACTTCATTTCAAGCCAAAGCAACGACACATTTATCCCTATCCCCGTCAGTAAACTCCACGCGCTTTGCGGGTCGAAGCAGGCGCTCGCCCAGTTCCGGCCCCGGCTACTTCAAGCGGCAGCTGAGCTGCAGGTGACAACGAAGCCGCTACTTAAAAGCTTTAGTGTCGATAAGGCAGACCGTTTCGTTTACTCAAAAAGCCAGACACGAGTATTACTGCTCCCCGCCGCCGCGGGTATTGCGCAGATGATGCAGGCGAAGACCGCCGCCGCGGTGAACCAGGCACGGGCACAACGGGCGACGGTAGCCCTCTAAGCACACTCTGGATCGTTTCCGTCATAGGCGATGCGCATCGCACGACGGCGATGCGGTAGCACGCAAATCGCCGCTTAAGCACTTCCTCAATTGGTCTGCTTCTCTATAAGCCCAAAAATGCTTTCGGATTCGTGTCTTTGCTTCGTTCGACCCGCGCAAACAGCCAAGCGGGGTCCGTCGCCTTCCGCTTGCGTCGACGAAGAATGAATGGTGATCAGCGCCATGATTCAGAAGCCACGCTGCAATTCTTGAAAGCCCATAAGAGCATGCAAGGTGCAATGCATTAGGGCCGTCTGACGCGGAAGCGCCTGGCTCCGCACCGTTTTTGTATAACGCTTCAAGCACCGCAACGATTCCGTCTTCGTGTATTTCACTGATCCCATGTTCGTGTGTCTGTTCGCACGTGCTGATGAGGGACTTCAAAAAAACTATAATGCCGTTATGCGCTACTTTCGTGGGCACACAGAGTTCGACAAAACCCTCCGAATAGAGATGAGCAAGAGGGGCCAGTTCTACGGCGAGCCGCCCAGTCGGCTCTTCGTCGTCGGGTAATAGCGCATACATTGCCGCCTCTGACCTTGCGATTTCACAATCAGACAACGTTCCAGAGTCTCGCAAAAAGCTGACGTGACCAAGGATATTTTCGATTAAGCCTGGCCAGTTCGGGATTCGCTCTCCCGGGAATTTCTCAATGGCAAGCGACAGACAATTAAACGCTCCTCTCCTGGCAGCCAGTGAAAGAACGGAATCAGGGTATCCCTCCTCGCAAAAAAAGTCACATGGAAGATCGCGCTCGTCATATAGCGTTTCAAGCAGGCTCGCGTCATCTAAGCCAACGACGCCATTCAAGATGTCCAGCCAATAGATGTTGTTCGAGAAGTTGTTCATAAGTTGATCCTTCGTAGTAGCAAATAGGTTTTAGGAGTTGATATTTGAGATTGGGTGAGCACCCTTGACGCTCCATTCGTTCGCCTCGAGATCTCTTCCCCTGCATGTAGCCAGTCGTGGATCCCTTTGAAATGCAGATCCGACTTAGAAGTTGGCGCATCACAACGCCACCGCAAGCCGGTAAACATCGGCCTGCCAGTCATTCAGCAGCACAGGCCGCCGTGCATACGTCACCACCGACGCATCAGTTGCGAAAGAGCTGCTGCCGACGCCCTGACTTCCCGTGGGCAACGGTGCCACTCAAAGAACCGCACACCCGTCAGCGTCAGCGTATTGATGCAATTCACCTCAAGCCCCTCCATCGGCTGCGCATGCAGCACCCGGTTGGCAAATATTTGTGGCGTGGTCATCGCACAGCACAAAGGGTCGATGTCATCGCCTCCGACGGTGATGCATTTCAATGGGGACGGATTTGAATCGGTGCGCGTGCGGTGGGCCTCTGCCATCTGCGCGAGTAGCAGCCCACCGGCGCCGCAGGCGGGGTCATACCAGCTGCCCTCATCACCCTCAAGCGGGAGTTTCGCCGGTGCTTTACCGCCAGTCCTGCCGTTAAGTTGCACAGATCCGGCGGGGTAAAATGCTGCCCTAGCTCGTCACCCTGACTTGCAAGCAGTGCGCAATGCACTTGACAAAGAAGATCTGCAGATGGCATCTACTGCACCAGTCGCATAAACAGTGTGACGGCCCTCGCCGCAAACGCTTCCTGCTTTTGTCATCCCGCGACTGGCCAGCCTGCCGCTTGCCAGCAAGCGACGTTCAGAAAAAACTCCGGCTCTTTGCCCGTCCGTGAGCGCACGACCATACGATGAAGGCCGAGGACAGTTTCGAGCGCACGCCAGAGGAGTAACGCCATGGCGTCTCGATTGCTTCGGATCGCACCGGCCTTTGGGATGCCGGTGACCGCCTTGAGTAGGTCCGCGATTATTGTATTGATCTGCCGCGTCGGCGGATCCGCCGCCCTGCTCGTTTTTGCGATGCCGCCTTTGCGTTGGCGCTTCATGCCGACACCCCAAGTCGGTAAACGCCCGCCTGGCCTTCATTGAGCAAAATAATCCGACCCTTAAGCTTGCCCTCGCCAACAAGGCGCACCAGCATATCCCTCGCACCCTCGCCATACGCCACCAGCACAGAGGGCGCTCCAGCGGTGCCCACCGACTCACCGTCGATCGTCGCGAACTTCAGTCGCCCCTTGAAGAACAGGACCGCCGTGGCGTTGGGGTGCTCCCAGATTGACCGGTGGAACATCTGGGTCTCCGTGCGGGCGAAAATCAGCGCCAATGCGTTGCCGTGCTCGGCCGTCTTGTTCAACCACTGATCGCATTCCTTACCGTAAGGCGGATTCACCCAGTAGAAATCCTTCGGATTCCACCAGCGATTAAACCCATCTTTCACTTTATTGAAGTGTCGCGTGGCGGTGTCCCACGGACGCGTCATGGGGCTGCAGGGGTCGACGTCCGGCATCCGCACCGACTGGATGGCGTTGATGATAAAGCGGGGCGTCAGCCAGGTTTCCTCGCCGACGGTGCGCTCGTGGCAGAAGCCCATCCTCTTCTTAGGGTTGCTCTGGTTGTTCATAAGTTCGTCCTCGTGTTGGTGTGAGGACGAGTCTCCAGAGGATCAGCGAGTTGGCTCGACGGTGATCCCAACCTCTTTTTTATGAGAAAAGCACTTGGCGCCTCCCCAACGGAATGCTTAAAGCAAAAAAAACCCGCAGATGCGGGCTTTATCCTATGGCGGGGTCACAAACGGTCAGGCTTCGAACGACCCGTTCTAGGGCTGCCCATCACAGCATCGTAATCCCTAGCATGCCTCTGCGATCCGCCGTGTCGCACACTCTCCAGTGACGCCTCGAGGACGGCCTCGGCGACATCAGCCCACGGCTTTCGGGCATCCAAATCGCGCCATGACATCTGAGCGGCCTGCGCAGCGGACAACATCTGGATGCGAAGCCCCGCTCCCTTGCAGGCGGCCAAGAACTCGGACTTGGAGAGATCGTTTGCCGCAATCAATGCAGCAAGAAGCTCTCCGTCCCCATCAGCAATAAACGGATACGTTTCATTGAAGAATCGCTCCAGCGCTGTCGTCGCAGCTGCGCGCCGTTTTGCCAGGCCGTTCATGGGCTGAGGATTTCTAGGCCTCTTCGCTTCTTGGCCTGCCAAGATGCCGGGAAGCTCGTCCGACGCCCAGCGCCACAAAAATGTGGGTGGGCGCGAAACGTTATTGAACTTACCACCCGTGCTCATCTCACTGCGCCAAGACCCACCCAGGGCCGCGATCAAGCCAGCATGCAGGGCCTTGAGCGACCTTCGGACGTAGCAAGCGGCCGTAATATCGAGCACCCAGTCATCTTTTTTAAGCCACTTAAACTGCGCACGAAATGCGACGTCCTCGAGCAGCGCTCCGCCTTTGATACGTGCCGCTGCGGTGGCATTCTTTCCCTGTGCCGCGGCGAGCGCATCCAGCCGCCGGTTCAGCGCTGCGGCAAACGCTTCGCCGTCGTTTCGGCCTGCGCGAAACAGATCGGCTATGACCAGAGGAAGACTATCCAAGACGCTTTCATAGGGCATGGGGGCTCGCTTAAACACCGGATGGATTGACGATGGTCGCCGCGCGACGATCGATGTGGGCCAGCGCCGCCGGAACTGACGACCCGGCCGCATTACACGCCTGCGCCGATAAAGGCTGCTTCACAAGCCTAGTTCCGCACTCGGTTTTGCAACAGGTCAAGGGCAGCGTCCAGCTGCACCACGGCCCCTACAATGGTCCTAACTGTGGCGCGGTCGAACTCGCCGCCGCGCTGGGCGTCGTGGACACCGGCGTTAAGGTAGCCCCATTCAATCGAAGCGCCATTGACCCCTAACAGCGTCGCTAGAGCTGCCCGGGCCTCGTCGAGTCCAGGACGATCCGCCAACCCGCGAAGCGCACTGCTGAGCTTGGCGCACTTATTGTTCAGTTCGAACGGCGCGCCCGGCCCCGAGATTTTCAGGTCAATGCGGCCGTCACCGTGCCGTCCCAGCCACTTCCATAGCCGATCGGTCAGACTTTCCAGGGCGGGTCGACTCTGCTTGAGGGCATCGCGCTTGTCGTCTTGCCCGATGGCCTGCTCGGCCAAGAGCACATAGTTTTTTGTCGGCGGGTCCGTGTCCACCCTCAACTCATGCTCGCCCAAGTGAGGAAGGAACTTGATCACTCGGACTTCGTCTCTAACTCGCTGCGCGCCCAACTCCTGCTGGATGCGCAGTAAGAACTCCTCTCCATGAGAGGTCAGAATGACTTGCTTCCCGTCGAGTGCGCCGTCTTCAAACAGCGTTCGCCAAATGCCATTGCGGTGATCGTCGTCGATGGCGTTGACCGCGTCGTCGAAGATCACCACCGGACATCCCTGCTCCATGTTTTTAGCCAAAAGAATCGCTAAGCCCAGGCACCGGATGTGTCCCTCGCTCAGAATCTGTAAGGCGTCGTAACGTAGGCCAGGCTCGCCGACAAACTCCAGTTCAATCTTTTCGTTTTCGGCAACGGGCAGCCACAACTCGCTCAGCAGGTCCCCCGGCGGGTCGTCGCGATTGAACCCGTTATAGAAGTCGCGCACTCGGCGTCCGAGCCCCTGCAATAACTGACCCGGTAGCTGAGCCATAAAGGCTTTCAGTTGAACGAGGAACGGGTCGTAGGCGGCTTTGATGCGCTGGTGGAACGTGACTTCCGCCACCTCTGCGGCAGCCTCCGCAATCAGCTCGCGATTCTCATCCTCGAAAGCATCGATCAACGCTTTGGCGTCGTTGAACCAACGAAGGCCCTCGTTACGCAGCGTGACAAGGGCCGCAATTTCCCGCTCAAGCTCCTCGAGCGTGTCGCGCTCCGTCAACAGCCCGGGACGTTCACCGGCTGCCTGTTGTGCCTGCGCGTCCGCACGTTCGATGCCGGACGCCCAGTCCAACAATGCACACCACGCGGTGCGCGCGTCGTTCAACCACGGCCCCAGCCAGGTCCCCTCGGGGCGTTCAGGCAGCTGGGGAAGGGCCGCCACCTGCTCTGGCTGGGCCGCCTGAAGCACCCGCCGCATCAGGCCGTGCAGTGATCGATGCTCCTCGGCAACCAGCTCACGTTGCTCCGCCTCCTGCAGCTGCAAATCGGCCAGCTCGCCAAGCTGCGCCAAACCCGCGCGCGCGCGCTCGTAAGGGTCGTGCGCCACCTTATCAATAGCGGTGCCGCACGCCGGGCAGGAGGTTTGATTAGCGGCGGCTAGATCACGCACGGCTTCATAGAGCTGCCGGTAGGACACGTCGCTGGTCCGAGCCTGGAGCTGCTGCGAAAGTAGCTTCAGCGACTCTTCCGCCGCTAAGGCGCTCACCAGCCGCGCCTCGCATTGAGCGCGCGTGATGCCGAGCAACGCGTTAGGAGGCGTGTCGATCGCGGCTCGGACAATCGATAGGCGCCCGGGTAGCGGATCGGCGCCCATCAGCCAAGCACATGCTTCGTCGTAGGTGGCACCTGCCTGGATCCGCGGGGCTAACGCCGCCTCCTGCTCTTGCCATCCCGCTAGTGCGGCATCGTAATCCCGAACGATCTGCTCCGCCGCGGCCAGTGCAACACGTCGGGCCTGCAAAGCCAGGTTTTTCCGGCCCTGAAGATTAAGGTTTTCATCGAGATCAGGATTGAACCCGCGGACGAAGTCGTTGAACTGATCCACGCCGAACAGGGTAGCGATCAATTGCCGCTGGTCCCCAGGGGTCCGAGCCGCGATTCGCGCAAAGCCCTCGATTCGATTCTTTTCAATGAAGCAAAATCGAAAAGCTTCCTCGCTTGCTTCGACCTCGACCGATTGCCCCTGATCGTCATGAGCAACGAGGGCGGGAGGAACGTGACGACGTAACCGCGCGTTATGGCAGTAGGTGCGCTGGTCGATGCGCTTGCTGTCCGCTTCATTGATATTGCCCAATAGGGCCCATTCCATGGCCTCGCACAGGCTGCTCTTACCGGTGCCGTTGGCCCCGTAGACCAAAGTGATGGGACGCGAGAGATCGAACGTCCCTGGACTCATGAACCCACGAAACGGCCCAACCTTAAGCTCGTGGAGCCGACGGAAAGCTAGGGCTTCCGCAGCCGCCTCGCCCAGCTCGGGCAAGTCGACCGGCTCCGCGTCCAGCTCTTGCACAAGTAGAGGAGCCAACCGCGCTGATCGAGCGCGACGAGCCGTTCCGAGCCGCGCTAATGTCGCGAGATGACGCCCGACAATGCGGGCGACCCGCCGGACGTCGCCCGGCACCGCCGGCTCCGCCAGCGACGCCATAAACCCGTGATATTCCGATCGAACCGTCCCCATGGATCCGTCCTAGGCGTCATCCAGCGATGCCTTACTCTAACGTCTTCTCGGGCACCGCGTCCCGCTCTGGCGTCTGGAGCGCAACCAGGATCGATCCTCGGATCGAGGGAGTGGCACGGACCCGAATCTGCCCGTATGGTGGTCCCAACTTCCGCTGGCCCCGCCCCAATGATTGACCTCCTCCAGCATTCCGACGCGTTTCATGAGCGGCTCGATGGCCTACTGGGCTCCGCCCCTCCCCTTCAAACAAACCTTCCGCGGCACCTTGCCGCCGCGGCCAGCGCGGTATTGTCGCTCGAGCACGCGTCTGCGGCCCGGCAGTGCTTCGCGAATGACCTTCCGCAGTCGGCCACAGCGCTGCTCCGGCTCCAATTCGAAGCCATCGTTCGCGGGGCCTGGGCGTTGCATGCTGCGGCAGACGATGCCATAACGCTTCTGGACGGACCACTGAACGAAGAGAGCGACGAGCGAGCCCGAAAATTGCCCGGAGCAACGGTGATGCTGAAGGCCCTTGCCGAAAAGGCGCCGGTGGGATTGGTTGAACCGCTCCGTCAGTTCCACTCGGTCGCCTGGCACGGTTTGAACTCTTACGTGCATGCCGGGATCCACCCATTGCAACGCCGAGCGAGGGGCTATCCCGCCGAACTAGCGGCGCAGCAAGTGCGTAGCAGTAACGGGCTCCTGCACCTCGCCTACCGGCTCTTGGCCTCACTCACAGGCAGCGCCACTGCAATGCATCACGTCACACACGCATGGCATGAATTCGACGCATGCTTGCCCATAACGCCCGCCCGATAAGCACATGACAACCGACCGCATATGACCGATGCCACTGCCATCGACCGATTTCGGGATCGCATCGATACCGAGCTGCTCCCGACGTTCTGCAACGACGCTGCGCGTCGATTCGACACCGCAGGCTTCGCTCGCTCATCGATCACGATCGCAGAGTTCGACGCCAAGCATTTCCTGAGCGCCATAGATGCCGGCCTGGTGTTGGACATTGGCGGCGGTCGTTACCGAGCACCGCGTAGTGAAGCGAACGAGCAATTGTTCTGGGAAGGCACAAGAGCCACTACCCCTCGCCCGCTTACACTCTGGCTGGAACCCGTGATTACGATCGGCGCCGTCGCTCGCCTGCAATTCAATTATGGATGGCCCGCTGAAGACCTGGGCATGCAATCAAAAGGGTATGCATTCGACCTGATGGCCTACGATGGCGACCAGGTTGTCATCGCTGGGGAGGTCAAGAAGAGCAAACGAGAAATTGACCAACTGCTGGCACACTTTGAGGATTTCAGCCGGTCGAGCCCTGATCCGAAGCTATCAACGAAGGACAAGCGGTTCAACTCGGCTCAAAAATGGCGGGCCCTGCTCGCTAATCAGATCCCCATCTTCTGGGCAATAGGGCCCGACGATTACACGCACCCACTACGCATGGAGTATGGCGCTGATGGGTCAGCGCGCTTCCGTGCCTCGAGCAATGAAGCGCTCCTGCACAAGTCATGCAGCCCACTAGTCTAAATTTCCTGGAAATCCCACGCGACCCGGGGCTTCGGTAAACCTAGATTCCCGGCCTGAGAAATCACGCGAAGTTGCGCGTGCTCTCGATGATATGCCGCCCAACGGGAAGCTACGTCAGGATCTTCAAAAAATGCGATCGTCCCACCGTGGGATCCAACTCGGACCACGCTTGGATCAATCCCATTGATCTCAGTGAAATCGCGTAGGAGTTGATCGAAGGTCAGCGGAGCGACGTGATCAACGTGCGCGTTGATCGCCGTCAAAGGCATACCTGTCACCGGACAAGCCGCCGTGAGCGGCACCTCACGATCACGAAACTCGAAGATTTGAGGTTGAATCGTCTGCCGAGCGGCAGCCTTGTAGTCCGTAAGCCATTGAGGCCGCCGCTTCGTGTTCCGATTGCTGGGCAAACACTTAATTGCGTGCGGAAAGGAGATATCGACGATCCGCCCATCTGTGCACACAAGATTAAAGCAGGGCGTGCCGTGCGGCGTTTTATAGACACGCACACCTTCGACGCCCCCGCGTGACTTCTCGGCCCATTCATCGTGGTGTTGAAACAGGCCCAACAGGAACACTGCGTCGTCATCTGCAACGCCGAACGAGCTAGCGTGCAGAATTTTCTGGCACCGCGTCGTTATTTCTGCCTTAGTTGCAAACACTTCTTCGCCAATTTCGTAAGCCATGCTGGTCCCCGGGATCGCTTCTAATTTATCCGACAGCGGCTCGCGCGAAGATCTGAGCCCTCAGCCTTATAATCTGTTTACAGGTTATCGAAGGTTCGTCGAAGTGCTTCGGCCGCCACAAATGACCGAGTGTGGTCGTCCGCCACGTCGGCGATAGTCCGCAATGCGTCAGCGTAAGCGCGGCCCCACCCTGCCCGCTGCTCCACGTCACCCCATTGCTCATCCAGCGCCTCGAGCAGGGGCAGCACGTCAATGTCAGCCGCGCCATCCAAGGCCCTCACATCCACCGTAAGCACGTGGCCCATCAAACGTCCACCTTCGTCGAGCACCCAGACTTGCGGTTGAAGGATGTGCAGCAATGTATCGAGACGGAACGCGCGGCCAACAATGATGATCCGATCAAGGGCGTCCATCGCCATCTGATGCCGGTGTGCGCTTGCTCGTGCGTTCAATGCATCAAGCATTTCAGCATCTCGAACCGCAATCTCGGCACGGCGACGGGCGAGGGCTTCTTTCGCCTCGGCCTTGGTGCGCTTGGCTTCAAGCGTCGCCACTACGTCTGCTCCGATACTTAGGCACATTCAACGGAGGGTCATCCCGTTCGTCCATTCGGGGTCGGGCAACATCGCCCGCGTCCCGGAGCATATTCCAAGCACGTGGACTTGTGGCGATCAATGCCTCCTCTACCTTCGCCATGGCTGCGCACAGGTCCGGCCATTCCGCTTCTGTGTAGCGTTTGCTGACCTCCTCCATGGCTTTGTCGTTGCCTTCAGTGCCATGGTGCCGCAGGAGCTGACTCACGAGATGGCCCGACAGGATCTTCGCAGCGAACCGGCCCATCGTGCGTCGGAAGTCATGCATCGTCAGACCAATCTCCGCAAGCCCAGCATCGTCCTTGATGGTCGCAAGAATGGACTTGCTATCTAAATAATGGCCCTCGACCGCCTTAGGGTTGCGAGCCGGGAACACCCAGCGTCGCGTTTGCTCGAGGCGCCACTCGGCCCGCTGAACGACGGCGTCGGCTTTTGCTCGTTGGATGATGTCGCGTGTCCGACCGTGAACGGTCTTCGCATCAGCGCGGGCCTTATCGATGGTGCGCGCCAAGGCCGCCTCTGCTTGCTTGCGCGCGTCCACACGCCATCGAAGAACCCGCTCGGCAAAGTAAGCCACTGGCAGCAATTGGGCGTCGCCCGACTTGGTATCGTGCAGGAACACCTGAGAACCACGAAGCCCAGTCGTGCGATTCTTGGCGTCTGGGCTAGGCGCAAGCCAAACCCATGACACCAAACCTCGCAGCTCTTCGGGCGAGCAGCTCGTATACCAGCACAGCCGCGCCGACTCGCTGCGCCGCGTGCCCCAGAGCAGCGTCAAGAGAATGTAGTCAATTGCCGTAGCATTCTGACCCTGCTGCATATCCCTGCGTTCAAGCAATGACTTCAGCACGGTCGGCAGCGATTGTTGTCCTGTCTCGGAGTCATCGAGTCCCAGGGGATTTCGGACACGAGCTGCTTCGTAGTGCTTCCGCAAGTCACGCGTTTTCCGGAAGAACCCGTCATCCACCAATATGGAAAAGGGGTTGTGGAGGAGCACCGGACGCCTCAATGCAACGTCCGCGACCTTGCGCTCGTGAGCGATCGCGCGCTCAACCGCACGGGAAGCGTCACCCATCGTATGTTCCGCTGCCGCCAATCCTGCGGCAAACGCCAGTTCGACGTCCTTCCCCGTCAGTTTGAGTTTGGACACCAACTCCGACTTATTGAGCCGCCACCATTCCCCTTCCGATGTGAGCTTAGTTTTGACGTCAGCGGGCACGCGATTGGATCGCAACATGGCCGAGTGCCGGAGCTTATACCAGGCTCGTTTGGCTACGTCGTCGGTGACCTCGGTTATAGGGGTGTCCGCCAGGCCGACCTCCGGACGTGCGAGGCGCGCCAATGAGTCGGTAGCACCATCGACGCCGGCCTGTTTGACCAACCCCCGACTCTTTTGATCTTCAAGAAACGCGATGTAAGCACTTAGCGCCGTGCCTACGGTCATGCTTCGCGCCGCTTTCGCTGCCAGGTTCTCGCGGTCGGCTTGGCGAGGGTCTTCTCCCATGTCGTGAACATAGGAACGATGGCCCGCCGCCACGTTGTAGGCTTTCTCGACTGGCCGATCATGCACAGATCCCAGCGACAGCCGCACGGCCTTCTTCCCAATGCGCATGCGCAACTCATAAAACGCGCCGCGTGGTCCAACGTAGTAGCCGAAGCCGCGTGGCGCGCCCTGCGCCCCATCCGGGAACCGATAAGGCTTTCGGCCAGGATTCGGCTCGAGGAAGGTCTTACCCTGGGCATCCACGGCGGGCCGCTGATCGACGGTCAACGCACGCAACATCGACTGTGACAGGCGATACTTCACGTCGTTTGATTTAGGCACAGTAAGTCCTTGTGTCCATGACAACGACAGTTTCGCACGGCGACGCTCTTTATGGACACACGCTAGCGGCGGTATCCTGTCCTATGGACGCAATGTGGACACTATCGTGGGCCAAATGTGAGAGATGAAGGCAACGATCGAGTCGATCGCACCATCAAGGTTAAATCATAAGTGACTGATTTTAATACTATCGAACCTAAGACCGCTGTGCTGGATGGGCACACTCCTTTTATGCGCCAGTACCTGGCGGCGAAGGCGGAACACCCGGACATCCTGTTGTTTTTCCGGATGGGTGACTTCTACGAGCTGTTCTACGACGACGCCCGCAAGGCGGCCCGCCTGCTGGACATCACGCTGACCCAGCGTGGCCAGTCGGCCGGTGCGCCGATCCCGATGGCCGGCGTGCCTTACCACGCGGTGGAAGGCTACCTCGCGCGGCTGGTGAAGTTGGGCGAATCGGTCGCCCTGTGCGAACAGATCGGCGATCCGGCGTTGTCGAAGGGCCCCGTCAAGCGCGAAGTCGTGCGCATCGTCACCCCCGGCACGGTCACCGATGCGGCGCTGATGGAAGAGCGCCGCGATAACCTGCTGCTGTCGATCGCCGCCGGGCCGAAGGGCTACGGCATGGCCTGGGTGGATCTCTCCACCGGCCGCTTCCTGCTGACCGAAACCGCGACGCCGGAAGGCCTCGCCGCCGAGCTCGCCCGGCTGCAGCCGGCGGAGACCCTGGTCAGCGAAGACGTGGCATGGCCGAAGCTGGTCAGCGCCCTGCCCGGCCTGCGCAAGCGCCAGCCCTGGCACTTCGACGGCGACGCGGCCACGCGCGAACTGTGCCGCTTCTTCAAGACCCGCGACCTGCTCGGCTTCGGTGTCGAAGGCTTGCCGCTAGCCGTCGCCGCGGCGGGCTGCCTGCTCGGCTACGTCGAGGAGACGCAGAAGAGCGCGCTACCGCACCTCACCGGCATGGCCGTGGAGAACGCCAGCGAAACCATCGCCATGGACGCCGCCACGCGGCGCAACCTGGAGATCGACACGCACCAGAGCGGCAAGGTCGACAACACCCTGCTCGGCGTCCTCGACGAAAGCGTGACGCCGATGGGCGCGCGCCTGCTCCGACGCTGGCTCAACCGTCCGCTGCGCGACCGCCATGTGCTGCGTGGACGCCACCAGGCGATCGGCGCGCTGATCGACACGCGTCGGCACGCCAGCCTGCGCGAGCGCCTGCGCGGCGTCGGCGACCTTGAACGCATCCTCGCGCGCGTCGCCCTGCGCTCGGCCCGTCCGCGCGACCTGTCCACCCTGCGCGATGGCCTCGCCGCCGCGCCGCAGCTGCGCCAGGAAATCCAAGGCGTCGACAGCCCGCTGCTGCACGACCTGGTGCGGCGCATCGGCGACCACGCCGACACCGCCGCCCTGCTCGCCCGCGCGGTGATCGAACAGCCTCCCGTGCTGCTGCGCGACGGAGGAGTGCTCGCCGACGGCTACGACGACGACCTGGATGAACTGCGCCGGCTTTCCACCAACGCCGACCAGTTCCTCGTCGACATGGAAGAACGCGAGAAGGCCGCCAGCGGCATCCCGACGCTGAAGGTCGGCTACAACCGCGTGCACGGCTACTACATCGAGATCACCAAGGCGCACGCCGAGAAGGCGCCCACGCACTACACGCGCCGGCAGACGACGAAGAACGCCGAGCGCTACATCACCGAAGAACTCAAGCAGTTCGAAGACAAGGTGCTCTCCGCGAAAGAACGTTCGCTGATGCGCGAGCGCGCGTTGTACGAACTGCTGCTCGACAAACTCACCGAACAACTGCCGTCGCTGAAGATCGCCGCCTCGGCGATGGCCGAGCTCGACGTGCTGGCCAACCTTGCCGAGCGCGCGGAGACCCTCGACTGGGCGGCCCCCGTCCTCACCGACGTGCCGGGCATCCACATCGTGCGTGGCCGCCATCCGGTGGTGGAGAAGGTCCGCGACGAGCCGTTCGAGCCGAACGACCTGTGCCTCGAGCGGGTCCGCCGCATGCTGGTGATCACCGGCCCGAACATGGGCGGTAAATCCACCTACATGCGGCAGAACGCGCTGATCGTGCTGCTCGCCCACGTGGGCAGCTACGTACCGGCGTCGGCCGCCACCATCGGTCCGATCGATCGCATCTTCACTCGCATCGGTGCCGGCGACGATCTCTCGCGCGGCCAGTCCACCTTCATGGTGGAGATGAGCGAGACCGCCAACATCCTGCACAACGCGACCGACTGCAGCCTGGTGCTGATGGACGAAGTCGGGCGCGGCACCAGCACCTATGACGGCCTGTCGCTCGCCCGTGCCGCCGCAGTGCACCTGGCCGCGACCAGCTGCGCGTTCACCCTGTTCGCCACGCATTACTTCGAGCTGACCGAACTGGCCGCCGAATACCGCACGATCGCCAACGTGCACCTGGACGCGGTGGAATACGGTGACCAGCTGGTCTTCATGCACACGGTGAAGGACGGCCCGGCCAACCGCAGCTTCGGCCTGCAGGTCGCCGCGCTGGCCGGCCTGCCCAAGACCGTGATCGCCGATGCACGGCGCTACCTGATGGCGCTGGAGCAAGGGCATGAGGTCACCGCGGCCGTCGCCGCGCCGGCCACGCCCGCGCCGCAGATGGGGCTGTTCGCGCCGCCGCTGCCATCGCCGGTGGAGGAGACGGTGCGGGCGATGGACCCAGACGATTTCAGCCCGCGCGAGGCGCTGGAGCAGCTGTATAAGTTGAAGAAGATGTTGCGTTAAGGAGCTTGATAGGCCGGGGCTATCGCGACGATCCGAACAATCGAATTCCCCATGGGCGGGGGCGTCCCTATAGTTCGCCCATCACGGCGCTCATCGACTCTCCATCATGTGGCCGTGATGCCCTCCTGCCCCGCCCCTGAATTCAGCAGCCAGGCGTGCGGGGTGGAGGGCGCTCCTCAGTAGCCCTTGTTGTCGGGCACGCCGCCCAGGCCGTACTGGCGCGCTTCGATCAGCGTACGCATCAGCACGATGAACAGGTCGGCGCTGAACAGCGAGAGGTAATGCACGCCCCACAGCGTATTGCCCTGGCTATCGAGCAGGCGCAGCGAACCGGTCGTGGTGCCTTCGTCCACCGAGGCGATATCGCCGATCGGGATCAGCCGGTCCGCAAACTCGACCCCGAGCGGGCTCAGCATGAAGGGCGTCGCTTCGGTGACCGGTGCGGCGTTGCCCGCGCGTCGCGCCAGCCGCGCCTCGTCCGATACGGTGTGGAACACAATGCCCTCGCCTGCTTCCAGTGCGCGCAGGGTGAGCGGGCCACGCTCGCGCAGTTGCCCTTCGATGATCGCGCCGCGCAGGCGGAACGCATCGCCGACGTTGTCCATGATCTCGACCCACGGCGTGCTCGCGTCGCGACGGAACGCCAGGCCGTTGACCAGGCCGCCGTGGCTGCCGTGCCGATACAGGAACAGGTCGCCCATGGCGGCAAACGGGACGAACACGTCTTCGCGGCTCCCCGCGTGGTGGATCACCACCCCACGGTCGTGCAGGGACAGCACGGTCTTCGGACCCATGGCCTTCCACGCCACGCCCACCGCGACGCCGGCGATGCACAGGCAGGCGCCCGTCGCGACGATCATGGGGTGGTGGTCGAAGGTCCCGTTCGCCAGCAGGAGCAGTGGCAAGGCGACGCCGAGCAGGAACAATGCCGCCGCGATGGCGAGGACGAAACCGTGTCGCCGCGTCCGGCCATGCCGACTGACCAGCCGGCCAGGTGCGATGCGAGGTGTAGCTGCCATGGGATCCCTCCCCCGGCAGGGGACGATACCGGGCCGGTCGAGGCTACAAAATCTGGCGCCGGATGGAAACCGACCCGTGGCGGGCGGTGGCCGGCGCGGCGCTAGAGCGACTTCTTGAGATCCTGGATGAGCCGCCGGTCACGCTTGCCGGGGCGTGCGTCGGGGCGTAGCAACGCGCCACCGGTCAGCCGCCGGTCCTCGCGCACGCGCGCACGCTCGGCGATGCTTTCGTCGGTTTCGCGATAGAGCTTCTGCGCCTCGGGGGCGGGCCCGCGTTTCTGCGCGAGCCCCTCCACCGTGCACGCAAGTCGTTCCTCGCCACGGGTGATCCGCAGCTGGTCGCCCACGCTTACCGTTTTGGCCGGCTTGCAGGTGGCGCCGTTGAGCTCCACCTTGCCGCCGTCGATCGCCTGCTTGGCCAGGCTGCGGGTCTTGAAGAAGCGCGCGGCCCAAAGCCACACGTCGGCGCGTACGCCGGCAGTCGTCGTTGCGTCGGTCATACCGCGAAGTGTGTGGCCGCCTCGCCGTGAATCCAAGCGGTCAGGCGGGCAGGAACAGGTTGCCCAGCGGGATGGTCGCCAGCGAGAGCAGGATGCCCGCCCCGAGCACGGTGTTGGCCAGGCGCGGCTCCAGGCCGTGCTGGTCGGCCAGGATCGCGGCGGAAATCATCGGGGCCATCGCCGCCTGCAGCACGCCGACGGTGAGGATCACGCCACCGACGCCTGCCGCCAGGCCCACGCCCAGCGCGAGCAAGGGCGCCAGCACCAGCTTCCAGCCCAGGCCCGCGGCCAGCGCACCGACCTGGTCGCGTTGCAGGTGCAGCTTGAACTGCAGCCCGACCGAGAACAGGGCGAGCGGTGTCAGCGTCGCGCCGATCTGCATCAGCAGCTTGTCGATGGCGGCCGGCCAGCCACCCAGGACGCCTACGACCACGCCGAGCACGAGGCACAGGAACGGTGGAAAGGTCAGCACCCGCCGTGCGATCAGCGCGCCACTCGCGCCCTTGCCCGAGTACAGCGAGGCGACGATGATGCCGCCCGCGGCCAGCAACGGGAAACAACCCAGCTGGTCGGCGATGACGGCGACGGACAGGCCCGGCTTGCCGTGCAGCGCCTCCATCATCGGGTAGCCCATGAACGAGGTGTTGCCCAGGCCGCAGACCAGGCTGAGGCAGCCGATCCGCTGCGGCGACCAGTGGAAGATCCGCCCCAGCGTGGCGAACAGCGCCCATGCGCCGAAGAAGGTGATCCACATCGCCGCCACCGGGAACCACAGGTGCGCGTCGACGGTGACGTGCGGCACGAGGGCCAGGACCAGCGCCGGCAGTGCGATGTTCAGCACCCACCAGTTGATGCCCGGGACGATGCCTTCGGGCAGGTTGGCATACCGCCGGCAGAGGATGCCGAGGGCGAGGCAGACGAAGAGGATGAGCAACGCGGACATGGCGCAGACGATACCCGAATGCGCCATGCCGCTGTCGTCGCGGGCTTAGCCCAGGAGCACGCGATTCATGCGCTGCACGAAGGCGGCGGGATCGGCCAGCTGTGCGCCGGCGGTGATCTCGGCCTGCTCGAGCAGCAGGTTGGCGAGGTCGCTCGCGCGGCTGTCGTCGGCTTCGCTGGCCAGGCGCTTGACCAGCGGATGCTCGGGGTTGAGTTCGAGCGCGGCCTTCGACTCGGGTACGTCCTGGCCAGCCTCGCGCAGCAGGCGTGCGAGGTGCGGGGCCAGGTCGTGATCGGCCAGGGCCAGGCACGAGGGCGAATCGGTGAGGCGTGCGGACACGCGCACGTCGCCGACCTTATCGCCGAGCAGTCCCTTGGTCCGCTCGATCAACGGGGCCGCCGCCGTGTTCGCGGCGTCCTGCTTCGCCTTGTCGGCTTCGTCCAGCGGGAAGTCACCCTTTGCGACGTTGCGCAGGCGCTTGCCGGCGTACTCCGTGAGGTAACCCAGCATCCACTCGTCGATGCGATCGGACATCAACAGCACTTCGATGTCCTTCGCCTTCAACGCTTCGATCTGCGGGCTGCCGGCCGCCGCCGCGTAGCTGTCGGCGGTGACGTACCACACCGTGTCCTGGCCGACGGCCATGCGGCCGATGTAGTCGTCGAGCGAGACGGTCTTCGCCGCGCCGTCGCCCCTGGTCGACGCGAAACGCAGCAGTCTGGCGATGCGTTCGCGGTTCGAGGCGTCTTCGACGATGCCTTCCTTCAGCGTGTTGCCGAAGCCGGCAAGGAAGGTCGCGAACTTCTCCGGCTCGTCGCGCGAGATCTTCTCGAGCAGGTCGAGCACGCGCTTCGTGCAGGCCGCCTTGATCTTCTCCAACTGGCGGTTCTGCTGCAGGATCTCGCGGCTGACGTTCAACGGCAGGTCATCCGCATCGACCACGCCGCGCACGAAACGCAGGTAGTTCGGCAGCAACTCTTCCGCGGCGTCCATGATGAAGACGCGCTTGATGTACAGCTTCAGGCCCTTGCGCTCGTCGCGGTTGCCCATCATCAGGTCGAACGGCGGCTGCTCCGGCACGTAGAGCAACGTGGTGAAGCTCTGGCTGCCCTCGACGCGGTTATGCGTCCATGCGAGCGGATCGTTGAAATCGTGGCCGAGCGCCTTGTAGAAGTTGATGTACTCCTCGTCGGTGATCTCGCTCTTGGGCCGCGCCCACAGCGCCGAGGCCGAGTTCACCGTGGTCCACTCGGTCGGATCCGGCTTGCCATCCTTCTCGGCCGGCATGCGGATCGGGAACGCCACGTGGTCGGAGTACTTGGTGACCAGCGAGCGCAGCTGCCAGGCGTTGAGGAATTCGTCCTCGCCGTCCTTTAGATGCAGCACGACCGTGGTGCCGCGCTCGGAGACGTTGGTCTCTTCCAGGGTGTACTCGCCCTTGCCATCGCTTTCCCAGCGCACGCCGGTTTCGGTCGGTTCACCGGCACGGCGGGTGATCACCGTGACCTTGTCGGCGACGACGAAGGCGGAGTAGAAGCCGACGCCGAACTGGCCGATCAGGCGCGAGTCGGCCTTCTGTTCGCCCGACAGCGCTTCGAGGTAGCGGCGGGTGCCCGAGCTGGCGATCGTGCCGATGTTGGCGACAACGTCTTCGCGGCTCATGCCGATGCCGTTGTCGCGCACGCTGATGGTGCGGGCCTCCGGATCCCAGGTCACCTGGATGCGCAGCTCGCTGTCTTCGGTGACGAGGCCGGGGTTGGCGATCGCTTCGAAACGAAGCTTGTCGCAAGCATCCGAAGCGTTGGAGATGAGCTCGCGGAGGAAGATTTCCTTGTGCGAGTAGAGCGAATGCGTGACCAGGTGGAGCACCTGGGCCACTTCGGCTTCGAATTTGCGGGTTTCCTGGCTCACGGTGCAGTTCCTTCTCGGTAGGTCAGACCCGGAATTATGGGCCCGCGCGCGAGAAATTAAACCCCGTGTCCGCACGCCCGGTCGCGGACAGCACCCTGTCCGCGGACACGATCACCGCCGGCGGACCGCACCCGGGAAACCGCTCAACGGCGCCATTCCTGGCGGCTCCACGCCGTTGGCACGGCCGATGCAACCTCTCAAGCGAAGGGCCTCACGGCCCACCCGCCAAACCAAGGAGCACCGCCATGAAAGTCGAAACCATCCTGCTGAAGACCCTGTTCGCCGCCGTCGTGTTCACCTGCGTGCTGACCATGGGCGCGTTCGTCACCACCAGTGCGCCGCAGCTGCCCAGCACGGCGATCGCCGCAGCGCGTTGATCGGGTGACGCCGCAGCACTTGTAGGAGCGCGCCTGCGCGCGAACCTAACCCATGGCGGCGAAGCCGCCTCGTCAGCGCCCAGCCTGGAGGGCGGCGATGCGCTCTTCGATGGGCGGGTGGCTCATGAACAGGCGCTTCATGCCCGTCGCCAGGTGACCCGCGATACCGAAGGCCTGGATCGTCTGCGGCAGCGACGTTTCGCCATGGTTCGCCGACAGGCGCTGCAACGCCGAAATCATCGATGCGCGGCCCGCCAGGTTGGCACCCGCCGCGTCAGCACGGAACTCGCGCCAGCGCGAGAACCACATCACGATCATCGAGGCGAACAGGCCGAACACGATCTGCAGCACCATCACCGTCACGAAGTAACCGATGCCACCCTCGCCTTCGCGCTCGCGGCCACCGCTCATCCAGCTATCGATCAGGCGACCCACCACGCGCGCCAGCACGATCACCAGCGTATTCAACACACCCTGGATCAGGGTCAGCGTCACCATGTCGCCGTTCGCGACATGGCCGATCTCATGGCCCAGCACGGCCGAAACCTGCTCGCGATCCATCTGCTGGAGCAGCCCGGTGCTCACCGCCACCAGGGCGTTGTTGCGCGACATGCCGGTGGCGAACGCGTTCATTTCCGGCGCGTCGTAAACCGCAACCTCCGGCATGCCGATGCCGGCCTTTTCCGCATGGCGACGGACCGTCTCCAGCAGCCAGCGCTCGGATTCGTTGCGCGGCTCGGTGATGACCTTCGCGCCCGTGCTCATCTTCGCCATCCACTTGGAGATGGCCAGCGACACAAAGGCGCCGCCCATGCCGAACACGGAGGCGAATGCGATCAGGCCGCCCAGGCCCATGCCGCGCTGGGATGCCCATTGGTCGATGCCGAGCAAGCGGCAGACGATGGTCAGCAGCGCGATGACCGCGAGGTTGGTGACGACGAACAAGGCAATGCGTTTGAACATGGTGTCTCTCTCAAAGGACGGCTGGCGATGGCGCCGCCTGGGACAAGTTTTCGGGGCGAACGCTGAACGATTCAATCCCCAAACCCGCCGGGGCCCGCCCTGCGCGGGCGCCACGGCATGGCAATCGCCTACACTGTGGCGCTCTGTTCATCCACGCCGTGAGAAACCTCTCAACCCGTGCCTGCCGACACCGCATGAGCTACCGCGGACGCTTCGCTCCCTCGCCGACCGGCGACCTGCACTTCGGCTCCCTCGTGGCCGCCGTCGGCAGCTGGCTGGTCGCTCGCCAGCACGGCGGCCGATGGCTGCTGCGGGTAGAAGACATCGACCCCCTGCGCGAGGTTCCCGGATCGGCCGGGGGCATCCTCGCCGCGCTGGACGCCTTCGGCCTGGCGGCGGACGAGCCCGTGCTGTTCCAGTCCACGCGCAACGATGCCTACCAGGCCGCTTTCGATGCGCTCCGCGCCGATGGGCACGTGTTCCCCTGCTGGTGCAGTCGCGCCGACCTGGCCGGCCACGGCGGCCTGCATCGGGACGGCCATTGCGTGGCTTCCGCCGATCCCAGCCGCGCGCCGGCCTGGCGGCTCCGCGTGCCCGACCGGACGATCCACTGGGTGGACGACCTGCAGGGCCCGCAATCGGAAAACCTGCGCGAGGTGGCCGGCGACTTCGTCATCCGCCGGGTCGAGGGCCTCTGGGCCTACCAGCTGGCCTGCGTGGTCGACGATGGCTACCAGGGCATCACCCACGTGGTTCGTGGCGCCGACCTGCTCGACTCCACCGCGCGCCAGCTCTACCTGCAGGAACTGCTCGGCCTGCCCCACCCTGCGTACATGCACCTGCCGCTGGTCCTCGACGCCGAGGGCCGCAAGCTGTCGAAGTCGGACCGGGCGGTGCCGGTGGATCCCGCCGACCCGTTACCGGCCCTGCGCCAGGCGCTCGCGTGGCTGAACGCGCCCACGGCGGCGACCATGCCCTCGCCGCCCATGGCGACGGCCCCGGCCGAGGCGCCCACGCCCGCATCCGTCCTCGCCGCGGCGCTCGTCACTTTCGAGCCTGCGGCGCTTCGCCGCAGTAGTCTTACCGGCACTCCGACGCTATAAAACCAGATTGCCCGCGCGACGGGCCCCAACCGGATATTGGCGGTAATGAAACACGGCACCACGCAGCGCACGGCCCTGGTCACTGGCGGCACCGGCGGCATCGGCACGGCGATCGTGCGCTACCTCGCCCAGCAGGGCCATAAGGTGGCTACCAATTATCGCGACGAGGCCCGCGCGGCCGCCTGGCGCGAAGACATGATCCGCGACGGCATCGACGTCGTGATGGTGCCCGGCGACGTCGCCGACCCGATCTCGGCCGCCGCCATGGTGCGCGGGGTGGAGGAACTGGCGGGCCCGGTGGAGATCCTGGTCAACAACGCCGGCATTACCCGCGATACCACCTTCCACAAGATGGATTACCAGCAGTGGACCGAGGTGGTGAACACCAACCTCAACGCCTGCTTCAACGTCACCCGGCCGGTGATCGAAGGCATGCGCTCCCGGCAGTGGGGGCGCATCGTGCAGATCAGCTCGATCAACGGCCAGAAGGGCCAGTACGGCCAGGCCAACTACGCGGCCGCCAAGGCCGGCGTGCACGGCTTCACGATTTCGCTGGCCCAGGAAAACGCGCGCTTCGGCATCACCGTGAACACGGTATCGCCGGGCTATGTCGGTACCGACCTGGTGATGGCGGTGCCTGAAGACATCCGCGCGAAGATCATCGCGCAGATTCCCGTGGGGCGCCTTGGGCGTCCGGACGAGATTGCGCATGCGGTGGCCTTCCTGACCTCGGAAGATTCCAGCTGGATCACCGGGTCGAACCTGGCGATCAATGGTGGGCATTACATGGGGTGGTGACGGCGATGGCGACGACGACGGCGCGGTGGTGGTGGCGCCTTGGTGACTGGGTGCTGTGGTGACACAGGGGCTTTGGTGACTGGAACGTCGTGGCTAACGGGTGTCGCGCGCGGGCGCGCTCCTACAGGGGTAGGTCGTCGAGGCTGGTGGGTTCTTTCAGGTCGACCTTGTTGTGGTGGGCGCGGAATTTCGCCATCACCTTGTAGGCGAGTCGGCGTGCGCGCATGACCGAACCCAGCGGGCGATGCGCGGTGATGCCGTGCCATGGGCTGAAGGCGAGCCCGTCGTCGATCGCCACGCGGCGTGCTTCGTCCCACGCGACCTGCGGCGGTATCACCAGGCGGGCCACCTCGAGGTAGGGGCTCTTTTCTTCCGGCCACGCCACCGACGCGTCCTCGATCGGCATGGATTCCAGGTCGGTGCAGAACTGCACGCGAAGATCCCATTCGCCGCCCTGCGTGGCGAAGAACTCGACCATCGCATCGCGCAGGCCGTTCGGCTTGCCATTGACGTTGAGGCTGGCGTCGGTGAGCGCGGTGAGGTTGGGCGAACGCGGTGCCACGCTGACCTTCACCACGTACTCGCCGTAGCGCAGCGGTACCTGGCTGAAATAGGTATCGCCCAGCGGATTCGTTTCCGGCTGGCCACCCAGCGCGAGCAGCGTCGTGCTCTTGCCGCCGAAGGCTTCGATCACGCGTTCGGTGCCGCGCAGCACGGCTGACAGGGCTTTCTTCGCGCCCTCGGCACGATCGGTCGTGGCCGCCGTGAGCTTCAGCGAGGACAGGAATTTCTTCGCATCGGCCGCGCCAAAGGCGGGACCGTTGACCATCACGAAATCCTGGGTTGTCGCGCCTTCGCTGCCGGGCAGCCGATCGCCGTCCACGCCGATGATTTTCAGCGCCATGCCACGCGGTGTGGAGACGCTGTCGTCGAGGATATCGCCCGGCACGGTCGACAGGCGCACCACCACGGCATGCGTGCCGGGCGTGGCGAAGATGCCCTGCGCCAGTTCGCGCGGGAGGTCGCCGGGGATGTGCAGCTCACCAGTCAGCAGCGCATGGCTCTTCGCATGCACCGAGCGCATCGCATGCCCCGAATGTTCCAGCGTGGTCTGGTTGATCCCGGTCAGCGTCTCGATCAGTTGCTCGACGGTTTCGCTTTCCTCGGCGGTGACGTGTTCCAGCGATTCGTCGAAGCGGATCGGCGCGGGGTTCAGCGAAAGGGGCATGGCACGGCTTCCAGACGATGTGTCCGGGGATCGTGGCGCCCCTCGCGTGAAGAGGTGGAAAACAGGGGGTGTTACATCCCTGCTACATCAGTTTGTAGCTGAAGGTCAGGTTCCAGCGGGTATCGCGGTTCTGGCTCTCCGGCGGCTTGTCGCCGGTCGGCCGGGCCAGGGCGAAGTCGATGGCGTAGTGCTTGCCGTCGGACGCGCGCACGCCCACCGCGGCCGAATCCAGCCGGTCGATCAGGGGCCGCGCGCCGTTCAGATAGACGCGCGCGGACTGGTAGACCACGTAGGGCGTCAGCGAGCTGATCCACTTCGTCGCCACGGTGAAGCCGCGGTTAACCTCGCCGGAGGCCGCCCAGCCGCTGTCACCCGCGGCATCGCCGGGATCGTAGGCGTAGGCGAAGCTCGGGCCGCCGAAGTTGATCTGCTCGGTGGAAGGCAAGGCATCGTGGCTGTACTGGCCGGTGGCGCGGAACACCGTTCCGAAGCCGTGCGGCCACGGATCGGCAAGCACGATGTTCGCGGTGTAGCGCGTGAAACGGACGTCCGGCGTGGCCAGGCCCGTGACCGCCGCCACGTTGCTGACGGCGCGCGAATACGCACCGAGCGCATCGAAGCCATGGGCGATCGCGAAGGAAAACTGTCGCGTGCGCTTGCCGCTCACGCGCAGCCAGTTCAGTTCGACATTCAACACGCGCACGCTGGACTGCAAGGCAATCGCCGCGCCCGTGTCGACGTTGCGATAGCGATCATCCTGACGGGACGCGTAGGCGCCGACGGTCAGGTTCATCCGCTCGCTGTTGGTCAGGCGCAGGGGATAGATGGCCGACAGGGCAAGCCGGTCCTGGCTGAGCTGGTGATCGAGGTAGGCGGGCAGCTGGTCGTCCGTGTCCGGCTGGCCCCAGTAGCGCGTCGCATCGACCCTGCCCTGCCAGCCATCGGAACCGAACGGCTCCAGCCAGCTCGCCGTGTAGAAACGCTGGCCACCGCCGTTCGGGTACAGCGTCGACAGGCTGAGCTGCTCGCCCAGCGGCGTCGCGCCGTTCTCCAGCAGGCTGAGGACGCCCTGCGTACCCGGGTGATTGAAGTCGAGGCCGTAACTGACGTCGTAGCGCTGCCGCGTCACATCCAGGCCGAGCGTCGTCGCGCCGTCGGTGGTGGTCGGCGTGGGTACCGTCGCACTGACTTTCGCACCGGGCAACTGGCCCAGCAGCTGTGTGTAGCGCTCGAACGTGCGCTGGCGCAGTGGCCGTTCATTGACGATGCGTGCCGCGATCGCACGGATGCGGGGGTCGAGGTTTCCCGCATCGCCACGCACGTCCACGCTGGCGACGTACCCTTCGACCGCCGTGACGCGAACGACGCCACTGGCGAAGTCCTGGTTGGGGATGAAGGCGAAGGACAGCGCGTAACCGTGCTGCTTGTACAGCTCCGTGACCTTGTTGGCGGCGGCAACGAGGTCGCCCACCGTGGTGTCCTTGCCGCGCAGTGGCGCGAACAGCGCCGCCACGTCGGCGAACGATACCGACTTCACGCCGACGACGTCGAAGCGCGATGGCGTGACATGCGTCGCCAGCAGGGCTTGCAGCGCGGCGCTGGGGGCTTCGACGTTGACCTGCACCGGCGCCTGTTTCGGCGCGTCCGTACGTGGCAGGGTCTGCAAGGGGTTTGCCGGCGCGCGCACCTGCGCGGCGGCCTGGCTTACGACGGCGATGCCCAGCAGGCAGCCGAACCATCGGTTCATGGAAGTCCTTTGTTCTGGGGGCGAGCATGGCGCCGGCGTTGCGCCGCCGGCGCCGTCCCTTCAAGACCCGCGAGGGGCGGTATTGCGCCGCCCCCGCATGGCCTTACCGCTGGGCCGTGTCGTGATGGAGGACACCTTTCACGCCACCGAGCAAGCCGCCCAACGGGTCCGAAGAACCTGTCGCGCTGGTGCCACCCGTGGTGTTCGACAGCGGCGTCGCGCTGGCCACGCCGTTCACCACGGTGTTGAGGGTGTTGGTCAGCGGCGCGAGCGGGCTGCTCGACGCCACGGCACTCACGCCGTTGCCGACCTGGGTCACCGTGGTTGCGAGTGCGCCGGTCACCGGCGACAGCGGCGCAAGCGCGCCGGTACCCACGTTGCCGACGACCGTGCCGACCGAGGCGACGGTCGCACCCGCGCCCGTCAGCGTGCTGCCCACCGGGTTCGCATCCGGGGCCTTGCCGACGCCCGTGGAGAGCGTGCTACCCAGCGTGTTCAGGGTGCCGCTGGTGGCGTCCAGGGTATTGCCGAGGGTTGTACCGAGGGCGCCCGCCGCACCCGGAGCCTGTGTGGACGAGACCGTCGAAGCAAGCGAACCCACGCCAGCGCCGAGACCCGAGGTGATCGCGCCGGTGCCGGTGCCGACGGCCGCAACCAGGTTGGTCGAGGTTTCCGGGCTGGCCGCCGTGCCCAGCGATGCGGCCACCGGCGTGACCACGCCGCTCACCGCCTGGGTGAGGGCATTCGCCGTACCGGAGTTGAGCGCGCCGCCCAGCTGCGTGCCGAGTTGCTCGACACCCGTACCGGCCGACGAAACCACCGTGCCCACCGCACTGGTGATCGGCGTGATCGGGGTACCCGCACCGACCGAGGACACACCACCGCCGAGGTCGTTCACCGCCCCGCCCACTTGCGTCACCACGTTACCGAGCGAATCGGTGGTCGTGCCCAGGGGGTCGGTGATGTTGCCGGTCTGGCCGAGACCATTCGTCACGCCGTTACCGAGCGTGGTGACTGCGCCGCCGAGACCCTGCACGGTGCTACCTACCGCGTCGGTCAGGCCGTTGGTGCCACCGAGCACCGCCGTCACCGGCACCTGCGCGCCGACACCGGACACCGTGGTTCCCACCGACGCGATGATTCCGCCGAGCCCGGTCGCTACGGCGCCAACGGCGTTGCTCGCTGCGGTCGGAGTGCCGCCGATACCACCGCCGGAGCTGCCACCGCCGCTGCCGCCGCCCGTGCCGCCACCGGTGCCGCCACCGGTGCCACCGCCGTTACCGCCGCCGGTGCCGCCGCCGGAGCCACCGCCGGAGCCACCGCCATCGGAGCCACCGGTGCCGCCGGTGCCGCCGCCCGAGCCATCGCCGCCACCGGTTCCGCCCGAACCGCCACCGTCGCCACCGCCGCTCGTACCGCCAGCCCCGCCCGGGTTCACCACGCCACCCGAACTGCCGCCCGAGTGCGTTGACCCATGGCCACTGCACGCGCCCATCGACAGGGCGGCAGCGAAGACCGCGCCAGCCAACAGCGTCCGGGTAAACACCTTTGCAACATGCTGCTCGTTCATGACTCCCTCCTCAGGGTGCAAAGCTCCCCTGCCAGAGGGGGCGCACTTCCATCAGACGGCGATCACGAATAGGCCGTTACGCAAATTAGGCCGCTAGGTAAACATACGTAGAGCAAATTCGGCCAAGCGTCCACGGCATGCGAAAAGCAGGGAAAAACCCTGTGCAGCCGCGCCGGTCAATGAACGGTAAAGACCTTGTCGAACCCGGCGATGCGCAGCGTATTACGCAGGTCCGCCGATGCATTCACGATGCGAATATCGGCGCGGTCGCCACCGGCGTGCTCCCGCAGCAACATCAACATGCCCAGCGCCGAGCTATCCATGGCCGACACCTGCTCAAGGTCCAGCACATAGCTGCGTGCCTGCGCCACGTCACCCAGGCAGGCGTCATGGAATGCGCGGTGGATCGAAAAATCGAAACGCTCGCCCAGGTGCAGGGTAAGGCAACCCTGCTCGGCGTCGTGGTGGATCGTGATGGACATATGCGTTCCCCTCAGAACAGGTCGATGTCGCCAGCAGCCATCGACTGCTGCAGCGCCGGGCCACGCGAACGCAGGCGCGCGCGCTCACGCTGGTCGGCCAGGCGAGCGCGGACGCGCTGCGCACGGGCACCCAGTTCGGCGGCATCGGCCGGCGCGCAGGCCAGCTCCTCGATGTCGCGCGTGCAATCGGCCGTGATTTCCTGCAGCTCCACCAGGCGCGAACGGGTCTGGTGCAGCAGCTGGCTCAGGATGTCTTCGAACTGCAGCGAACGGATCGTGGTGGACACGTCGTTGCCCAGGCCACGGTTGATCGAGGCGGCTTCGTCGGCGGCCTTGCTCGTGCGCGCATTGGTTTCGGTGATCGTCGACATCATCGTGTCGATGTCACCCTTGGCCTGCAGCGCCACGTTCATGTCCTGCGATGCCATGCGGCCGACCAGCTCGCGCAGCTGTTCCATCGCGGTGCGCGAACGCTCCACGTGGGTGCCGATCTTTTCGTTGAACTGGTTGCTGTGCTGGGCGAGGTTGCGGATCTCGCCCGCCACCACGGCAAAGCCGCGGCCGGATTCACCCGCGCGCGCCGCCTCGATCGCTGCGTTCAGCGCCAGCAGGTTGGTCTCTTCAGCGATCGTGTTCACGTTCTTCAGCAGCGCGAACACGGCGTCCATTTCCTTCGCCATGCCATCGATGCGGTAGACGATGCGCAGGCTTTCGCGCGAGAGCTGCACGATCAGGCCGACGAAGTGCTCCAGCAGGCCCGCGGTGCGATCGGCGAAGTCCTGCACCGAGATGCCCTTTCCACCGCTCTCGATGATTTCGCTGAGCAGCTTCTGCTGCTTGCCGGTCTTCTGCGACAGGCCGTTGAAGCCGCCACCGAGTTCGGCCACGGCGTCGCGGACGAGGTCCAGCGCCTGGTGCAGTTCGCGGCTGGCATGGCCCAGCTCGTCGACGATGGCGCTGCGGACGTCTTCCATCGCGTCACGCACGGCCTGCGCATCGGCCTGGGCGCTGTTGGTTACGACCAGCTCGACCAGCGGCTCCTCGAAGCGCGGGCGCAGCGCGATCGCGATCCAGGTCGCCGTGAGCAGGGCCACGACCAGTGGGGCGACCCAACTGGCATGGAACACCAGCACGGCGACCAGCGCGATGGCGCTGACCGCGAAGCCGGCGATGCGTTCGTTCTTCGGAATGACCATGGGACGTCTCTTCTTCCTTCAGGTGCCGACGCGAGCCGCGGCGGCGGGAATGGGGGTGTGGGCGAGCGCGAGGAGACGCGCGGCAATCTGGTCCAGCGGCAGCATCTCGGCAGCGGCACCGGCCTTCCAGGCCGCGCCAGGCATGCCCCAGACCACGGAGCTCGCTTCGTCCTGCACGAGGGTGTGCGCGCCGGCGTCCTTCAGCTCGCCCAGTCCGCGCGCACCGTCGTCGCCCATGCCGGTCAGCAGGCAGGCCACGGTGGCGGCGCCGACGCTGGCGGCCATGGAGCGGAACAGCACGTCGACCGACGGCTTGTGCCGGTTCACCGGCGGGCCATCGTGCAGGCGGCAGACATGGCGTGCACCGTCCCACATCACCAGCAGGTGCTGGCCGCCGGGTGCGATGTACACGTGGCCGGCGTGGATCGGCTGGCCGTCGCGCGCCTCGGTCACCTTCATCGCCGAACACGTGTCCATGCGCGCGGCGAAGGGGCCACTGAAGGCGGCGGGGATATGCTGGGTGATGACGATCGGCGGCGCCGTTGGCGGCATCGCCTCGAGCACCACGCGGATCGCCTCGGTGCCGCCGGTGGAGGCGCCGATGGCGATGATCCGCTGCGCGCCACGGCTGCCCGGGGTCTGCGCACGCGGCAACACCGCGTCGGCCGACAGCCGCGGGGTGACTTCCAGCTTCGACAGCGACAGGTCGACCTTTTCGATCTTCGTCACGGTGGAACGCTCGCGCGGCTTCGCACCGGCGGCGAGGCGGACCTTCGCGCAGATCTCCGGCGCGTGGTCCATGAAGGTGTTGGCCAGGTCGGCCGCGGGCTTGGTGAAGAAATCCACCGCGCCCAGTTCCAGCGCGCGCAGGGTGACATCCGCGCCGCGCTCGCTGAGCGTGGAGACCATCACCACCGGCATCGGCCGCAGGCGCATCAGGTTCTCGAGGAAGGTCAGGCCGTCCATGCGCGGCATCTCGACGTCGAGCGTGAGCACGTCCGGGTTCAGCGCCTTGATCTTCTCGCGCGCTATCAGCGGATCCGGCGCGGTGCCCACCACCTCGATGCCCGGATCGGACTCGAGCATGGCGGTCAGCACCTTACGAACCAGGGCCGAGTCGTCGACGATGAGGACGCGTACTTTCTGCATGGGGACCAGGAACTCGGGTGGCGGGACATCCTTGTCGGCGAACCGACCGGACTGCGAACGGGTGGCGAAGCGGGCTGGCGACGGGCGTCAGAACAGCTCGACCTCTCCCTTTATCGGATCGTTTTCCAATCGCTTGAGGTAACGCTTCTCGCGATCGGCCAGGTGGTTGTCGTGGGTGGAGCGCAACTGGCGCACGCGGACCTTGCCGCTCACCGGGAAAAACTGCACGTGGCGCGGGTAGATGTCGCCGACGTCGGCCGCGCACAGGCGCAGCTGTTCGGTCGCGATATAGCGCTGGACGAAGGCGATGTTGCGCTGGCCGATGTCGGTCATCGTCTGCAGCACGCGGCCACCGCCGAAGATTTTCACTTCCAGGTCTTCGCGCCGACCGCCCGCCTTCATGATCGTATTGATCAGCTGCTCCATGGCGTCGTTGCCATAGCGCGCCGCGCGGCCCACCGTGGAACCCCAGCTATCGCGGTCGTTGTTCGCCGGCTCGGGAAGCATGAAGTGGTTCATCCCACCGATGCGGCGGCGCGTATCGCGCACGCAGGCCGACACGCACGAACCCAGCACCGTGGAGATCATCTCTTCCTGGATGCTGACGTAATACTCGCCCGGCAGGATCTTCACCGTGACCACTTCCTGGGCAGGATCCCAGAAGCGGCGGACGTGCTCGAAACCCGGCAGGACGCCCTTCGGGTCGAAACCGGCGAAGGTGCGCGGCTGCGCGACGAACGTGTCGCTCATGAACGTTTCCGGTAGACCGTGCGGCCGATCAGGTCGAAGTCCTCGGACAGTCCGTACATGGACTCCGAATGACCGAGGAACAGGTAACCGCGGCTTTCCAGCATGCCGGCGTATCTAGCGAACAGGCGCTGCTTCGTCGGCTTGTCGAAATAGATGACGACGTTGCGGCAGAAGATGGCGTCGAACTTGCCCTGCATGGGCCAGTCGTGGAGCAGGTTGAGCGGCTGGATGGTGACCAGTTCGCGCAGGCGCGGATGCACCTGGACGTAGCCGTCGTAGGCGCCTTCGCCTCGCAGGAACCAGCGGCGACGGCGCGCATCGTCCACGCCGCCCAGCCGGTCGACCGGGTAGACGCCCTTGCGCGCGGCCTCGAGGGCCTGCGGCGACAGGTCGGTGGCGAGAATCTTCGCGTCGATGTTGGCGCCGATGCGTTCGATCGCCTCGGCCAGCACCATCGCGATGGCGTACGGCTCTTCGCCCGTGGAGCAACCGGCGGACCAGATGCGCAGGCGACCGCCGTGCTTTTTCTTCTCGTCCAGCCAGCGCGGCAACAGCTCGTTGATGAGCATGTCGTAGTGGTGCATCTCGCGGAAGAACGAGGTGACGTTGGTGCTGATGCAGCTGGCCAGTTCGCCCAGCTCGGACTCGGGGTCGCGGTGCAGGAGCTCGCAATACGCCGGGAAGCCCGACAGGTTCAACGCGCGCAGGCGACGCAGCAGGCGCCCCTGCACGAGCTGGCGCTTGTGCTCGCCCAGCGAGATGCCGCAATGCTGCAGCACGAACTCACGCAGGAACGCGAACTCCTTCTCACCGAGGTTCGGCCCGGTCGCGCCCGCCAGCACGACGGCATCGCCGTTGTTGACGAGCGCATTCACCGATCAGAACTCCTTCCACACGCCTGCGTCGGCGGCCGATTCGGCCGGACGCTGGGTACGCTGCGCCGGCTGGCTGCGCACGGAGGCGAACACGGTTTCCATCTCGTCGCGGGTCGGGTCCTTGCGGGCCGCCTTGACGGTGCTGGCGGCCTGGCCGCTCACCTGGAAGAACGACACCTGGCGGCTGAGTTCGCTGGCCTGCTCGTGCATGGCACGGGCGGCGGCGGCGGACTCTTCCACGAGGGCGGCGTTCTGCTGGGTCATTTCGTCCATCTGCAGCACGGCGTGGTTGACCTGGTCGATACCCGACGACTGCTCGGAGCTGGCAGCGGCGATCTCGGCCACGATATCCGTCACCTTCTTCACGCTTTCCACGATTTCGGCCAGCGCCTTGCCCGACTGGTCGACCAGCTCGGAACCGGCCTTCACCTTGTTCGCGCTGTCGTTGATGAGCGCCTTGATTTCCTTCGCGGCATTCGCCGAACGACCGGCCAGGTTACGCACTTCGGTGGCGACCACGGCAAAGCCGCGGCCCTGCTCGCCGGCGCGCGCCGCTTCCACCGCGGCGTTCAGCGCCAGCAGGTTGGTCTGGAACGCGATCTCGTCGATCAGGCTGACGATGTCGGAAATCTTCTTCGAGGAGCTGTTGATCTCGCGCATGGCGACGACGGTCTGGGCGACCACTTCACCGCCCTTCTCCGCCTGTTCGCGTGCACCGCGGGCCAGCTGGTTGGCGTGGCTGGCGTTCTCGGCGTTCTGCTTCACGGTGGAGGTCATCTCCTCCATCGACGAAGCGGTTTCTTCCAGGCTCGATGCCTGTTCCTGCGTGCGCTGCGAGAGGTCGTCGTTGCCGCGCGAGATCTGCTGCGCGGCGGTGCTGACCGAGCCGGAGCCGTGGCGCACTTCGGAAACGATCGCCGCGAGGCGCTCGTCCATCGCCTTGAAGGCCGACTGCAGCTGACCGAGTTCGTCGCTGCGGGTCACCTTGATGTCGTGGCCGAGCTTGCCTTCGGCAATCTGGTGGGCGACGGCGACGGTCTTGTTGAGCGTGGCGATGATTGAGCGAACGACCACCACGGCGATGATCAGGCAGATGATCAGGCCCAGCGACAGCGAGGCGATCGACACGGCGCGGATCGTCTTGTACTGCGCGGTCTGCGCGGCGTAGATCGAGGCGGCCTCGTCACGCTTGGCCTGGATCAGCGAACGCAGCTTTTCCTGGCGATCCATCAGCAGCGGGCGCACCGACAGCTCGAGCACGTCGGTCGCGCCATCGTCGCCCTGCTTCAGGGCATCGACCATGTCGTTCTTGGCCTGGGCGTAGTCGTCGTTGGTCGCCTGCCACTTGTCGTACAGCTTCTTGATGTCGGCCGACATCGGGATCTTCACGAAGTCAGCTTTCAGCTGGTTCATTTCAGCCTGGTACTTCTCGAACTCGGCCAGCTTCTGCTTGACCTGGTCGGCTTCCTTGACCTTGGTCGCCGCTTCGCCCAGCACCACGAAGGACATCAGTGCGTCGGTGTTGACGCGGCTCAGCATCTCCGAGGGAGCGACTTCTTCCTCATAGATCTTGCGCATGCCTTCGTTCTGGAAGTACAGCGCGCCCAGGCCGATCGCGGCACCGCCCAGCAGCATCACCGTGAGCAGGCCGAGCACGCCGTACAGGCGACCGCGGACCGTCAGGGCAGGAATCTTCAACTTCAACTTCTTCATCTTGGTTCCAAGTCGAAAAATGCGATGGCGGGCTCAGGCGACCGCTTTGGCGTCAGGCGAAGCCAGCGCGGCTTCAAGCATCTGGGCATCGTGCGGCTGCAGCAGCCGGTCGACATCCAGCAGGAGGACCATGCGCTCGCCGGCCGAGGTCAGGCCCTTGAGGTATTCGGTGTCGACGGTGGTGCCCATGTCGGGCACCGGGCGGATGCTGCCCGCCTCGACGTCGACCACGTCGGAGACGGCATCGACCACCACGCCGAACTGGCGGCCGGCGACCATGACGATCACGCAGACGGTGGTGGCGGTGTATTCCTCGCGGCTCAGGCCGAAGCGCAGGCGCAGGTCGAGCACGGGGACGATGGCGCCACGCAGGTTCAGCACGCCGAGCACGTAGGACGGTGCCTGGGGGATGCGGGTGACGGGGGTCCAGCCGCGGATTTCGCGAACGGCGAGGATATCGACGCCGTATTCCTCATGACCGAGGTTCACGGTGAGGTACTGCGCGGCTTCTTCGGCCACGACGGCGGTGCTGGCTGGCTGGTTCATGTTGTTCCCACTACGGATCGGACGGTGGTGCGATACCCCTCATGGGAGTATCGGCCGACCTGCAGGGACCTTGAGCCCGTTCTTGCGCAAAAACGGCGCCCCTGTAGGAGCGCGCCTGCGCGCGACCCCAGGACCCGCTTCCTCAAGCCGCCCGACGCCGCCCCTGCAGCCGCACCAACCCGGCCACGTCCGCAATCAACGCCACCGACCCATTGGCCAGGATGGTCGCCCCGGAGATGCCCGCCACGCGGCGGTAGTTGGCTTCCAGCGACTTCACCACGGCCTGCTGCTGGCCGATCAGCTCGTCGACGAACAGCCCGATGCGGGTGCCCTCGCCTTCCACCACGATGACGATGCCGTCGCCGACGGCCAGGCGGGTGCCGCTGCAGCCGAACATGTCGTAGAGGCGGACGATCGGCAGCCAGTCGTCACGGAAGCGGAACAGCTCGCCGCCACCGACCACGCTGCGCACCGCGTCGGCCTTCACCTGCACCGATTCCACGATGGATACCAGCGGCACGATGTAGGTCTCTTCGCCCACGGCGGCGGTGAGGCCGTCGATGATCGCGAGGGTGAGCGGCAGCGTGATGGTGAACGTGGTCCCGCGGCCGGCACGGCTGCTGATCGCCACGCTGCCACCGAGGTCCATCACGTTGCGGCGGACCACGTCCATGCCCACGCCACGACCGGAAAGGTCCGTCGTCGCGGCGGCGGTGGAGAAGCCCGCTTCGAAAATCAGTTCGGCGACCTGGTCGTCGCTCATGCCATCGCCCGAAGCGATGATGCCGCGCTGCACGGCCTTGGCCACGATCGCGTCGCGGTTGAGGCCGGCGCCGTCGTCGGCGACCTCGACCACGATGGAGCCGCCACGATGGAAGGCTTCCATGCGCAGCGTTCCGGTGTCGCCCTTGCCCGCGGCGGTGCGCTTCGCGGGCACTTCCAGGCCATGGTCGATGGCGTTGCGCACGAGATGGACCAGCGGATCGCCGATCTTCTCGAGCACGGTCTTGTCCAGTTCGGTGCCTTCGCCACGCAGGTCCAGCACCACTTTCTTTTCCAGCTTCTGGGCCAGGTCGCGGACCAGGCGCGGGAAGCGGTTGAACACCGTGCTGATCGGCAGCATGCGGATGCTCATCACGCTTTCCTGCAGCTCGCGCGTGTGCCGGCCGAGCTGGGCCAGGCCCTGGCGCAGCATTTCGAGCTGCGCGGCATCCTGCACGCCGTCGTGGAACTGGCTGAGCATCGACTGGGTGATGACCAGTTCGCCGACGAGATTGATCAGGGTGTCGATCTTCTCGATGCCGACGCGGACCGAACTGGCCTCGCTGCCGGCACCGACGTCGCGCACCGCGCGCGGTGCAGCGGGTGCCGCCGGCGCAGCGGCCGTCACGGCCGGGGCGACGGGCGCCGGGGCCGCGATGCGCGGGGTAATCGTGAGGTCGCAATCGCCGTCGACCCAGTCGAACACAGCGTCGACCGCGGTGCGCTTTGCTCCCGCATCGAGGCGCAGCGTGTACGCGAGATAGGACGACGACGGATCCATCGCGGCCAGCGGCGGCAGCGCCGACAGGTCGGCGGTGACGCTGAGCGGGCCCATCGAGCCGAGCTCGCGGAACATGCGGGCCGGGTCGTTGCCGGTTTTCAGCAGGTAATCGAACGGACGGAAGGCGATGTCCCAGCCTTCGATCGTTTCGGCCGGGGCCGCGGCCTTGACCGCCGCCACGGGCGCCACCGGGGCGCCGGAGACCATCGCCGAAAGCTCGGCCAGCAGGGCCTGGCTCTCCGCCGTGGCGCCGGGCTGGCCGGCCATCTGCAGGGACAGCATGTCGCGGATGATGTCGCCCGAGCGCAGCAAGAGCTCCACCACGGCCTTTTCCATCGGACGGCGGCCGCTACGGACCTCGTCCATCAGGTTTTCGGCGACGTGCGTGAACGCCGCGACATCGGCAAAGCCGAACGTGGCCGCACCGCCCTTGATCGAATGGGCGGCGCGGAACACGACGTTGATCAGCTCCGGGTCTTCGGCACCCTCGTCGAGCGCAAGCAGCGCCTGCTCCATGGCGTCGAGGCCATCGAGGCTCTCCTCGTGGAACGCCTTGTGGAATTGCGCCAGATCGACTTTGGACATGGGTGGACCTTCGAGTTACCGGAACGTTCTTGGGTGGATCAGCCGAGCACGCGGGCGACGGTCGCCAGCAGCTGGTCGGGGTCGAACGGCTTGACCAGCCAGCCGGTCGCGCCGGCAGCCTTGCCTTCCATCTTCTTGTTGACGTCGGACTCGGTGGTCAGCATGAGGATCGGCACGCCGCTGTAACCGGCCATCGTGCGCATCTCGCGCACCATCGAGATACCGTCCATCACCGGCATGTTCACGTCGGCCAGCACCAGGTCGAACTTGTGCACGCCAGCCTGGTCCAGCGCCGCGCGGCCGTTGTCGGCCTCTTCGACGTCGTGGCCCGCGCCGCGCAGGGTGAAAGCGACCATGCTGCGCATGGAAGCCGAGTCGTCTACCGCAAGAATCTTTGCCATCGGTCTACCTTCAGTTCACGCCGGCCTGGGCCGGCAGTTCAATCAATGCATTGAGCCCCAACACCGTGACACCACGGCGAAGGCTATCGCTGGCACCCGTCCAGGCCACCGGCAGGCTGGCCGCGCGGGCATCGCGGCAGAACGCCGCGAGGACCTGCAGGGCCGCCGTGTCGACCTGCGCCACCGCGGCGCCGTCCAGCTGGACGGCGTTGCCGGCGTTGAGCGCCGCGAGCAGGGTATCGCGCAACAGCGGCGCCGCGCCGATACGCAGGTCCGCTTCCAGCGCCAGGGGCGCCGGGGTCGCGTCTAGGGAGGTTTTCTTCGCCATCGTCTTACCGTGCCCGGGGGGTCGTTCGGATGGCTTATCGGCGCCGGTGGCGGAACCTTTAGGGATGCGGTCGCGCGCAGGCGCGCTCCTACAGGGGGGTGTGGGGGCCTTGTAGGAGCGCGCCTGCGCGCGATGGCCGCTACGGCAGGATCAGCATCGCGTCGCCGTAGCTGAAGAAGCGGTAGCGCTGCAGCACCGCGTAACGGTAGGCGTCGAGGATGGTTTCCTTGCCGGCCAGCGCCGAGACCAGCATGAGCAGGGTCGACTGCGGCAGGTGGAAATTGGTGACCAGCGCATCGACGCTGGTGATCTTGTAGCCCGGGAAAATGAAAATCTGCGTCTCGCCCGCGAATGGCCGCAGGACACCATCCACCGTCGCACTCTCCAGCGCCCGCACCACCGTGGTGCCGACCGCGACCACCCGGCCACCCGCGGCGCGGGTCGCACGGATCCGCTCCACCAGCGCGGCACCGACGTTCAGCCACTCCCGGTGCATCACGTGGTCGGTGACGTTCTCCGCACGCATCGGCTGGAACGTGCCCGCGCCCACGTGCAGCGTCACGTAGCCGAACTCCACGCCCTTCGCGCGCAACTTCTCGAGCAATGCCTCGTCGAAATGCAGGCCTGCCGTCGGCGCGGCCACCGCGCCCGGTTCGCGCGCGAACACGGTCTGGTAACGCTCCATGTCCGAGGCATCGGCGCCACGCTCGATATACGGCGGCAACGGCATCTCGCCCAGGCGGCCAAGCAGGCGTTCCAGTGGCTCGTCGCTTTCGAAGCGCAGCTTGAAGAACTCGCCTTCGCGGCCCAGCACGGTGATCTGGCTGCCGTCGGCGAGCTCGATGATCCCGCCCTCCTTCGGCTTCTTGCTCACGCCCAGCTGGGCAAGCGCCTCGTGCGGCCCGGTGACCCGCTCGATCAGGATCTCGACGGCGCCGCCGCTGTCCTTGCGCCCGTAAAGGCGTGCCGGAAGCACCCGGGTATCGTTGAAGACCAGCAGGTCGCCCGGCTGGAGCATGTCCGGCAGGTCGTAGAACTTGCGATTCGACTTGGACCGAGCCGCCACGTCGAGCACCAGCAACCGGCTGCCCGAGCGCCGCTCGAGGGGCGCCTGGGCGATCAGGTCGGGCGGGAGATCGAAGTCGAAGTCGGATTTCTTCACGTAATGCAGCCGGTGGAACGGGGGGTCTGGGATTATGGCGCAATCCGGCGGCGGCGGCGGCGAACCACGACCCAGCCAAGCCCGGCCACCAGGACCACGGCCACGCCGATCTCCAGCGGCAGCCAGTGGCGGACGAAATGCTTTACCGCCCGGACCTGCTGGGCCCGCTTGAGCACGCGGGCGCCGGCGAAGTCCGGTTCCTCGCAGCTCCAGCCGAAATCCGAGGCCCAGTCCAGGTAGGGACCCTGCTTCACGTAGCGGGCGTAATACGCGTTGACCCTGGCCTGGCGCTCGTTGATCGGCTTGCCCGCCTCGCCGTCTCCCGCCTCGTCGTAGTCTGGCGGTCCTTCGAGCATCCAGTGGGTGGCCTGGCACAGCGTGGCCGCGAAGGCCTGCGAACGTGGCGGCAGCAGATCGGCGGCCGAGACGGCCCGATCCGCGGCGAGATAACGGTAGTGCAGGCGGCGATCCGGCTGCGCGATGCTGTCCTTGAAGCGCTGGCGCTCGCCAGCGGTGACGTAGTCACCCTTGAGCTTCTCGGCCGACTGTCCGCTACCACCCTGGAACATGCCGCCATTGTCGAAGTAATCCGGACCCTGCTCGTAGCCGAGCAGCTCCATGCCGTCCTCGCGGGCGATCACCGCGGCCTGGTAACGCGCCTCGGCCTTGCCGATGTCGGTCCATGCGCTGTCGCCATCGTGCACGGCCTGCGCATACGCCTTCGCCTTTGCGACGAGATCGACGTCGCCGAAGCGCTTGTCGCCACTGGCCGGCAGGTAGGCGTAGGCCTCGTCGTAGCGCCCTGCCCGCATCAGGCGCCGCCCGAGCAGGTAACGCAGGTGGTCGTCGATCGTGGTGCCGGCGTAGGCCGCCTGGGCGTCGTTCGCCTTCGGCGCGGCCGAATAGGCTTTCGCATGTTCGTCGACGAAGGCCTTCAGCTCATCCACGGTCAGCACGCGCTCGGCGACGTAGGCCGCATCGTTGCCGTAGCCAACGCCCGACCCGCTGGTCTCCTCGAACGTGTTGCCATCGCCGCCGACCGCCTTCGACGCTTCATAAAAGCGTGTCAGCGCGTCGACGTAATCGCCGCGCGACAAAGCGAGCACGCCACGCTCGCCCATCAACCGGTGGATGCTGCCCGGTGCCAGCGTGGCCTTGGGATCGTCGGCGGCAGGGAACGCTTTCGCCGCCTCGGCATACGCCGCGGTCGCCGCGTTGCTGTCGCCCTTGCGCAGGGCCAGCTTGGCGCGCACCCAGGCGGCGAGCGGGCCGTCGGCCTTGCCGGCAAGCTTTTCGGCATCGTCGTAGCGGCCGGCCTCATAGGCCAGCGAGGCGAGCCGGTCGGCCGAGGCCACCTTGTCCGGCCCATGCGCCATGATCGCCTCGACCAGCGGGGCCAGCACAGGCGACACCTCGCCCTTGTAGTTCTGCGGCTCGATGCGCGCGAGCGCGTAGGCGACGAGCAGGCGCTGCGACACCGGGCCGTCGATGATCGACGCGGCCTGGCCATCGTTGGACAGTGCGGCCGAAGCGATCGCCTCGAGCGAGTCGACGGCCTGCCCGGAGCCGTGCCCCGCCTGTGCGGCATACAGCGCGATCGCATGCTTCAGGTCCGCAGGCGCGATATCGGCCACGCAATCGTCGTTGTGCGCGAAGTGACTCCAGGTGCACGGGGCCTTGCCGACGAACAGGCTGAGCCGGGCTTCTTCGCCGAAGCTGGCCACGCCCAGGCCCTGCGCATCGGATGCGCCGGCGAGCACGCGTGCGCGCACCTGCTGGAAGGCCTTCGCCGAGGCATCGCGCGCGGCGGCAAAGGCCGGCGTGCCCGCGGCTTTCGTCGCGCGCAGCAGTTGGGCTTCACCCAGCATGTAGGCGGCCCATGCACCGCGCGCCCTGGCCTGGTCCGGCGGCAGCGCCAGCACCTGCTCGAAACTCGCCTGGGCCGCGTCGAGTGCCGTGGCGTCGAACGTCGTGCAGGCGGGCCGTTCCGTGGCGTCGCCGTATTCGTTCTGTTCCGCGGGAGGGCATGCCGCGGTGGCCCGGTTGTAGTCCACCGCGCCGGCCACGTAACGACGCACATCGTCGGGCAGGCCGTCGCCTGCCGCGTAGGCCGCGACGCCATCCGCCGAGCCCATGAGCGACTTCACCCTGGCGGCCTGGTCGTCGGGAAGGTCGGCGCGTTGCGGCGCGTCGCCGTAGCGCGGCGTCTCGACGGCGACCATCGCGTCCGCGGCCGGCAGCAGGTGCTGCACTTCGAAGGTGAAGGTGTTCTGCGGGGCTTCCTTCAGCGTTGCGGCACGGTCGTCCAGCATCTGCGTCGGGAAGTCCGGACCGCAGGCCCAGGCCACCGCGCCAAGGGTCGCCAGGACCAGGCCGGCAGCGAGTGCGTTTTGCTTCATCTTCGAATGCTTCATCAGGAAACCGGGCTTCCGGGCAGGGTTAACGTGGTGATGGTGCCAGCGCGACAACGCGCCCAGCCGACCGTACGGGTGGCATGGCCGGCGATGGGTCGCGCCTGCGTGGTCACGAGCGAGAGCATGCCGCCCTCCGTGGCGATGCGATAGCCATCGATGCCGTCGGCCAGCTCGCAGCCGCGTGGCAGGTCGATGCGTGCCGGCGCCTGCGCATCCGCGCTGGCCGGGTTCTCGAGCAGGATGTCGCTCGCGCCGGTTCCGGCGTCGCGCAGGTGCAGGCGCAGCGGTTCGCGGTCGAGGTGTTGGGTGACCACGCCGCGCCATGTCGCGAGGCTCCATGCGCGCGTGTCGTCCGCGGTCGGCAGGCGAAACCAGACGATGCCCGCGAGATGGGAAGGACGCTCGGACTGCAAGCCCTCGACGAAGGCCATGACCGTGTCCGGCGTGGCATACAGCTCCGACGCCCCCGCGCCACCTGCCAGCGCTGCCTGTTCGCTCTCCACCGCGAGCAGGGTGCCGTCCGCATTCCAGCTCACCCGCGAGGCATAAGTGGGCAAGGCGACACGGAACGGCTTGTGCGTGTGCCGCGCGTAGTCACGTATCCACGCCGCGGCCACCAAGGGATCGAACAGGCCCGCCTGCGGGGCCTGCACCGCGTGAACCTGCACCACCGATTCATCGGGAATGGCAAGCAGGCCATCCAGCGCAGGCGAGCCGAGCCATGTCGGCAACGCCGTGATCGAAAGCGACGTGTTGCCCAGCACCACCTTCAGGTCGCGCAGGAACGCGGTGTACGCAGGGAGGCGCGACGTGGGGCAGTCGTAGTCGATCTCGATGCCTGCTGCACCCGGCCAGCGCTGGAGCTGCAACGCGATGCGCTCGCGCAGCGTGGCCGCATCGAAGCTATCGAGGCGACCATCGATCCGCACGACCAGCACGACCGGCCGGCCTGCGGCGGCCAGTGCTTCTCGATCCGGGACGAATGCCTGGAAGCGGCCGTCGCGGGAGACCTGGGCAACCAAAATGCGCCATGCGTGGACGATATCGCGCGAGCCAGCCACCGACTCGCGAAGCGCCGGTGTCCACTGGCGTTGCCAGATGTAGGCATCGTGGCTGAACGGCGCGGCCGGCCGCTGGCAACCGGCGAGTGCCACGGCGACGATACAGGCGATGACGATGTGCAGCGCGCGCGCCAATCGGATAACCCGGCTTAAAGCCAGCCTTTCTGCCTGGCCAGCCGATAGGCCTCGATCCGGTTCGCCGCCCCCAGCTTTCCGATCGCTTCTGAAAGGTAGTTCCTGACCGTGCCATGCGACAGGTTCAGCTGGGTGCCGATGTCGCTGGCCGATTGCCCTTCCCCCGCCAGGCGCAGCACCTGGCGCTCGCGATCGTTCAACGGATCGGCTTCCGACCAGGCCTCCAGCGCCAGCTGCGGATCGATGGCCCGGCCGCCGCGATGGACCAGGCGCAACGACTCGGCAAGGTTCTCCGCCGGCGCATCCTTGAGCAGGTAACCGCTTACCCCGGCATCCAGGGCGCGGCGCAGGAAGCCCGGACGGGCGAACGTCGTGACGATGACGACCTTGATCGGCAGCTCGTGGCGATGCACGCGCTGGGCGATCTCCAGGCCGGTGAGGCCGGGCATTTCGATATCCGTGACCAGCACGTCGGGCTTGAGCCGCTGCAGCTCGCGCCACGCGGATTCGCCGTCGGCGGCCGAGCCGAGCACCTCGATATCGGACTCCAGGCTGAGCAGGGCCGACAGGGCACCGCGGACCATGGCCTGGTCTTCCGCCAGCAGGACGCGGATCATGCGGTGCGCTCCGCCAGTTGCGGGGCCACGGCCAGGGCGATCGCCAGTTGGGTGCCCTGCTTCGCCGGCGAGTCGATCGCGAGCCGGCCGCCGATCTGGCTGACGCGTTCGCGCATCCCCGACACGCCATTGCCATGCGCCGCGAGTCCGCCGCAGCCGTTGTCCGTAATCCGCATCGAGAAGTCCTGTCCGTTCCGGGTAATGATCACGCATGCCTCGGTGGCACGCGAATGACGATGGATATTGGTGACCGCTTCGCGCAGCACGAGGGAGAGTGCCGCTTCGGCCGGCGCCGGCAAGTCGAGCTGCCCGGGTGTTTCGATGCGCAGTGCGATGCCGGATGCCTCAAGCATAAGCCGCGCCGAAACCAGTTCACTGTTGAGGTCACCCGCGCGCATCCCGGTGACCGCGCTACGCACTTCGGCAAGCGTATGCCGGGCGACGCGCTCCACCTCTTCCATCTCCTGCTGCGCGCGCGGCGGATCGACGATCGCGAGGCGTCGTGCGAGTTCCGACTTCAGCGTGATCAGCGACAAGGTGTGGCCGAGCAGGTCGTGCAGGTCGCGACCGATGCGCTCGCGCTCGGCCAACCGCGCCAGCCGACTCACCTCGCCCTGGCTGAGGCGCAACTGCGCATCGCGCCGTGCACCGCGCGCATACAGGTAATTACTGAAGCCTGCACCCAGGCCACCCGCGCCGACGATCAGCGCATGCAGCCAGAACACGTGGAACAGGAAGACCCACGCGGTCGCGACGAGGGTTGCGAAGAGCACGCCCAGCAACCACACGGACGCACGCTGAGCATAGGCGAGCAAGGTGACGCCGATGACGACGTAGCCCAGCGCCAGCGGGTTGACCGGCCACAGCACGAAGCCGACGACCACGATCGCACCCGCATTGAACGGCAGGCGCGACAACGGCTGCACGTACACGCCGATGTAGCAGACGAGGTAGACGGCGATGGACAGCAGCGTGGGACCGAACCAGTCCCAATGGAATCCGTACAGGGCGAGCGGCGCCTGGATCACCGCGATCAGCCAGAACACCTGCAACCCGGCCTGCCAGCGTAGGTACGTGGGTGAGCGCAGGCTGCCCAGCAGTGAATCCGCGTGGGCATGGGGCAAGCGCATCACGAGGCCAGCCGCTGGTCGCCGGGGAGGACCGGCGTGGCAGGAGGCGTACCGGCGAGGCGGCGATCGGCATCGGTGAGCGGCACCCGGATCATCACCCGCGTGCCCTTGCCTCGCTCGCTTTCCACGCTCAGCGTGCCGCCCAGGGCGCGCACGCGTTCACGCATGCCACAAAGGCCATTGCCTTCCGGGCCAGCCGTACCGCGTCCGTTATCGGCGATGCAGAGATTGAGATCGTGGCCGACCACCTGCACCTTCGCCTCGGCGAGGCTGGCCTGGGCGTGCCGATGGATGTTGGTGACCGCTTCGCGCAGCACCAGCGCGAGTTCGCTCTCGAGCCGCGGCGGCAGAACCGGCACGTCGCTGACGTAGTCGAAGTGGATGGCCGACGCGCCGAGCAACAGGCGCGCTGAGGCGAGCTCCGCGGAGATGCCCGTGGTACGGATGCCGGTCACCGCCGAGCGCACTTCCGCCAACGCATGGCGTGCGACGCGCTCGGCTTCTTCGATCTCGCGACGCGCACTGTCGGTGTCGCGGTCCAGCAACCGTCGCGACAGTTCCAGCTTGAGCGTAATCAGCGACAGGGTGTGGCCAAGCAGGTCGTGCAGGTCGCGGCCGATGCGTTCGCGCTCGGCCGTCGCGGCGAGACGACGCACTTCGTCGTGCGAGAGCTTAAGCTCCCAGTCCTTCTGCCCGTTCATCCGGTACAGCAGGTTCGCCGTGCTGACGCTGAGGGCGACGAAGGTCATCACCAGCGCCACCGTCCACGGCCAGTGCATGACCGTCAGCGCCAGCGTGATGAACACCGACAGCACGACCAGGGTGCGCAGCATGCAGACGCGCACGGGTCCATGGAAACCCATGAACGAGCAGGCGAAGATCACGTAGCAGGCGCCGCCACTGGCGTTCATCCCCATCACGGCGTAGCCGAGCAACGCCATGGCGCCGCCGTACCACATGCTGTGGCGCACGGGCCGTGTGTAGGCCAGCGCATAGAGCGCGAGGAAGCTGGGGAAGGTGATGCTGGTGACCAGGACCCAGTGCGGCGGCAGGGTCGGCTGGAAGATCAGGTCACCGAACACCCAGAACGACCAGACCAGGTTGAACAGCGTGGTGAAGCGCAGCTTGCCCTGCGCCTTCAGGCGCGCCCACAGCGAGTCGGGAGCTGGCATGAACCACGACGCGACCATGGGCGTATCCGGAGCGGGAAGGTGTGCGGCCATGCTACTTCAACCGTGGCGGCGCAGGCGACGCGTGGCGAGGGTGAGGAAGGCCGCCGTGAAGCCGGCCAGGACCAGGACATGCACCCACTCACCACCCTGCTGCAGGCCCACCGCGGAAAGGGCGAGCTGGTCCAGGTGGTAGGCCGGCCAGATCGGCCCGATCGCCTGCAGCACCTTCGGCATCATCGACAGCGGGAACCACAGGCCGGACAGAAAGGCCATCGGCAGGTAGACCAGGTTGACCAGGCCCGGCGCGCTCTGCCCCTTGGCCAGCGTGCCCAGCAACAGGCCGAGCGAGCAGAACGGCAGCACGCCCAGCACTTCCGTGGCGAAGAAGCCGAGCATATTGCCCGCGCCCAGCTTCACGCCTGCGGCGAACACGGCGATGCACAGCATCAGCACCGAGACCACGGCGGCCATTAGCATCGCCATGCACATCTTTCCCGCCAGGTAGGCACCCGGCGGCATCGGTAGTGCGCGCTTGAGGGTAAGCAGGCCATGCTCGCGATCGATCGCCAGCGACACGCCGAAGCCGAACAGGCCCGGGGCCATGACGCCGAACGTGCCGTACGAGGCAAGCAGGTAGCGCGGGGCATCGGCCGAATTGTGGGCCCCGAGCACGATGCCGAACATGACGTAGAACACGGTCGGGAACAGCATGGTGGGTAGCAGGAAGCCCGGCAGGCGCAGGTAGCGAAGCACTTCGGTCCGCGCTTCCTCCAGGTAGGCGTGGGCTACGCGGGCGCCGGTCATCACCGGGGTGGCGGTGCTGTCGATGGTGTTCATGCGGCCTCCTGCGCGGCGTCGGCCGCTTCGCTGTCGCGGGTGATTTCGGTGAAGGCCTCGGCGAGGCCGGCGCGCTGGACTTCCAGCTCGCGCAGGTCGGGGTCGAGCGCCAGCAGGCGCCGCACCACCGCCTCGGCTTGCGTGGTGGCGATGACCAGCCGTTCCTGTTGCGTCGCCACCGTCTCCACCTCGGGCCACGCGGCCACGGTGTCGACCGGCGTCGACGTGATGCAGCGGATGCGGCGTACGGCGACATGGGCCCGAAGCGCATCGACGGTGCCTTCCGACACCACCCTGCCCTTCGCGATCACGCAGACCCGGTCGGCCAGTGCCTCGGCTTCTTCGAGGTAATGCGTGGTCAGGACCACGGATGCACCGCGCGAGATCAGCCCGCGGATCGCCGACCACAGGGCCTGGCGCGCCGAGACGTCGAGGCCGGTGGTGGGTTCGTCCAGGAACAGCAGTTCCGGGTTGCCGGCCATCGCCATCGCGAACTGCACCCGGCGTTGCTGGCCGCCGGAGAGGGCGACGTAGCGGCGTTCGAGCAGGTCGGTGATGCCGGCGAGGGTCGCGCACTCGGCCACCGAGCGCGGCTGCGGGTAGTAGCTGGCGGTGAGCCGGATCAGCTCGCGCACCTTGAGGGTGGGCGGCAGGTTAGCCGTTTGCAGCATCACGCCGATGCGGCGGCGGGCCTCGATGTCCTGGGGATCCCGGCCGAACAGGCTGACCTGGCCGCTGTCCGCCCGGTTCAGGCCGAGCAGCAGGCCGATGCTGGTGGTCTTGCCCGCGCCGTTCGGCCCGAGCAGGGCGAGCAGCTCGCCGCGGTGGATTTGCAGGTCGATGCCGTCGAGTGCCGTAACGGCGCCGTAACGCTTGTGGACGCCGTCGAGGCGGGCGATGCAGGTGTCGTTGTTCATGGTGTCCTCCCTTGCGTCGCACCATATTCGGTCGCAACCCATTGGCGGCAGTCGCTTGCGTCATTGTGCGGATGTGACAAGCGTCACCCGGGGGTTACGGGGCAAAAAACCGCATGTTATGCTCGGCCAATAATCCCTTTAAACATAACTAGTTAGGGATATATCCGAGACCTGTAGGGGCGCGTTCGCGCGCGACACACCGGCACACCGCAACGTAAAGTTTGGCGAGGAAAGGTAATGGACGTCATCGGCACCCTGCGCGAGATGCGCGACTTCGGCGGCAAGGCCCGCACCACCGGCCTGCCCGACGCCACCATCGAGCGTTTCGCAGCCCACGACGCGGACCTGCGCCGCGCCATCGACGAAGCCATCGTCTATCACCAGGCGCTGCGTGCGGAGATGGGCGACTTCCTGCGCATGGATGAAGACGCGCAGATCCATCACCTGCAGTGCGGCCTGGTGAACTTCTACCCCGATGACGGCGTGAACCCCTACGTGCCCGCGGCGGCGCGCGGGCCTTGGGTGGTGACGCTGAAGGGCGCGGTGCTGCATGACGATGGCGGCTACGGCATGCTCGGCTTCGGCCACAACCCGCAGCACATCCTCGAGGCCATGTCGCGCCCGCAGGTCATGGCCAACGTGATGACCGCGAACGTCTCGCAGGTCCGCCTGTGCGCGGCCCTGCGCAAGGAGCTCGGCCACACCCGCGGCGGCAGCCCGTACTCGCACTTCCTGTGCCTCAACTCCGGCTCGGAGTCGGTGACCCTCGCCGGCCGCATCGCCGACGTCAACGCTCGCATCATGACCGACCCGGGTGCACGCCACGCCGGCCGCACGATCAAGCGCCTCGCGGTGAAGGGCGCCTTCCACGGCCGCACCGAACGCCCGGCGATCTACTCGGATTCGTCGCGCCGCAACTACCAGCAGCACCTGGCCAGCTTCCGTAACGAAGACACGCTGATCACCGTGGAGCCGTACAACGTCGCCGCGCTGAAGGCCGCGTTCGCCGAGGCCGAGCGCAACGGCTGGTTCATCGAAGCGATGTTCCTCGAGCCGGTGATGGGCGAAGGCGACCCGGGCCGCGCCCTGACGCCGGAGTTCTACGCCGCCGCGCGCGAACTCACCCGCGAGCACGGCACCCTGCTGCTGGTCGACTCGATCCAGGCCGGCCTGCGTGCGCACGGCGTGCTGTCGATCATCGATTACCCGGGCTTCGAGAAGCTCGACGCACCGGACCTGGAGACCTTCTCCAAGGCGCTCAATGCCGGCCAGTACCCGCTGTCGGTGCTGGCCGTGTCCGAACGCGTCGCCGGCCTCTACCGCAAGGGCATCTACGGCAACACGATGACCGCCAACCCGCGCGCGCTGGACACCGCCATCGCGACGATGGCCGAGCTCACCGACGAGGTGCGCACCAACATCCGCGAGCGTGGCAAGGAATTCCTGCAGAAGCTCGAAGGCCTGAAGACCGAACTCGGCGGGCTGATCACCAAGGTCCAGGGCACCGGCCTGCTGTTCTCCTGCGAGCTCGCCCCGGAATTCAAGTGCTACGGCGAAGGCTCCACCGAGGAATACATGCGCGAGCGCGGCATCGGCGTGATCCACGGCGGCGCCAACTCGCTGCGCTTCACCCCGCACTTCCGCGTCACCAGCGCCGAGGTCGACCTCATCATCGATGAAGTCCGCCAGGCCCTGAAGGAAGGCCCGCGCCGGGCGGAAGAAAAGGCCGCGTAACCCCGCCGAACCCGCCCCGTTTTTTGTAGGAGCGCGCCTGCGCGCGATAGCTTTGCCTGCGCGCGATGGCTTTGCCTGCGCGCGATGGTCGTGCCCGCCCGCCATGGTTATGCCCGACCACGCAGGCATTCCGCGAGGCCGATCGCGCGCAGGCGCGCTCCTACAAGTGCATCGCCGTGGATTGGCGTAGCTCTTACGAAAAAGCGTAAGCTGGCCCGCGCCGGGTTGGCCGGCGTCACGTAGGGGTTCGCCATGCGCGTGCAGTTTCGTGTCCTTGCCGTTTCCATCCTCTTCGTTTTCGCCGGTTCCGCCTTCGCGGCCCAGGCCAAGAAAGACCTGACACCGCAGCAACAGCGGATGTCCACCTGCAACACCCAGGCCACCGGCAAAAAGGGTGACGAGCGCAAAGCCTTCATGTCCAGCTGCCTGAAAGGCGAGCAGCCGGCCGCCGCGCCCAAGATGACCCAGCAGGACAAGATGAAGAAGTGCAACGCCGATGCGTCCGCCAAGACGCTGAAGGGCGATGAGCGGAAGACGTTCATGAGTACGTGTCTTAAGGGTTGATGTTGTTGCGAGTTGGGTCGCGTGCGGGTTGGGTCGCGTGCGGGTTGGGTCGCGCGCAGGTTCGGTCGCGCGTATTCGGTCGCGCGCAGGCGCGCTCCTACAGACGGGGTGACGTTTGTGGGGGCGTGCCTGAGCGCGAATCCATGACACGGCGGCGCAGCCGCCACCCCGTCCGTGCGAAAATGCGGCATCGAAGCCAGCCACGCATGCGCCCATGAAAATCGTCGAAGTCCGCCATCCCCTTATCCAGCACAAGCTCGGCCTGATGCGTGCCGCCGGGATCAGCACCAAGGAGTTCCGCGAGCTCGCCTCGGAAGTCGCCGCCCTGCTCACCTACGAAGCCACGGCCGACATGGAAACCGAGTGCAAGACGATCGAGGGCTGGGCCGGCCCGGTGGAAGTCACCCACATCAAGGGCAAGAAGGTCACCATCGTGCCGATCCTGCGCGCGGGCCTGGGCATGCTCAGCGGCGTGCTGGAAATGATCCCCGCGGCCAAGGTCAGCGTGGTCGGCCTCCAGCGTGACGAGGAAACCCTGCAGCCGGTGGCGTACTACGAGAAGCTCAGCGGCCGGCTGGACGAGCGCACCGCGATCATCGTCGACCCCATGCTGGCCACGGCCGGCACCCTGGTCGCCACGGTGGACATGCTCAAGGCGGCCGGCGCGAAGCGGATCAAGGGCCTGTTCCTGGTGGCCGCGCCGGAGGGGCTGAAGCGGATCGAGGCGGCCCACCCGGATATCGAGATCTACGTCGCCTCCATCGACGACCACCTGAACGAGCTGGGTTACATCCTGCCGGGGCTGGGCGATGCGGGGGACAAGATCTTCGGGACCAAGCAGAAGGCGGATTAGTCGGGCGGTGGATCACATTCGGCTGTCATATAGGTGCGGCAAAATCCTGCGACGGGCCTGACAGGGGGAGCGCGCCGCATGGGATTGCGGGCGTCTCGGGTCGCGTACAACTCAACGACTCGAGGGGAACATCGAATGCGTTCGACCAGACAGCAGCGTGCCCTGTGGGCGGCGCTCGCCGGCCTCATGGCCGTTTCGTCGCTCCAGGCGGCGGATCTTTCCATCACCCAGTTCCGCGTACGCGGCCCCGCAGGCGGTAACGACGAATTCGTCGAGGTGCAGAACACCGGCACCGCCCCGCTGGACGTCACGGGCTACAAGCTCAACGCGTCGAACTCGGCTGGCACCACCGGCACCCGCTTTACCTTCCCGGCAGGCATTACCGTGGCCCCGGGCTGCTACCTGCTGCTGGCCAATACCGCCGCGTCGGGTTACTCGGGCAGCGTGGCCTTCGACCAGAAGTACACCACCGGCGTGACCGACGACGGTGGCCTCGCCCTGCTCGACGCCTCCGGCACGGTGATCGACCAGGTCGGCCTCAGCGCCGGTTCCGCTTACAAGCTGGGCACGCCGCTGGCCAGCCTCGGCAGCAGCAACACCGACCAGGGCTATGGCCGCAAGACCAACGCGGCCAACCTGCCGCAGTCCTCCGGCGACAACGCCGCCGACTGGGTCAAGGTCGCTCCGACCACGCCGCACAACAGCGCGTCCGCCTGCGTTGCCCAGGGCCCGAGCCTGTCCATCGCCGACAGCTCGGCCAGCCTGCGCAACGCCACCGACGTGCCGATGCCGTTCACCGTCACGCTCAGCCAGGTCGGCACGGCCGACGTGACCGTGCATGCCGCCACCCAGGACGACACCGCGACGGTCGCGGCCGGCGACTACGACGCCGTCGACCAGGACGTCACCATCCCGGCGGGCCAGACGACGGCCACCGTTACGGTGAACGTGCACGGCGCCAAGGCATCCGGCCCGGACAAGGCCTTCAAGGTCAACCTGAGCAACGCCTCGGGCAACGTCGCCCTGGCCAAGGCCAGCGCGGTCGGCGCGATCCTCAACGAGATCCCCGTCGCCGCCGAGATCTGGCAGGTCACCGGCCACGACCAGGTCTCGCCGCTGCTCGGCAAGCGTGTCGCAACCAAGGCCAACATCGTCACGGCGGTCGGCCCGGCCGGCTTCACCATGCAGACGCCGGATAGCCGCGCGGACAACGACGCGCTCACCTCCAACGGTATCTACGTGTTCACCAGCACGGCGCCGACCGTGAAGGCCGGCGACCAGGTCGACGTGGAAGCCACCGTCGACAACTACTTCAGCCTGCCGGAACTGAAGAACGCCACCATCACCACGACCATGCACGGCGCACGCCTACCGGCGGCGGTGACGTTCAACGACAAGGTGCCGTCGAACGATCCGAACGCGCTGTCCTGCGGCACGACCAACTTCCAGTGCTTCGTCGGCATGCGCGTCAGCATCGACAACGGCATGATCACCACCGGAAACCTGCGCTTCAGCAACGAGCCATTCGCCGAGGTGTACATCACCACCAACGGCCAGCGTTCGCTGCGCAAGCCGGGCGTGCGTTACACCGTGCCGGTGCCCGATGGCGTGAACCTGCCGAACTGGTCGGGTAACCCGGAAGTGCTGAAGATGAACACGGCCGACTTCGGCGCCGTGCCGGTCAACACCCCGTACAACGCCGGCACCACGTTCAAGGCCGAAGGCGTGATCTCGTACGCGTTCGGTGCGTACACCTTCATCCCCAGCAAGATCACCATCAAGAAAGCCAACCCGCTGCCTCGCCCGGTCGACAACAAGCCGTTCTTCGCGGTGCGCGTGGGTGCGCTGAACACCGAGCGTTTCTGCGACACGGACTTCAACACGACCTTTACCTGCAGCGGCGGCAGCACCGAGCCGACGGCAGACGAAGTCAAGCTGAAGACCCAGCGCCTGTCGGCCTACATCGGCGGCGTGCTGAAGCTGCCGGACATCCTCTCGGTGGAAGAGGTCAAGAGCCTCGCCGTGCTGCAGGGCCTGGCCAAGCAGCTGGGTGACGACTACCCGGCGCAGTACGAAGCGTTCCTGCAGCCGGGCCATGACCCGAGCGGCATCAACGTGGGCTTCCTCGTGCGTACCGACCGCGTCCGCGTGGTGGACGTGCGCCAGCTCGACGCCGATGCCACCTGGGACGATGGCGGCTCGCAGTCGTTCCTGCATGACCACCCGCCGCTGCTGCTCACGGCCGACGTGCCGTCGATCATCGGCCGCATGCGCATCAACGTCATCTCGGTGCATCCGAAGGCGCGCCAGAACGTGGACAAGACCGGCACCACCGCCGATCGCGACCGCCAGAAGCGCTTCCTCCAGGCCCAGTCGCTGGCGAAGCAGGTGCAGGCGTTGCAGACCGACCGAAAGAACCTGCTCACGCCGGTGATGGTCGTCGGTGACTTCAACTCGTACCAGTTCAGCGATGGCTTCACCGACGTGGTCGGCCTGGTCTCGGGCAAGTACGACGACAGCCAGAACCTGCTGAAGCTCGGCAAGAACATCGTCAAGCCGGCGCTGTGGAATGCGGTGGATTCGGTGCCCTCGAACGATCGCTACTCGTTCCTGTTCACCGAAAACTTCGGCAACATCCAGGGCCAGGCCCCGCGCTCGGTGCCGACCCACCAGGTGCTGGACCATGCACTGCTCAACACCGTGGCACGAGGCCTGTTCCTGCAGATGGAATACGGCCGCGGCAACCTCGACGCACCGGTGCAGACGCTGGACGACTCGGCGAAGGAAACCGGCGTGAAGAAGGCGATCGGCTCGTCCGACCACGACGGCTTCGTCGTCGACCTGCTGACCCTCCCCTCGATCCTGTTCTAACGCACCCCCCCTGTAGGAGCGCGCCTGCGCGCGATAGGCCTATCCAAGCCCATCGCGCGCAGCCGCACCCCAAGGCGTTTCTCTAAAGGGCGTCAAAGGGCGTCAAACCCGCCCAAACTGATCCGTAGCCCGAACCAGCTCCCGTGTAATCCCCGGCTCGAACGCCGAATGCCCAGCGTCCTGCACGATGCGCAACTGCGCTTCCGGGAACGCACGGTGCAGGTCCCATGCGCTACGCACGGGGCAGACCACGTCGTAACGGCCCTGCACGATCACCGTCGGGATATGGCGGATCTTGCCCACGTCGCGCAGCAACTGGCCGTCGACTTCGAAGAAGCCCGCGTTGACGAAGTAGTGGCACTCGATACGTGCGAACGCCAACGCGAACTCGTCTTCACCGCTCGACGCGATGTGGCCTTCGTCCTGGTACAGATAGCTGGTGGCACCTTCCCACACCGACCACGCACGCGCGGCAGCCACGCGGGTGGCCGCATCCGGGCTGGTCAGGCGACGATGGTAGGCACTGATCAGGTCGCCGTGCTCGGCCTGCGGGATCGCCGACAGGTAGGTTTCCCACGCGTCCGGATACAGCTGGTCGCAGCCGCCCTGGTAGAACCACTCCAGCTCGCTGCGGCGAAGCATGAAGATGCCGCGCAGGACCAGCTCGCTCACGTGGGCCGGATGCGTCTGTGCATAGGCCAGTGCGAGCGTCGAGCCCCACGAACCGCCGAACACCTGCCACTGGTCGATGCCCAGGTGGGTGCGCAGGCGCTCGATGTCGGCGACCAGGTCCCACGTGGTGTTGTCGGTGAGTTCGGCGTGCGGCGTCGACTTGCCGCAGCCGCGCTGGTCGAACAGCACGATGCGATACTTCTTCGGATCGAAGAAACGCCGGCAGCGCGGATTGGTACCGCCACCCGGGCCGCCGTGCAGGAACACCACCGGCTTGCCGTTCGGGTTGCCGCTCTGCTCGAAGTAGAGGGTGTGCAGGTCGGAGACCTTGAGCGAGCCAACCTCGTAGGGCTCGATCGCGGGATACAGGTCCGGGGAGTCCTGGGCCATGGGCGTGTCCTTGGGGAAAGGGGAAAGACCCCAAGATTACCACCGCCGCCCCACCCGCCCCGCCTACAGCAACTTGCCGGGATTCATCACCCCATTCGGATCCAGCACCCGCTTGATCCCCCGCATCAGGCCAATCTCCGCCTCCGACCGTACGCTCCCCAGCCACGGCTTCTTCACCAGCCCGATCCCGTGCTCCGCCGAAATCGAGCCCTCGTGCCTTGCCAGCGTGTCCACCAGCAAGCTGGTCACGTGCTCGCACTGCTCCACGAACACCGGGTAATCCAGCCCCTCGGGCTTCAGCACGTTGATATGCAGGTTGCCGTCGCCGATGTGCCCGAACCAGACCACCTCGAAATCCGGATAGCCCTCGGCCAGCAAGGCCTGCATCGCGGCCATGAACGCCGGCACGCGGGAAATGCGTACCGAAACGTCGTTCTTGTAGGGCTTGTGCCTCGCCAGGCTCTCGGTGATGCCCTCGCGCAAGCGCCACAGCGCCGCCGCCTGGGCGTCGGACGACGAGATCACCCCATCCACCACCCAGCCGCTCGCCAGGCATTGCTCGAAAAACGCCAGCGCCGCCGCCTCGGCCTTCTCGTCGGCCGCGTCGAACTCGGTGACCACGTAGAACGGATAGGTCTCGTCGAACGGCGCCTGCCCGCCGTGCGCGAGCACGTGGCCGAGCGCGAGGTCGGTGAAGAATTCAAAGGCTTCCAGCTGCAAGCGTTGGCGGGCCTCCGCGAAGACCTTCATCAGGTCATCCATCGCCGGCACCGCCAGCAGCATCACCTGCGACGGCGGCGGTGGCGAGGCCAGCAGCAGGGTCGCTTCCACGACGATGCCGAGCGTGCCTTCCGAGCCGATGAACAAATGGCGCAGGTCGTAGCCCGACGCGTTCTTCACCAGGGACTTGTTGAGGTCGAGCAACTCGCCGCTGCCGGTGACCACCTTGAGGCCGGCGATCCACTGGCGCGTGTTGCCGTAACGGATCACCCGGATCCCGCCGGCATTGGTGGCGATGTTCCCGCCGATCTGGCACGACCCACGCGCAGCGAAGTCCACCGGGTAGATCAGCCCACGCTCGCGGGCAGCGTTGTGCACCGCCTCAAGGGCGATGCCGGGCTGCACGGTCAGCGTGCGATCCACCGGATCGAAATCCAGCACCCTGTTCATCCGGTCCAGGCTGACCACCAGCTCGCCATGGGCGGCCACGGCACCACCGGAAAGGCCGGTGCGGCCACCGGAGGGCACCACGGCCACGCCGGCCGCGTTGGCCCAGCGAACGATGCCCTGGACCTCGGCGATGTCGGCCGGATAGGCGATCGCGAGCGGCGCCGGCGTCCAGCGCCGGGTCCAGTCGCGGCCGTGATGTTCCAGGTCGCCGGGGTCGGTGGACAGCTTCAGGCCAGGCAACTGGCGGGCAAGGTCGGTCAGGCGCGGATCGCTCATGGGGCTCTCACCAGGGTGTCCACCCGAGGGTGCCAGCGCGGCCGCCAGCCGTCCACTGCGCTGCAACATCCGGGCAGCGTTCTGGCATAGTGGAGTTTCGATTCGCAAGCACACCGGGCTGGCCATGAAGCGCACGTCGTACCCCAAAGAGGACATCAAGGTTCTGCTGCTGGAGGGCGTCAGCCGCAGCGCGCTGGATACCTTCCGCCAGGCCGGCTACACCCAGATCGAGTTCCACGAGAAGTCGTTGCCCGAGGACGAACTGCGCGAACGCATCGCCGACGCGCACATCGTGGGCATCCGCTCGCGGACCCACCTCAGCGCCGAGGTACTGGCCGAAGCCCGCCGCCTCATCGCCATCGGCTGCTTCTGCATCGGCACCAACCAGGTCGATTCGACCGAGGCCGAGCGGCTGGGCGTGCCGGTGTTCAACGCGCCCTATTCCAACACCCGCAGCGTCGCCGAACTGGTCATCGCCGAAACCATCATGCTGATGCGGCGGATTCCGGAAAAGAATGCGCAGTGCCATCGGGGCGGCTGGTCGAAATCCGCCGCCGGTAGTTTCGAAGTGCGCGACAAGGTGCTGGGCATCGTCGGCTACGGCCACATCGGCACCCAGGTTGGCGTGCTCGCCGAATCGCTGGGCATGCGGGTGATCTTCCACGACATCGAAGCCAAGCTCTCGCTCGGCAACGCGAGGCCCGCCTCCAGCCTCGACGACCTGCTCGAGCGCGCCGACGTGGTGACGTTGCACGTGCCCGAGACCGCGCAGACCAAGCTGATGATCGGCCCCGCCGAGATCGCGCGGATGAAGCCCGGCAGCATGCTGGTAAACGCGTCGCGTGGCACCGTCGTCGACATCGACGCACTGGCCGCCGCGCTGCGTTCCAGGCACCTTGCCGGCGCCGCCATCGACGTGTTCCCGGTCGAACCCAAGGGTAACGACGATCCGTTCGTGTCGCCGCTGGTCGGCATGGACAACGTGATCCTCACGCCGCACGTCGGCGGCAGCACCGGCGAGGCACAGGAGAACATCGGCATCGAAGTGGCGTCCAAGCTGGTTCGCTACAGCGACAACGGCAGCACGCTCTCGGCGATCAATTTCCCGGAAGTATCGCTGCCGGGCCACCCCACCAGCCGCCGCCTGCTGCACATCCACCGGAACATCCCGGGCGTGTTGTCGCGGGTCAACGACGTGTTTTCGCGCGCCGCGGTGAACATCGACGGCCAGTACCTGCAGACGTCGGGCCAGGTCGGTTACGTGGTGATCGACGTGAGCACCAGCGAAGAGCATGCCGCGGCGCTGCGCAACGAACTGGCCGCCATCGACGGTACGTTGCGCGCACGCGCGCTGTACTGATCGCAGGAATTTGCACTTCATTTCACACGCGAAAGTGGCATACCCTGTGAATCCATCACAGGGAATCGAACATGGCCGTTCTGTTGAAGTGGACGATGGCGTTGGCCATCAGCACGGGCCTGGCCACGGCGGCGCAGGCCGCCACGCTGGATGCGGCACGCCTTCCAAAGGTACGCGCGGCGACCTTTGAAGTCGTCGCCGCCAAGGCCGACGAAAGCAAGGTCGTCTACGACAAACCGCTGCCGGTCGACCAACTCTCGTACCAAGAGCGCACCGACCACTACCGCTCGCTCGGCACCGCCTTCGCCATCGGTGACGGACGCTTCGTCACGGCGTTCCATGTGTTCCTCGAAGGCATCGACTCGCTGCAGGGCCCGTTGATGCTGCGCGACGAGCAGGGCCACGTCTTCGCCATCGACAAGGTGCTGCGTTTCTCGCCGCAGGAAGATTTCGTGGAGTTCAGTCTCGCAAAGGCACCCGCGATCGTGCCGCTTGAGGCAGAGCGCTCGCCGGCCGTCAACGAAACGGTATTCGCGGTCGGCAATGCACTGGGCACCGGCGTCGTGTTGCGCGATGGCCTGTACACCTCCGACACCCCCGAAGAGCTCGACGGCCGCTGGAAATGGATGCGCTTCTCCGCACCGGCATCGCCCGGCAACAGCGGCGGCCCGCTCATCGACGACCAGGGCAAGGTGATCGGCGTGGTCCTGCGCAAGTCGGCGAACGAGAACCTCAACTACGCCCTGCCGATCTCGCGCGTGCTCGATGCTTCCGACCACGAGGCCAGCATCGACCTACCGCAGCACTTTAGCGTAGCGTTCGCCCGCGACACCCGCAGCAATCGCCTGCGCGACACCGTCGCCCTGCCGCTGGGCTACGCCGCGTTCAACCAGCGCCTGTCCACCCTGTTCAACAAAGCCAGTGCCGATGAAACGCGCGCCTGGCAGCACGACCACGCCGCGACGCTGTTCCCGCTCGGCAATGCGTCGCACGACCTGCTCGCGAAGGGCCCATGGACGCAGAGCCTGCCCGCGGTGACCAGGGAAGGCGACGACGGCACGTGGATCCGCACCGACCTGCGCCACGACCGCTCGCCCACCGCGAACAAGGGTTACATCGAGCAAGCCGGCATCGCCGACACGGTGCTCTGGCACATCCATTCCGAGGCCGACCAGCCGGGCCTGGGCCAGGGCGGCCGCCCGGTGATCGAGCAACTGCTCTCGCGCGGCAACATCACCCGCAGCGTCGGCCAGGAGAAGGTCCGCATCACCTCGCTGGGCGAGGCTATCGCCAGCGAACCGTTCACCGACCGGCTGGGGCGCAGCTGGCACGTGGACACCTTCGCCGTGCCCTTCATCGATGGGTGCATCGTGATCGCGACGACGCCGACGCCCGAGGGCGCGGTCGGCATGCTGCGCTTCGGTCGCGCCCGCGAGCGCATGCAGATCACCGACCAGCTGCGCCTGATGGCGGACATGGAAGACATCGCGTACCACGGCACGCTCGCCCAGTGGAAAGCCTTCACCAGCGCCGGTGCGCTGCCCACCGCGCTACGCGACACGTCGATCGGCAGCGACGGCAAGGTTGCGACACTGGCGACCGATGGCCTGCAGGCACGCTGGCCGGCGACTCTGGTGCCGCTCAATCCGCGCACCCAGGTCACCGTGGCGTCGTCGTGGACCGTCGAGAACGGCAACGCGGCCATCCACGCACGGCGGCTGGGCCTGTTGGAGGAGGACGCCCCCAACGCGACGGTGTACATCGACCGCTTAGAGCGCGCGGCCGAGGATTCGCCGCAGGAGGCACTCTCGCGCTGGGCCGACCTGATGAAGCACGCGCACCCGCATGATGGCCAGCCGTACAACCACGACGACTGGCGCATCGTCAGCGAAGTCTACGATCCGGCACATCCGGACGCCGCACAGCACGCGTACGTCATCAGCTATGCGCAGAAGGCCCAGCCGAGCGACGAGGACATGCGGGCGAGGCTGCACGAGGCACGCAGCGCCACGCGGTTGCCCGACGCGCCTTGACCTGAGCATCGTCCTGCTTCAACCGGACCCCGCGCGCCCGCGTCCTGTACTGAGTCGGCCTCCGCCCCGCCATCCGGCATCTTCAATTCTCCCTGCCTGGTCGCGTACGCTGTAGCGACCAACCAGGGGAAATGAACATGGCAGTTCTTGCGAAATGGACGATCGCGGCCGCGATCGGCCTGGCCTGCGCCGGCACCACGGCGGCGGCCGCCACCCTTGATGCGGCGCTGCTGCCGCGCGTCCGGGCCGCCACCTTCGAGGTGGTCTCGGCACGGGCCGACGACAGCAAGGTGGTGTACGAAAAGCCACTGCCGCTCGACCAGATGCCGTATCAGGAGCGCACCGACAAGTACGCGTCCATCGGCACCGCCTTCGCCATCGGCGACAACCGCTTCGTGACTGCCCTGCACGTGTTTGCCGACGGCATCGGCAGCCTGCGGGGCCCGCTTTCGCTACGCGACGAACAGGGCCACGTGTACGCCGTGGACAAGGTGCTGCGCTTCTCACCGCAGCAGGATTTCGTCGAGTTCAGCCTGGTCCAGCCACCCAGGGTGCAACCGCTCGAGGTAGAAGCGTCCCCGGGCACCAACGAGAGCGTGTTCGCCGTGGGCAATGCACTTGGCACGGGCGTCGTCCTGCGCGATGGCCTGTACACCTCCGACACGCCCGAGGAAGTGGATGGCCGCTGGAAGTGGATCCGCTTCTCGGCGCCGGCGTCGCCGGGCAACAGCGGCGGCCCGCTGATCGATGAGAAGGGCAAGGTCATCGGCGTCGTCCTGCGCAAGTCGCCCAGTGAAAACCTGAACTACGCGCTGCCCATCCATTACGTGCTGGATGCCTCGGACAAGGAAGCCGTGGTGGACCTGCCGCAGGATTTCGGCGTGGCCTACAGCACGGAAACCCGCCACTCGCGCCTGCACGACAGCGTCGCGCTACCGCTGACCCAGGCGGCCTTCAACACCCGCCTCGCCACGATGGTCGATACCTCGCTGGCGAAGGAATCGCAGGCGTGGTTGAAGGAACGCGCCGCTACGCTTTATCCGCAGGGCGTCAAATCGCACGACCTGCTCACCCGCATTGCCTGGACGGGTAGCACCCCGGCGCTGATCAGCCAGGACAGCGCCGGCACCTGGGTTCGTCCGGCGGACGACAGTGCCGAGCGCTCGCCGCTGTCGAACAAGGGCTATATCGACCACACCGCGCAGAACGACGTCGTGCTGTGGCATATCCACTCCGAGGCCGACGCACCGGCGATCACCGGTGGCCGCGCCGTCATGGACCCCTTCCTGACCCTGGGTTTCGTCACCCGTAAGGTGGGCCAGGAGCGGATCAAGGTCACCTCCCTCGGCGACCCCGCCTCGACGGAGACCTTTACTGACCGGCTGGGCCGCACCTGGCACGCCGACGCGTTCAGCGTGCCCTTCCTCAATGCGTACCTGCTCATGGTGACCACGCCCGTCCCCGACGGCGCGGTGGGCATGCTGAAGGTGTCGATGGCCAAGGATAAATTCGAGCACGCGTTGCAGATGCGGCTGATGACGGACATGGAAGACGTCGCCTACACCGGCACGCTCGCCCAGTGGCAGGCCTTCCTGGCCCATGGCGCACCCGCGTCCGTGCTGAAGAACGCCACGCTGGGCCACGATGGCCAGGGTGTGACACTGGCCATCGACGGCCTGCGCGCCCGCTGGCCCGCCAGCCTGGTGCCTGCCGGCACGCGCACCGACGTGGCGATGGCCAGCGGCTGGACGATGGAAGACGGCAAGGCCGAGCTGCATGTCGAACGCCTGGCGCTAAGCCAGGAGGATTCACCCAACGCGGTGGTTTACCTCGACAGGTACGAACGTCCCTTCGATGATTCGTCGCAAGCCGCCAACGATGTCTGGAACGACGTGGTGAAACACGCGCATCCCCGCGACGGCAAGCCGTATGAATCCGACGAGTGGCGCCTGATCACCCGTGTCTACGATCCGGCCCAGCCGCAGTCGGCGAGCCATGTGTATACGCTGGGCTACGGCCTGCGCGACAAGACCAGCGATGACGACATGAAGGCGCGACTGGCAGACGCGTCGCGTGGCACCGAGGTGCCGGGCGCGAAGGCGGCACCGGCAAACGCCACCGCCGCCGCAGCGCCGCCCAGCCCGTAACCGCCGTCGTGTTACCCCGGGGGCGCCGCTCAGGCGCCCTCGGCCACCACGCGATGGCGGCCGCGTTCCTTCGCCATGTACAGACGCCGGTCGGCACGGCTGAGGAAGCCCAACACGTCGTCGTCATCCTTCGGCACCAGCGTGTTCACGCCGGCACTCAGGGTCAGGCGCTTGCCGGTGCCCGAGCCGGCGTGCGGGATCAGCGCCTTGTCGACGAGATCCAGGCAGCGCCAGGCCAGCGCCATGGCCGTGGCTTCGTCGGTGTTCGGCAACAGCAAGACGAACTCTTCGCCGCCGAAACGGCAAAGCAGGTCGTCGCTGCCACGGACGATGCCCGACAACGCACTGGCCACCCGCTTCAGGCACTCGTCGCCTTCCAGGTGGCCGTAGCAATCGTTGTATTGCTTGAAGTAATCGATATCGAGCACGACCACGGACAACGACTGGCGCAGCGCCCGCGCGTCGCGCCAGCGCGCTTCCATCACCATGTCGAAACGGCGACGGTTGGCGACTCCGGTGAGGCCATCCTTGAACGAGAGTTCTTCGAGTTCGCGCTGCATGTCGAGCAGCTTTTCCTCGGTGCGCTTGCGCTCGCTGATATCGAACATGAAACCGATCAGCGCGTTCGGCGTGCCATCGTCGTTGCGCACCACGTGCACCACGTCGCGGATCCAGACGAACTCACCGTCCTTGCGCAGCGCGCGGTAGTCCGCTTCGTGGTCGATGCCCGCCTGCGACTGCGCGACGCAGAAATTGAAGACCCACTCGCGGTCTTCCGGGTGCATGCGATCGGCCCAGTCCTGCACGGTCTGCCAGGATTGCGGCGACCAGCCGAGCAGTTCTTCGATCTGCGGGCCGATGTAGGCAAAGCGCAGCGTGGCCCAGTCGATCTTCCAGGGAATGGCCCGGGTCGACTCCAGCAGGGTTCTGTAGACGCCGATGTCTTCGGCAAGGATGGCGTCGTCGATGCTCATGTCAGTGATCCGGTGATTCCAGTACGTGTTCCGCCAATGCGACGCCTTCGAGCGGCAAACCGGCCAGCATCTCGAGGATCGCGAGGGTTTCCTCGGGAGCCTCGGCCAGCGCCTCGCAGCCATCCGCAATAGTGACGTAAATCCGGGGCGCACCGCCCTTTTCGCCACGAACATTTTCCATCAGCCACATGACACTCTCGGGCAGGCTGCGGCGCAGCGCGGCATGGTCATAGCGGCCGCGCATGCCCGCCGGGCTGAGGAACAGCTTCTGCACGATGCTGGGGATCTCGCACCCACGCAGCACCGCCTGGCACGGCGCCGGGATAAAGAAGCCGGTGGCATCGACCAGCCCGATGTCCGCCACGGCATGACCGCTGACCGAACACGCGCCCGCGGCGAGGTCTCCCAGCGAAAGGTCCAGGAAGAATGGATCGATCTGTTTATGCCGGGCCACCCGCGCCCGCGCCACGGCCAGCGCATCTCGCGCCAGCCGCCCTGCGTCCCCACCTGACATCGCTAACCCCCACGGCCCCCCGGCCATGCCACTGAGTGTCTCACCATTATTTATCGGCTGGCGCGTGCCGGGCTTGAATGCCCGTCCTGTCGCGCAGGCGATGGCAGGGTCAGGCCCCGTCGCCCACGCACCAGGCCGTGGGTGGGCTGATCGCCTGGCTTTCGCTGGGGAGGACAGCACACGAGCGCGCGCGACCGCCCGGCGCGGTGAAGGCCTGCCAGAGCACGCTGCGGCCGTCGGCGAGGATCATCCAGGCTCGCTTATGCCCTTCCATGACAACGAAGGCATGGGCAAGCAGCGGTGAATCCGGCTGCACGTTCTTCAGTTTGCCCATCGCGTGCATCTGCTCGACGAACAAGGCGCGATCGGCGATTTCGTCGCCGTCGGAGGCGCCCGGTCGCTCGGTCGGCGTGTAGAACGCCCTGAAAACGCGGACCTCGCTCTTGCCGGCCGCTCGCTGCAGCGCGTCGCTGGCCGTCATCGTCGCCCAGCGCCGACCCACCTCGGCCATGTCGGCCGGGTCGATCCTGCCGCTGTGCAGGGGAATTCGCACGCCCAGCGCGAACTTGCCGGTGGTGTCCTTCGCCCGGAGATCGGCACGAAGGAAAGCATCGGGCGGGTTTGCAAAAGCGATGAGGTTGTCGAGGCGGAACGCCGTGCGAAGGTCGGCCACCGCTTCCGGCGCCTCGGCCTCGGCACGCAAGGCGCCAAGCTCCTCGCGGACGCCGCTGGCGATGTAACTGTCACCGCCCGGTGGTTTGGCCATGTCCATGAACCGGCTTCGGTTAGGCGAACCTTCCGGCAGGAGGTTGCCCACGGCGACCGGTAGCGCCGTGTCGAAGGTGGGCAGCTTGTCCGCATTTTCCCACGGTAGCAGCCACTGCATGCCCGAGGTCGAGCGATAGCTCACTCGGCGACCGTCGGCGAAGGTCGCCGACACGGTGACGAAGGGCTGGTCATCGATGGCGAAGCCAGGGAAGCCGCGGCTCACGGCGGCGCGAAGTACCGCGGGGTTGCGAAACCCATCGCGCCACGCGCGGATGCGCTGGCGAAAATCGTCCGTGGTCGCGCGTGGCAAGAGCTCGGCTTCCTTGCCATCAAGCCATGCCTGCATCCGGCCGGCGTCGATGTTCACGGCCGCAAGGTCGACACTTTCCAGCAGGGGCGCACGTAGCGCCGTGGCGAGCGCTTCCACCCGTGCCACGGGCACCGGCGCATCGACGCGGGTCGTGACCTCGTGCTTATAGGAGATCCCAGCGGTGCCACGCATCCGGTAGCCATCGCCTTCCCGGGTCACGCGCCACGTGGCGGTGTCCGGCACGTCGATGCCCAGGCCCCTCCATTCGTCCCTGATCTCCAGGGACACCAGTGCCAGCGAGCCCGACGCCACAGGCGTGGCGGATGCCGACGGCGGCGCGGCGCGAGGCACGCCCGCGGCGGGCGGCGACTTGCCACACGCCGCGACCATCCCGGCGATGCACAGCACCAGGATGACGCGGCCAGCGAAGCGCTGGGAACGTGGAATCAGGGCATTTCCGTAAACGCGGGCGGCTCCAGCGCGGCCCGTTCGAACTGCCGCAGGGCCATCGCGCCGCGCAGGGCATGCAGGAATGCCAGCCAGAGCAGGATGCCCACGATGACGCCGAACAGCGCGTTGGGCTGGGTGGTCCACTGCCAGATCTTCTCGAAAGTGAAAAGGATCAGGGAGATCCACGCCGCGACCAGCGAATGGCGATAAAGGAACACGCCGAGCACGGCGAAGATGGTGCCGTCGACCACCACCGAACCGGACGCACCGAGAGGCGCGGCATGGCCTGGACCGGAGAGGAGGATCCATGCACCGATGCCGATATTGACGACCGCGACGAAGGCGGCGGCGATCACCCCGCCCTTCATGGCCTGCTGGGCGTCGGCGCGATTGCCGAACGTCGGCCACAAACGATTATCCGAAAAATCCGACCTGCGAGACATGCTCACTCCTCTTTCCCTGGTCCGGACGCATGCGACGACGCACGACCCTTGGCGTCGTTGGGTGGTTGGTCCGTTAGCCCCCTGTGCGCCCATGCAGGCGCCAGCGGGTCCGAGCTTAGATCGCCGGGGCATCGTCGCGCCACTACCCGCGCATGGGATGGTCGTCACACACCCGGCCGTGCTAAAGGAACCATGCTGACGCGGGCACCCGCGGCCCACCCTTCCCGGTGCAAGGAACCCTCGCCCCATGAACCTCGTGCGTGCCCGCCTGATCTGTTTCGTAGCCTTCGGCCTTGCCCTGCTTTCCACCATCGCCTCCGCAACCGATGCGCCTGCCGGGGCGACGCCGCAGATGGGCTTCAACAACTGGAACTCTACGCACTGCCGCGACGAGTTCGACGAGGCGATGATCCGCGGGATCGCCGACAAGTTCGCCAGCCTCGGCCTGAAGGACGCGGGCTACACCTACGTCAACGTGGACGACTGCTGGGCCAACTGGCAGCGCGGCGCCGACGGCAGCCTGCAGCCGAATCCGAAGCGCTTCCCCAGCGGGATGAAGGCGCTCGCCGACTACATCCACTCACGCGGCCTGAAGTTCGGCGTCTACTCCAGCGCGGGCACCTCGACCTGCGAGCCACTGCAGGAAAATCGTGGCTTCCCGGGCGGCCTCGGCCACGAGAAGCAGGACGCCGCCTCGCTCGCGGCCTGGGGCGTGGATTACCTCAAATACGATAACTGCCACAACGAGAAGGTCGACGCGAAGCAGCGTTATACCGCCATGGCCGAGGCCCTGCGCGCGACTGGGCGGCCGATCTTCTACAGCCTGTGCGAGTGGGGCGAGAACAAGCCCTGGCTGTGGGCGGCAAAGGCGCCGGTGATGGCCCAGTCCTGGCGGACCACCGGCGACATCACCGACACCTACGAGTCGATGCTGAAGATCTTCAGGCAGAACGTCGTGCTCGACGCCTACGCCAGCCCGGGCCACTGGAACGACCCGGACATGCTCGAGGTCGGCAACGGCGGCATGACCGACGTCGAGTACCGCAGCCATTTCAGCCTGTGGTCGATCATGGCGTCTCCCCTGCTGATCGGCACCGACCTGCGCACGATCAAGCCGGCAGCCCTGCAGATCCTGCTCAACAAGGAAGTGATCGCTGTCGACCAAGACCCCCTCGGCATGCAGGGCAAGCAGGTCCGCGACGCCGGCGGCGTGCACGTCATCGTCAAACCGATGAAGGACGGCAGCAAGGCCGTGGTCGTGTTCAACGAGACGGGCAAGCCCGTGGACGCGAGGGTAGCCACGAGCGAGATCGGGCTCGCCGCGGGCACGTACCACGTGCGTGACCTGTGGGCCCACGCACAGGTCGACGGCGATGGTTCGCTCACGGTCACCCTGCCCGCCCATGCGACGGCGATCTACCGGATCACCCGCCGCTGAGCGCGCGGGCGACCCGCGAGGCATAAAAAAAGGCGCCCCATTGGGACGCCTTCTTCGAATAATGGTCGGGGTGGCGAGATTCGAACTCGCGACCACTACACCCCCAGCGTAGTGCGCTACCAGGCTGCGCTACACCCCGACAAGCAAACGATTGTAGCAGCTTCGCCCCGGCCTGCGGAAGCAGGATCAGCGGCGCAGCAGCGTAAGCACTTCTTCCAGTTCCAGGCGGACCTGGCGCACGATCTGGTGCGACATGGTGGCTTCGATGCGGGCCTGGGGGCCCTCCAGCCGGGCGCGGGCGCCGGTGATGGTGAAGCCTTCGTCGTACAGCAGCGAGCGGATCTGGCGGATCATGAGCACGTCGTGGCGCTGGTAGTAGCGGCGGTTGCCACGGCGCTTGACGGGCTTGAGGGCCGGGAATTCCTGCTCCCAGTAGCGAAGGACATGCGGCTTGACGCCGCAAAGCTCGCTCACTTCACCAATGGTGAAGTAGCGCTTCGCCGGGATAGCCGGAAGTTCGGTGTTATTCCCTGGATCCAGCATAGCCCTCGACTCTTACCTTGAGTTTCTGGCCAGGACGGAAGGTGACAACCCGCCGGGCCGAGATGGGGATTTCTTCGCCGGTCTTCGGATTACGACCGGGCCGCTGATTCTTCTGTCGCAGGTCGAAGTTGCCGAAGCCCGACAATTTCACCTGCTCGCCTTTCTCGAGGGCCTCGCGCACGACCTCGAAATACGCGTCCACGAATTCCTTGGCCTCACGCTTGTTGAGGCCCACGTCGAGGAAAAGCCGCTCGGCCATTTCCGCCTTGGTCAGCGCCATCTTATCCTCGCAATCTCGCCTTGCATGTCTGCTCCAATGCTTTCACCGCTTCTGCCACGCGAGCGTCGGCATCGTCGTCGGTAAGGGTGCGTGAAGCGTCCTGTAAAATCAAGCCCATAGCGAGACTCTTTCGTCCTTCGTCGACTCCCTTGCCGACATACCGGTCGAACAGCCTCACCTCCTTGAGCACCTCGCCCAGCGCGGCGCGCACGGCGCCCTCCACGCTGGCCCAGGCCACGTCCTCGGGAAGATCCATGGCGATGTCGCGGCGAACGGCCGGGAACCGCGCCACGCGGGTGGCACTGGGCATCCGGCGGGCGAGGATCAGCTCCAGCGCCAGCTCCATCACGTGGACGTCCGGGCCGAGGTCCAGCGCTTTGGCCAGCGCCGGGTGCAGCGCACCCAGGAAGCCGGCCGGCTGGCCGTCGCGCAGCACGCGGGCGCCGCGGCCCGGATGCAGCCAGGCCGGAAGATCCTGTGCGTCGACCGACCAGCGCTGCGGCTCACCCGTGTGGGCGACCAGCGCGTCGAGGTCGCCCTTGAGGTCGAAGAAGTCGACCGCGCGGGAGGCATCGCCCCACTGCTCGGCACGGGCATTGCCCGACGCGACCAGGGCGACGCGGCCGATTTCGTCCGGGGCACCGCCGGTGGCATGGAAGCTGCGCGCCACTTCGAACAGGCGCACGCGCTCCTGCTGGCGGGCGCGGTTGTGACGGAGGGCGTCGACCAGGCCCGGGAGCAGCGAGGTGCGCATCACCGCCAGGTCGGCCGACAGCGGGTTGGCCAGCGGGACCCATGCATGGTCGAGCTGCCAGGTCTTGAGCAGGTCGGCATTGACGAAGGACAGGGTCACGGCCTCGAAGTAGCCACGGGCCGCGATCTGGTCGCGCAGGGCCATCTCCGGCAGGCGCGCCTCGGCCACCGGCTCCAGGGCGATCTTGCCGGCCGGGGTGGTGGTCGGGATGCGCTCGTAGCCGTGGATGCGGGCGACCTCTTCGATCAGGTCTTCCTCGCGCTCGATGTCGAAGCGACTGCTCGGCGGGGTGACCCGCCAGCCGTCGGCGACCTCTTCGACGCCCATGCCCAGCGCGGTGAAGATGCGGGTGACTTCGGCGGCGGCGACATCGATGCCGAGCACGCGGCGCAGGCGCGCATGGCGCAGCAGCACCGGCGCATGGTCACGCAGGTCGTCCAGGCGCTCGGCCACGGTGACCGGACCGGCCTGGCCACCGGCGATCTGGATCAGCAGCCCGGTGGCGCGTTCCAGCGCACGTGCCGGCAGGGCCGGGTCCACGCCGCGCTCGAAGCGATGCGATGCATCGGTGTGCATGCCGAGCTTGCGGGCACGGCCCATGATGGCGGCCGGCGCGAAGTGCGCCGCCTCCAGGAACACGTTGCGGGTGGCATCGGTCACGCGGGAATCGAAACCGCCCATGACACCGGCCACCGCCAGGCCCTTGCCCTCGTCGGCGATGACGACGAAGGACGGATCGAGCTTTGCCTCGCTGCCATCGAGCAGTTTGAGCACTTCGCCCTGGCCCGCGTGGCGAACGACGATGCTGCCGCTGAGCTGGTCGTTGTCGAACGCGTGCAGCGGCTGGCCCAGTTCCATCATCACGTAGTTGGTGACGTCGACGACCGGGCTGATCGGGCGCAGGCCGGCGCGGCGCAGGCGTTCGGCCATCCACAGCGGCGTCTTTGCGGTGGTGTCCACGCCTTCGATGACGCGGCCGAGGTAGCGCGGCGCATCGGCACCGGCTTCCAGGCGCACCGCGCGCGTCGCGCTGCCGGTGACGGCCACGGCGCTGCCGCCGACGGCGCGCACATGGCTACCGAACAGGGCCGCGACGTCATGGGCCAGGCCATGCAGGCCGAGCACGTCGGGACGGTTCGGGGTGATCTTCAGCTCAATGCTGGCGTCCGGCAGGCCGAGGTAGTCGGCAAGCGGGGTGCCGACGGGGGCATCGGCGGGCAGTTCGAGCAGGCCGGAGGCATCGGCATCGATGCCCAGCTCCTTCGCGGAGCAGAGCATGCCGAACGACTCGACGCCGCGCAGCTTCGCGGCCTTGATCTGGATGCCGCCGGGCAGGTTCGCACCCACCGTGGCCAGCGGCACGCGAATGCCGACGCGGGCATTGGGCGCGCCACAGACGATCTGGACCAGCTCGCCCTGCCCTGCATCGACCTTGCACACCTGCAGGCGGTCGGCTTCGGGATGTTTGCTGGCTTCGACGATTTCAGCGACGACCACGCCGTCCAGGCCATCGCCCAGCGGCGTGACGTCCTCGACTTCCAGGCCGGACATCGTCAGCGCATGCACCAGGGCCGCGCGGTCCGCGTCGACGTCCACCAGTTCGCGCAGCCAGTTTTCGGAGAATTTCATGTAGGCGACTCGTAAGCGTTGGGGTCGGCGAAGCTCAGGCGAACTGGCGCAGGAAGCGCATGTCGTTCTCGAAGAACGCGCGCAGGTCGCTCACGCCGTAACGCAGCATGGCGAAACGCTCCACGCCCAGGCCAAAGGCAAAACCGGTGTAGCGCTCCGGGTCGATGCCGCAGTTCGCCAGCACGGTCGGATGGACCATGCCGCAACCGAGCACTTCCAGCCAGCGCGTGCTGCCGTCTTCGGCGTCCCAGCGGATATCCACTTCGGCCGAGGGCTCGGTGAAGGGGAAATAGCTGGGCCGGAAGCGCATCTCGAAATCGCGCTCGAAGAAGGCACGGATGAACTCGGCCAGCGTGCCCTTCAGGTCGGCGAAGCTCGAGGTCTCGTCGACCAGCAGGCCTTCGATCTGGTGGAACATCGGCGAGTGGGTCTGGTCCGAGTCGCTGCGATAGACCTTGCCCGGGGCGATGATGCGGATCGGCGGCTGGCGCCCCTGCATCGAGCGGATCTGCACCGGCGAGGTATGCGTGCGCAGCAGGCGGCCGTCACCGAAGTAGAAGGTGTCGTGCATCGCGCGCGCGGGGTGGTGCGGCGGGAAGTTGAGGGCTTCGAAGTTGTGCCAGTCGTCTTCGATCTCGGGGCCATCGGCGCGCTGGTAACCCAGGCGGCCAAAGATGTCGGAGATGCGCTCGAGGGCACGGGTAATCGGGTGGATGCCGCCGTATTCGCCATCGCGGCCCGGCAGGGTCACGTCGATGCGTTCGGAGGCCAGGCGGCGGTCGAGCTCGGCCTGTTCCAGCGCCTGCTTGCGGGCGCCGATCGCGTCGGTGAGGCGCTCCTTGACCCGGTTCACTTCGGCGCCGCGCGACTTGCGCTCTTCGCCGGAGAGCTGGCCCAGGGCCTTGAGGGCTGCGGTCACCGCACCGTTCTTGCCCAGCAGGGCGACACGCACGGCATCCAGCGCCTCGAGGGAGGCTGCCGACTCGATGTCGCGCAGGGAGGCGTCGATATGCTCGATCGATTCCATCGGTCTTCCTGATTTTTTTCAGGTCCACAAAAAAATGTGGGGAGAAGGCAAGCCTTCTCCCCACGTCATCCATCTTCGCGCGATAGGACTACCGCGCGTGGTAAAGCGGATTACGCAGCCAGACTGGCCTTGGCCTTCTCTGCGATCACGCCAAACGCCTTGATGTCGTGCACGGCGAGGTCGGCGAGGACCTTGCGGTCGACGGCGATCTCGGCCTTGGCCAGGCCATTGATCAGGCGGCTGTACGACAGGCCGAACTGGCGGGCTGCTGCGTTGATACGGACGATCCACAGGGCGCGGAACTGACGCTTGCGCTGCTTGCGGCCGATGTACGCGTACTGACCGGCCTTGATGACGGCCTGGTTAGCTACGCGGAAAACCTTGCGGCGGGCGTTGTAATAGCCCTTGGCACGGCCAATGATCTTCTTGTGACGACGACGGGCGGTAACACCGCGCTTAACACGAGCCATTTCTTGTCTCCCTTAGAGGTACGGCAACATCCGAGCTACACCCTTGGTGTCGCACGGCTTGACGTGGTTGGGAGCGCGCAGGCCGCGCTTACGCTTGGTCGACTTCTTGGTCAGGATGTGCGACTTGAAGGCGTGACCGGCCTTGAACTTACCCGATGCGGTCTTGCGAAAACGCTTCGCAGCCGCCCGGTTGGTCTTGATCTTGGGCATCGGAGTGCTCCCTTTTCAGGTTTCTGACTGATCCGGCGGCGGGCCCTGGGGACCTGCGCTTTCCTTCCTGCCGGGGACGGTTCACGGCCCATCCATACGGGCCGAGCCGGCGATGATACACGGAAATCAGCCCCTTGTGTAGGAGCGCGCCTGCGCGCGAATGGGCGTGCAGCACCCTACAAAGGCCATCCAGGGAAGGTGTAAGAGGCAAACGGAGGAACCATGGCCTGGGGCCAGCCTTATTCGCGCGCGGGCGCGCTCCTACAGAGCCCCGACGGAAAAAAGGCGCCCTGGGGCGCCTTCTCCGGATCAGATCTTCTTCTTCGGACCGATCATCATGACCATCTGGCGGCCTTCAAGACGGGGGAAGGACTCCACCACGCCGTCTTCGCCGATGTCCACCTGGATCTTGCGGGCCAGGTTCTGGCCGAGGTCCTGGTGGGACATTTCACGGCCGCGGAAGCGGATCGTGACCTTGACCTTGTCGCCTTCCTCAAGGAACTCGCGCATCTTGCGCAGCTTGATGTCGTAATCGCCCGTATCCGTGACCGGACGGAACTTCACTTCCTTGATTTCGACCTGCTTCTGCTTCTTCTTGGCAGCCGAGGCCTTCTTCTGGGCTTCGAACTTAAACTTGCCGAAATCCATGATCTTGCAGACCGGCGGATCGCCGTTCGGCTGGATTTCGACGAGGTCGAGACCGTCCTCTTCAGCGCGGCGGATGGCGTCACGGGTGTCCATGATGCCCAGCTGCTCGCCTTCGGGACCCAGTACGCGCACTTTCGGCACGCGGATCTCGTTGTTCTTGCGATTGCCCTTGTTATCGGTCGTAGCGATACCGCTATCCTCCAGAAGAATGATCTAAGTACCGGACCCGCGGCCTAGCGGCGGGTCTCGGCTTCCAAACGTTCGGCGAACTGGGCAACGGTCATGCTGCCGAGGTCTTCGCCACCGCGGGTACGTACGGAGATGGTACCCGTTTCCTTCTCGCGATCACCGACCACGACCAGATACGGCACCCTCTGCAACGTGTGCTCGCGGATTTTATATCCGACTTTTTCGTTGCGCAAATCGGAGTTCACCCTGAAGCCTTGTCCGACAAGGGCTTGGGTCACGTCTTGGACGTAATCGGCCTGGGCGTCCGTAATGCTGAACACCGCTGCCTGAATGGGGGCGAGCCAGGTCGGAAGCAACCCGGCATGGTGCTCGATCAGGATGCCGATGAAGCGCTCCATGGAGCCGACGATGGCCCGGTGCAGCATCACGGGGTGCTGGCGCTGGCTGTTTTCGTCCACGTACTCGGCGCCGAGGCGCTCGGGCATCATGAAATCGACCTGCATGGTACCGACCTGCCAGGCGCGGCCGATCGAGTCCTTCATGTGGTACTCGATCTTCGGGCCGTAGAAGGCGCCCTCGCCCGGCAGTTCCTCCCACTCGACCCCAGCCGCCGACAGCGCCTTGCGCAGGGCGTCCTCGGCACGGTCCCAGACCTCGTCGGCGCCGATGCGCTTTTCCGGGCGCAGGGCGATCTTCATGGCGATGTCGTTGAAGCCGAAGTCGGCATACACCTGCATCGCCTGGGCGTGGAACGCGGCCACTTCGGCCTCGATCTGCGCCGGGGTGCAGAAGATGTGGCCATCGTCCTGGGTGAATGCGCGCACGCGCATGATGCCGTGCAGCGCGCCGGACGGCTCGTTGCGGTGGCAGCCGCCGAACTCGCCGTAACGGATCGGCAGGTCGCGGTAGCTATGCAGGTTGGTGTTGAAGATCTGGATGTGGCCGGGGCAGTTCATCGGCTTCAGCGCATAGGTGCGCTTCTCCGACTCGGTAAAGAACATGTTCTCGTGGTAGTTGTCCCAGTGGCCGGACTTCTTCCACAGGCTCACGTCCATGATCTGCGGGCCGCGCACTTCCTGGTAACCGCTGCGCTTGTAGACGCCGCGCACGTACTGCTCCACGGCCTGCCAGATGGCCCAGCCCTTGGGATGCCAGAAAATCATGCCCGGCGCTTCTTCCTGCATGTGGAACAGGTCGAGCTGCTTGCCGATGCGGCGGTGGTCGCGCTTTTCGGCTTCTTCCAGCTGGTGCAGGTAAGCCTTCAGGTCCTTGTCGTTAAGCCACGACGTGCCGTAGACGCGGGTCAGCATCTCGTTGTTGGAATCGCCGCGCCAGTAGGCGCCGGCCACCTTCATCAACTTGAACGCACGCAGCTTGCCCGTGTTGGACACATGCGGGCCGCGGCACAGGTCGGTGAACTCACCCTGCGTGTAGAGCGACAGCTCTTCGTTCGCCGGGATGCCCTCGATGATCTGGGCCTTGTATTCCTCGCCCAGGCCACGGAAGAAGGTGATCGCCTCGTCGCGGCTCTTCACCGAGCGCGTGACCGGGATCTGTTCCTTGACGATCTTCTCCATCTCGGCCTGGATCACGCCGAGGTCGTCGGGCGTAAACGGACGCTCGTAGGCGAAGTCGTAGAAGAAGCCGTTGTCGATCACCGGGCCGATCGTGACCTGCGCGCCGGGGAACAGGCGCTGCACGGCCTGGCCCAGCAGGTGGGCCGTGGAGTGGCGCAGGATATCCAGCGCCTCGGGGCTCTTCTCGGTGATGATTTCGAGCTTTGCGTCGTGCTCGATCGGGAAGCTGGCATCGACCAGCTTGCCGTCGACCTTGCCGGCCAGTGTGGCCTTGGCCAGGCCGGCGCCAATGGAGGCGGCCACGTCCTGGACGGTGACGGGATGCTCGAACGGGCGCTGGCTGCCGTCGGGTAGCGTGATCTGGATCATGAGGCGGGGTTCCGGACAAACAAAAAGGGCGCCAGGCGCCCTTCGGGTATCAACGAAGACGTGGCGTGGGATCAGGTAGGGAAGCGCGTAGTCCGCATGTCGCACACTCGGCCAACGTTACCGCGGGCCACCTTTTCGTTGGGGTTACTACGGGGAAACTAAGTCCTGGAGCCGTTTCTGTCAAATACGGGATGGGACATCGGGGCCCGCAGGATCAGCGCAGGCGGCCGAGCAGGCCGGAAGCCCGTCGGGTCTTTCGGCTCACCGCGTAGCCGACGATATCCGCCGCGGCCAGCAAGGTGAAATGCCGCCGGGCCCGGGTCACGCCGGTGTAGACCAGCTCGCGGGTCAGCACGGGCGACGGCTCGGGTGGCAGCACCAGCGCCGTGTGCTCGAATTCCGAGCCCTGCGACTTGTGCACCGTCATCGCATAGACCGTTTCCACCGCCGTGAGCCGGCTGGGGGTAACGAAGCGCACGCGCTCGCCGCCACTGTCGTCCATCACCAGGAAGGCCACGCGGAGCATCGTGCCACCCTGCCCGTCGGGTACCGCGAGCGTCACGCCGATATCGCCATTCATCAGGCCAACGGCGTAGTCGTTGCGTACCACGATCACCGGACGGCCTTCATACCAGCCCGTGGTTGCTCCGATCAGGCCGCGCTCGAGCAAGCCGAGCCCGATCCGCTCGTTCTGCCCGTCCACCCCGACATCGCCGCGGCGCGTCGCGCACAGCAGCTGGAACCGTCCGTACGCCGCCAGCGCGCCGCGGCCCCACGCCATGACCGCGTCGTCGCCGGCTCCCGCCCCGGGCCGGTGCGCGGCGATCCACTCGAGATAGTGCCGATAGCCCGGCGCGGCACCACGGCCGTCGATCGCCAGCGTGGCGACCGCCGCAGGCGATGCCGCCGCACGGGCGACATCGTCGAAGCCACCCGCAAACACCGATGCCACCGCCGCGGCATCGCCGCGATTGATCGCCGCCGCCAGCGCGCCGATGCCGCTGTCGCTTCCGAAGCGACGACTGCGCCGAAGCATCGTGACGCGCTGGTCGAGGGCCCACGCCGTGGCGTCGTCGGTCCACGCGCCCACATCGACGTCGGTGACACCGCGCAACCAGGTTCGCGTGGCATCGTCGTAATGGCCCACCTCGGCACGCGCGCACAGGTCACCCAGCACCGCGCCCGCCTCCACCGACGACAGCTGGTCCTTGTCGCCGAGCAGGACCAGGCGTGCATCGGCCGGCAGCGCATCCAGCGTGGCCGCCATCATTTCCAGGTCGATCATCGACGCTTCGTCGATCACCAGCACGTCGACGTGGAGCGGGTTGTCGGCGTCGTGGCGGAACGCACGACTATCTGGACGGCTGCCCAGCAGCCGGTGCAGCGTGGTGACTTCCGCGGGGATGCCATCGCGCACGCCGGCGTCGACGTCGAGCTGCGCCACCTGCGCGGCGATCGATGCATTGAGCCGTGCCGCCGCCTTGCCGGTCGGCGCCGCGAGGCGGATGCGCAGGCGCGGCTGCCCCGCGTTCGCCGCCAGCGTCTGCAGCAGGCCGAGCAGACGCACCACCGTGGTGGTCTTGCCGGTGCCGGGACCGCCGGTGATGACGCTGAAGGCACTGCGCGCGGCGATGGCGCAGGCGATCTTCTGCCAGTCGATGCCGCCCTCTTCCCGCGGGAAAAGCCGGTCGAGCTCGACGCCAAGGCCGGCGGGTTCTGGCAGCGGTGCCAGCCTCGACACGATGGCGGCGGCGACGCGGGCTTCATCGCGCCAGAAGCGGCGCAGGTAAAGCAGGCTGCCATCGAGCACGAGCGGCGCCGCGGGATTCCCGTCCGGCGAGGCGACGAGCGACGCGCCGCTCAACCATCCTGCCGCGTTCGCCAGCGCCGGATCGCGCTCGGCCAGCGTGGCGACATCGGTGCAGATGTGGCCCTCGGCCAGTTCGTTGCTGACGAGGGCGGCCGACGCCAGCACGCGTGCGTCGGCGGCAGGATCCAGCGTGGCGAGGAAGCGCGCGAAGGCGCGATCCATCGGCCGGAGCCGACCGTCATTCGTCGCGCTGTCCAGCCAGGCATCCAGGTCGGCGATCATGCGTCGGCTCCTTCGAACAATCGATCCATCGCGTCGATCATGGCCTTTGGCGGCCGCTCGACATGCACGCCGTGGCCACGGCCATCAACGCCGCGCAGGTAGAGGTAGACAGCGCCGCCGACGTGGATGTCGTAGTCGTATGCCGGCCCCAGCCGCGAACGCAGCAGCCGGTGCAGGGCCAGCAGGTACAACGCGTATTGCAGTTCGTAGCGCGAATCGAGGATGGACGCGCGCATGGCTTCGGGCGTGTAGGCCTGCTCGTCCGTACCCAGCCAGTTCGACTTGTAGTCGGCGACGTACCAGCGGCCATCGTGCTCGATGATCAGGTCGATGAAGCCCTTGAGCATGCCGTTGAGTGTGTCGCTGGCCAGGGCCGGCCGCGGCGCGCCACCCAGGGTGTGCTCGCGAACGATGCGATCGAGCGCCTCCGCGTCGACGCGACGGGCTTCGAACAGGAATTCAAGCTCGGCGCGGTAGCGGCCTGGATCGTCGAAAGCAGCGAGCGCGACCGTCGCGCCGTCGGGCAAGGCCATCGGCGTGTGCAGGAGCACCAGCAACCAGTCGGTCAGCAGGTCGATCGATGCTTCCCAGCCGCGCCGTTCGCAGCGGCGGGCGACCGTGTCGCGCAGGCGCACGGGGTCGTTGGCGATGCTGGCGAAGCCTTCGTCGGCGATCCACTCGAGCAGGTCATGCAGGAAGGTGCCGGCATCGGCACCGCGATGGAAGGCGTGGATGCTGGCGGGGTCGGCGACGACGGCGACGGGCTCGGTCACGTACTCGACGATCACGTCGTCGATGGCCGTCTCCGGCGCGGGCACGTCGATATCCGCCTCGGCGTAGCGCAGCCCGCTATAGCTCGCGATACGCCACGGCTCGGCCCGCGCGAGCTTTGGATCGCGTGGCGGCAGCATGCGCTCGTCGCGCGGCGGAGCGATGTAGCGCTGGTCGTCGGGCGCCGGCATGTAGGTGACGGCGACGGAGGACGCGTTGTTCGCCAGCGCCTGCAGCAACCCGGCGATCTCGCCGTTATCGATTTCCACGCCGCCCTTCAACAGGTGGCCGAACGCACTGCGGTGTACCTGGGGCTTCCTGATCCGTGAACTGTCGGCCACCGGCGCGATGCCAAGCCAGCACGCATGCCGCGCACGGGTCATCGCGACATACAGCACGCGAAGGTCTTCCTGCAGGGATGCGCGTTCGGCGGCTTCCTTCGCCGCATCGACCGCCTCGCCGCCCTCACCGCCGCCCAGCTCCAGCGACATGCCTTCGCCGTCGTGGTAGCGATAGCCCTGCCCGCCTCGTCCCTTCGTCGGCGCGGCGACGAAGGGCAGGAAGACGAGCGGGTATTCGAGACCCTTGGACTTGTGGATGGTGATGACCTTGACCAGGTCGTCGTCGCTTTCCAGCCGCACGATCTGGTCGTCGCCATGATGGCTCGCCGTGTCGGCGATGCGCTCGGCAAGGTAACGGATAAGCGCCTGTTCGCCGTCCAGCGTGGCTGCTGCCTGCTGCAGCAACTCGGCAAGGTGCAGCACGTTGGTCAGCGCCCGCTCGCCGTGATCCATCGCCAGCAACCGCGCCGGCAGGTCGAAGACATGCAGCAGCCGATGCAGCATCGCCAGGGTGCCGGCGTGTCGCCAGGTGTCGCGCAGGGCGAAGAACTGCTGGCCGCGCGCTTCCCAGTGGCGTTCGTCGGTGTTGAGCCGCTCCAGCTCGGCGAAACCCAGGTGCAGGGTGCGCGTGGCCAGCGCGGCACGCATCGCCGTGTCGGACGATGGCTCCGCCACCGCACGCAGCCAGAACAGCACGTCGCCCGCCTCGACGCTCTCCCAGACCGAATCGCGATCGGACAGGAACACGCTGCGCACGCGGCGCGACGCCAGTGCCGCACGCACCTGGGTGGCTTCGGCATGGCTGCGGACCAGCACGGCGATGTCGGCCGGGCGAAGCGGCTGCATGGCTCCCGCGGGACCGACGAAGCCGGCCTCGCCGCGTGCCGCTTCATCCAGCAGGCGCACGATCTCGCTGGCACAGGCCGCGGCCATTTCGTTGCGGTAATGGCGCACGCCCACGGGCTGCTCATCGTCGAGCAACCAGAGATTCAGGGCGGGCTGTTCGGCGCCACCTCGCAAGAAGCGTTCCGCCCGACCACGCGCCAGCACCGGTGCGAACGGCAAGCCGCGGTCGGCGAAATGGAACGCACCGGAGGCGTGGCCCTCGCCGTGGACGAACAACGCATTGACGGCGTCGACCATGCCCTGGGTCGAGCGGAAGTTGGTGTCGAGGCTGTAATGCGGGGCCGCGGCTTCCGCACGGGCGGCGAGGTAGGTGTGGATGTCGGCCCCGCGGAAAGCATAGATCGCCTGCTTCGGATCGCCGATCAGCAGCAGGCCCGTCTCCACTTCGCCGCCGTAGACCGCGCGAAAGATGCGGTACTGCAGGGGATCGGTATCCTGGAATTCGTCGATCAATGCCAGTGGATACTGCTTGCGGATGGTCGCCGCCAGGTCGGCGCCCGACGCGCTGGCCAGCGAACGGTCGAGCCGGAGCAGCAGGTCGTCGAAGCCCATCTGCGCGCGCCGGCGCTTCTGGCTGGCGAAGCGGTCGCGCACCCATGCCAGTGCGTCGGCAAGGACGACGTGGTGGATCGCGATGCGCGACGCCTGCCACTCATGCCAGTGCTCCAGTGCGCCAAACGCGGGATGTTCCGGGCGTGCCCTGTTCTTGCTGGTGCCTTCGGCGAGCGTCGACGAGGCATATCGCCCGAGCTCGTTGCCACCGGGTTCACCGGTCTGCGCCCAGCGTCGCATGCCAACCAGCTCACGCGACACCCGGTCCGGCTTGTATTTCGTATTGCTCAGCGCTTTGGACGTCGCCGCCTCGAGCAGCAGCGCCTCGATGGCGTCGACGTCGCTACGCCAGGCCCGCGCCGCCGCGTCCAGGCGAGTCGCGGCCTCGTCCTCCCACGCACGCCGCGCGGCAAGCGTCGCGGCAAGGCCATCGCCCACGCCAAGCACTTCGCCGTCGATGCGCAGGGTGGCTTCACCACCGCCAAGCAGCGGCTTCAGCGACCGCAACAGGGCGTCGGGTGTCCGCCACTTTTCCTGCACGGCGGCGAGGGTCTGCTCGTCGAGCGGATAGAACGCCTGGCGCCAGTAGTCGCGCACGCATTCCGCCAGCAATTCGCTTTCGTCCGGCTCGAGCGTCTGCGCAAACGCATGGCCGCTGCCGAACGCGTGCTGGACCAGCATGCGCTGGCTCCAGCCATGGATGGTGAAGATGGCGGCTTCGTCCATCCACTGCGCGGCGAGCTCCAGGCGTCGCGCGCACGCGGCGTGCTGCCCGACGTCGTAGGCGGCGATGAGTTCGGCCAGCAGGGGCTCGCCGGCGCTGCCGGCGCGGAATGCGAGGGCGGCTTCCACCAGGCGGGCACGGATGCGTTCGCGCAGTTCCTGCGTGGCGGCCTCGGTAAAGGTCACGACGAGGATCTGCGGTGGTAGCAGCGGCTGCGGCACCCCGTGCCCGAGCACCGCGCGCACATAGAGCGCGGCGATCGTCCAGGTCTTGCCGGTGCCGGCACTCGCCTCGATCAGGCGCACGCCTTCCAGCGGCAGGGACAGGGGGCGCAGCGGTTCGATGGCGAAGGTCATGCGTGTTCCACCCCGAGCGCCGCGCACAAATCGATGTAGGGTCGCAGGTGATCGACGAAGCCCGCTTCGAGCATGGCGTCGAAGCTCGGCCACGCCCGCGCCAGGTAAGCGTCGTCGTCCACCTCGCCGCGGCCGTAGTCGTCGCCCGGGCCGTACGCTCGCCGGGCCCCGGCCTCTGGCTCACCCTTGTCGGTGCCGATCCACGCGATGGCGGTTTTCATGGCGACCGGCAACGGCCGTGACATGCCCTCGCGCCACGCGTCCACCAGCGCGGCGAGCGCCGCATGGGCCACGTCGCGCGGCATCGGCCGCATCACGATGCTGCCATCCGGCCCGATGTAGCGGGTCTCGATCGCATGGCCGGCGGCCTGTGCCACCAGGTGGTCGACCCACGGGGCGACGACGCGATGGGCCAGCGGCGAACCCCTGCTATCGAGGACGGCGGTGGGCGACACCAGCAGCGCGGCCAGGTCACCTGCGTCGTTGGCCCGCAGGCCTGCCAGCCAGTCTTCGATGACGACGCCGGCGCATTCGACGCGCACCTCGAACTTACCGGCCTCGATCGGCCAGTGGCGTCGCTCGGCGACGTAGCGTCCGTAGACCACTGCGGCAGCCTCCTCCAGCTCGCGGCGTACGGGTGCAGCGAAGCCACCCATCGGCAGCACGCCACTGCGTTGCAGCCGGGCCGTGGCTGCCGCGATCGCCAGTTGGGACGGCTGTTCCTCGCGCAGGGCCGCGCGGACCAGCACGTCGGTCATGCCGAAGCGGTCGAGGCCGTTCAGCGCGAAGGGCTCCAGCGCTTCGCTGGCCACGTCGGGCATGGCGAAGCGCACGCCGAGGCGCGCGTGGAAAAATTCGCGCACGGGATGGCGCAGGAACTGACGCAACGTGGCGAGGGCAATCGGACGTTCGACTGTCCACGCAGGCAGGCTGTCGTTGCCCGACGCGGCTTCGCCACCGTGCACATGGCGCCATTCGTTGGCATAGGTGAACAGGCGGGGATCGCCTTCGTGGAAATACGCCGGGCTGAACGGCTGCAGCGGGTGCTCGACGGTGAGGCGCGGCAGTACGTCGTGCCCGGCCGCGTCGGTCCAACCCGCGGCCAGGTAATCGCGCAGCTGGCCGACCAGTACCGACGGCGCGCGTTCGGCATTGTCGCGGGCGCTGCGGCCAACCCAGCCGATGTGCAGGGCATCGCGTGCCGACAACAGGGCTTCGAGGAACAGGTACCGATCGTCCTCGCGCCGCGAACGGTCGCCCGGGCGCCATGCGCCCGCACGCGCCATCAGGTCGAAATCCATCGCCGGCCTGGCGCGCGGGTACGCACCGTCGTTCATGCCGAGCAGGCAGACCAGGCGGAACGGAATGGCACGCATCGGCATGAGCGTGCCGAAGCTCACCGCGCCCGCGAGGAAACGCTTGGACAGGCCGCCGTCGTCGATCTGGCCGAGCCAGGCTTCGCGCACGACATCCAGCGGGACGGGTCCGTCGAAGCCGGCCTCCACGCAGGCGCGCTCCCACGCATCCAGCGCGTCGAGCAGGCGCTGCTCGCGCACACAGTCGTCGGGCTCGGTGGCCTTGAAGAAATCGCGCATGAGGCCGCGCAGGCGAACGCCCCAGTCCGTCGCCGTGGCCGGCGTGGCCATGGCTCGCCAGTGTGCGCCGAGGCGTTCGACGAGGTCCGCCAGCGGCCCGACCAGCGCGGCGTCGAGTCCACCGACTTCGGCGTAAGGCTCGATCTCGCCCCACGCGTCGCCCTGCCCGACCGCGTAGCCGAGCAGCATGCGGCGCAGGCCGAACCACCAGGTGTTCTGGTCCAGGGCCGGAAGACCGAGCGAAGCACGCTGTTCCGCGTCCAGGCCCCAGCGGATGCCAGCGCCCTCGACCCAGCGATGCAGCAGCGGCAGGTCGTCCTCACGCAGCCCGAAGCGCTGGCGCAAGGCCGGCACGTCGAGCAGGTCGGCCATGTCGCCCGCGCCAAAGCGCGATTCGGTCATGCCGAGCAGGCGGTCGAGCGCCATCACGATAGGGACGCTGCCGCGCGATGCGCGATCGGCGATGCTGTAGGGCACGTAGCGGGGGTCGTCGCGCATGACCCGACCGAACACCGCATCAATGTGCGGTGCATAGGTGTCGATGTCCGGCACCATCACGATCACGTCGCGCGGCAGGATCGGCTGGCCCGCGCGGGCGGATGCTTCGAACCGGGCGAGCAGCTGGTCGTGGAGGATCTCCACTTCGCGCTGCGGGCCGTGCGCCACGTGGAAGGCGATGGAATCGTCGTCCACGGCGATCGGCGTGCGTGTTGCCGGCACCGGCTCCAGTTCGAGGATCGCCGACTGCACGCTACCCAGCAGAGTGCCCGCGGCGGGGGGCTCGAAGAAATCGATGCGCTGGTCCCACGCGGTGAAACGATGGCGATAGCTTTCCGGATGGTCGAATTCGTCGAGCAGGCGGATGTAGTCGCGCCCCTGCTTGCCCCACGCCGCGAGCAGCGGATTTGCGTAGAGGTGCAGGTCGCCCTCGTCGGGCGACAAAGGCATGCCTGGCTTAGCCTGCTGCCGGCGCCGCTCGGCGCGCAGCAGTTCGCGGTCGTCGACGATGTCGGCCCAGTAGTGCCGGCAGGGATTGAGCACGACCAGCACGATCTGCGACCAGCGCGACAGGGCCGACAGGGCCTCGAGCGTCTGTCGCGGCAACGACGACATGCCGAACACCACGATCCGGCGCGCCAGCGCACGCGGCCGTTCGCTGGCCGACGACGCGGCCTTGAGGAAACGCGCGTGGACAGCGGCGCGGTGGCCATCGGCATCGGCGGGGCCCACGTCGTCCAGCAGGCGGCGCCACAGCGCCGCCTGCCAACGGTCGCCCTCCGCCATGGCCAGTTCACCGCCGCGCGCATCGCGCATCACGTCGCGGCCGGCCGCCCAGTCGTCGAGCCAGTCGGCGCGGTAGACCTGGTAGCCGTCGTAGAGGTCCGCGAGCCGCTCTGCCAGTTGGTGGCATTTGCGTGCGTCCTCGCCATCGCCGAGGAAGGCGGCGAGCGGTTCGAACACCGGCTCGCGGGCGAGCGCGGGCAGCAGGCGCATCAGCCGCCAGACCAGGCGCGACTTGTCGAAGGGCGATTCGGGCGGCACGGCATCGCGACCCAGCACCGCGCGATAGGCGTCCCACAGGAAACGGCCCGGCAGCTCCACGTTCACCGACGCCGCGATGCCGAGTCCGCCGTCGGCTTCGGCGCGCGCCAGTGCGAGGCGGAACCATTGGGCGATGCCATTGGACTGGACCAGCACGCGCTCGTCTTCCAGCGGGCGCAACGGCGCCTGGCGTAGCCATCCGACGAGGATGTCGCGCAGGTCTTCCAGGCGATTGCCGTGCAGGACCATGAGGCCCGGCGCAATGTCGTGCGTGTCGTTCAAGCGGCCACTCCGGCGGCAGGCTGACTGGGCCGGGCGATGATGACCGATACCGGTCTCACCCGGCGAGACCTCAGAACGGCTTGGCGACCACGAGGTAGACGATGGCGAGCAACACGAGCACCGGCAGTTCGTTGCCGATGCGAAGCGCCTTTGCCGATGGCAGTGGGCCGCCCGCCATGCTGCGCTTGAGCGCCCTGCCCGACCAGATGAAGTACGCAAGCATGAGCACGACGAGCGCGAGCTTTGCATGCAACCAGGCGCCGGCGATGCCGAAATAAAGCCAGAGCACCAGGCCGAACAGGAACGCCATGCCGAACATCATGTGGCCGAAGCGATAGAGGCGGCGGCCCATGAGCTCCAGCCGCGCCTTGACCGCGGCCGGCTCAGCCTCGGCCTCCTTGATGTTGACCAGGATGCGCGGCAGGTAGAACACCGTCGCCATCCACGCGATGACGAAGACGATGTGCAGGGACTTGGTCAGCAGGTAAGCCATCGGTGGCGCTCCCTATGAAAGACCAGAGTGTATCCCGGTCGAGCGACAGCGCGGCGCGGCAGGACGCCTCACGCCAGGCGCATGACCTGGGAAAGCGCTTGTGCACCCGCGAACCCCAGCGTGCTACCCAGGGCGGCCAGCGCCGTGATCATGCCCCAGAGCCGATGGCGATAACGGATGAGATCCTGGACATCACCCTCGACGACGCGCAGGCGACGATCGATATCCTTGACGTTGCAGCGGACGACGTTGACCGACTGCTCTACGCCGCCCACGCGCTCCTCCAGCCGTTCCACGCGCGTGTCGATCCGCTCGAGACGATGATCGATCCGCTGGAAGCTTTCGTTGCAACGGCGAACGTGGTCGTCGAAACGGCCGAGGAACGCATCGAAGCGGGCATCGGAACGCGCCATGCGCTCTTGCATGGCGCTCCAGTCGGTGGCTGACAGGGTCCAGTCGGTCATCGGAACGGCATCCAGTGGGAAGGAACCCAAAGAATCTCTTGTCAGGTCGACGCCGACCATCCTCCGCCGCTCAACAGAATGCGTAGGGAAACGCCGACAGGCGAACGCCTGGCCGGGATCATCCCTTAGAAGCGATCGGTCGTCGGCAGGTAACGCCACTGGCCAGGCTCAAGCCGCGACATGGGGACGCGACCGACCCGGATCCGCTTGATGCCGAGCACCTCCAGGCCCACGGTTTCGCACATGCGAACCATCGTCTCGGGCGAAACACGCTTCATCGCGAAGCGCAGGTGGGACTCGTTCTGCCAGCTCACCTTGATCGGCGGAAGCGCGTAGTTGTCGAAAACCATGCCGTGGTTCAGCTGGGCAAGGCCCGCCGGCGAAAGTTCGCCAGACACCTCGACGACGAGTTCCTGCTCGATCCGGTCCAGGTCCTCCTGCAGCCGCCGTTTCACACGCCAGTCCTGGGTAAACACCAGCAGTCCGCTGGCCATGTCTGGCATCGGCAACGGCGATTCGAGCCGGGCGAAATGGCGATGCAGCAGGCGGACGCCGGAGAAGTCACCCTCCGCGTGGCTTTCCGGCCGCACCAGGGCGCGCGCCTCGTCCACCGTCATCCCGGCGGGCTTGTGCAGCACCATCGTGGCCGGCTCGGGCGGAGTCAGCTTCGCCTGGGGATCGATCTCGACGCGCTGTTCCAGCACCTTGAACTGCGGCTGTTCCACGACCACGCCATCGACGCGGACCCAGCCACCCTCGATGTACATGTCGGCGTCGCGCCGCGAGCACTGGGCCAGCTCGGCGACACGTTTGGCGAGGCGCATGGGTTCGGTCATCAGCGTGGCCTGGGAGTGAGCCCTGCCGCGAGGCAAGAAAAAAGGAGCCTGCAGGCTCCTTTATCGTCGTCTTCATGCCACTTTCCTAGTGAAGAAAGTGGTGGGCGGTACAAGGATCGAACTTGTGACCCCTACCATGTCAAGGTAGTGCTCTACCGCTGAGCTAACCGCCCGAAGAGCTGCGCAGTTTACCGATGCCGGGCGAACGGTGCAAGAGGGGTCGGGAAACGATTTTCGTCCCCCGCCCCAGGCCCCGTCTCAACGGAGGGCGCGCTCGCGCACGCGGTGGATCTCGTCGCGCACCTTGCCCGCCTCCTCGAACTCCAGGTTCTGCGCGTGCTTGTACATGCGCGCCTCGAGCTTCTTGATCAGTGTGCCCGCCTGCTCCGGGCTGAGCGACCCGTAGTCCGGCGCGGCCTCGGCCACCTTCTTCGGTTCCTTGCCCTTCTTGCCCTTCCCGCGCGACCCGAGGTCGGCGCGCGCGCCTTCCATGATGTCGGCGATACGCCGCACCACGGTCTTGGGGGTGATTCCGTGGAGCGTGTTGTATTCGATCTGCCGCTCGCGGCGGCGGGCAGTCTCGTCCATCGCCTCCTTCATCGAGCGGGTGATCTCGTCGGCGTAGAGAATCGCCTTGCCGCGGACGTTACGGGCCGCGCGGCCGATGGTCTGGATCAGCGAGCGATTGGAACGCAGGAAGCCTTCCTTGTCGGCGTCCAGCACCGCCACCAGCGACACCTCGGGCATGTCCAGGCCTTCGCGCAGCAGGTTGATGCCGACCAGCACGTCGAACTCGCCCAGGCGCAGGTCGCGGATGATTTCCGTGCGCTCGACCGTATCGATGTCCGAATGCAGGTAACGCACCTTGACGTCGTGCTCGGAGAGGTAATCGGTCAGGTTCTCCGCCATCCGCTTGGTCAGCGTGGTCACCAGCACGCGATCGCCCATCGCGATGCGCAGGCGGATCTCGCCAAGCAGGTCATCCACCTGCGTACGTACCGGGCGCACTTCCACTTCCGGATCGATCAGGCCGGTCGGGCGAACGAGCAGTTCGACGACGTTGTCGTCCGCTTGCTCCAGCTCGTACTTCGCCGGCGTCGCCGAGACGTAGATGGCGCGCGGCTTGCGCCGCTCCCACTCCTCGAAGCGCAACGGCCGGTTGTCCATCGCGGACGGCAGGCGGAAACCGAACTCCACCAGGGTTTCCTTGCGCGAACGGTCGCCCTTGTACATGGCGCCCAGCTGCGGCACGGTCACATGCGATTCGTCGACCACCATCAGGGCATCGGGCGGCAGGTAATCGAACAGCGTCGGCGGCGGCTCGCCCGCGCCGCGGCGGGTCATGTGCCGGGAATAGTTCTCGATGCCCTGGCAGAAACCCACTTCCGCCATCATCTCCAGGTCGAAACGGGTGCGCTGCTCCAGCCGCTGCGCCTCGACCAGCTTGTTGTCCTTGTAGAGCTGTTCGAGGCGTTCGGACAGTTCGACCTTGATCGTCTCCATCGCGTTGAGCACGCTCTGGCGCGTCGTGGCGTAATGCGTCTTCGGATACACGGTGTAACGCGGCACCTTGCGCAACACTTCGCCGGTGAGCGGATCGAACAGCGACAGGTTTTCCACGTCACCATCGAACAACTCGATGCGCAGCGCTTCCGCTTCGGACTCGGCCGGGAACACATCGATCACTTCGCCGCGCACGCGATAGGTACCGCGACGCAGCTCCATCTCGTTGCGCACGTATTGCAGCTCGGTCAGCTGGCGGATCAGCGCCCGCTGGTCGATGTGTTCGCCACGCGACAGGATCAGGCGGAGGCTCATGTAGTCCTCCGGATCGCCCAGGCCGTAGATCGCCGATACCGTCGCGACGATGATCGCGTCGCGACGGGACAGCAGCGCCTTGGTCGCCGCCAGGCGCATCTGCTCGATGTGGTCGTTGATGCTCGAATCCTTCTCGATGAAGGTATCCGAGGCCACCACGTAGGCTTCCGGCTGGTAGTAGTCGTAGTAGCTGACGAAGTACTCCACCGCGTTATGCGGGAAGAACTCCTTGAACTCGCCGTAAAGCTGAGCGGCCAACGTCTTGTTCGGCGCCAGCACGATCGTCGGCTTCTGGATCTTCTCGATCACGTTGGCGATGGTGAAGGTCTTGCCCGAACCCGTCACGCCCAACAGGGTCTGGGCGGCCAGGCCGGCGTCGAAGCCTTCGGTCAGGCGGCGGATGGCCTCGGGCTGGTCACCGGAGGGCTGGTACGGCGAGACGAGCTGGAAACGGTCGGTCATGGCCGGAGATATGCGGGCGAAAGCCCCGATTCTAAAGCTGCTGCGCCTACGCGACGTGAGGCCTTCGCTGACAGATGTCGACGGCGGTTCCGGGCATTCTGGGCCCCGAACCAAGGAGCACGCCCATGCCGGCAGGACGCCAGCGCGCCTACACCCTCTTCGAGATCACCCTCGTCATCGGAATCCTCGCCCTCCTGGCGGCCATCGCGGTGCCATCCATGGTCGACGCCGTCGGCGGCGCGCGGCTGCGGGTCGCTACCCAGGACCTGGCCGACACGCTGAACGGCGCCCGCGCCGCCGCCATCGCCCGGCAGGCACCGGTCACCGTCTGCCCGAGCCGCGACGGCCGGCACTGCACGGACACGCCCTGGCAGGGCGGATGGATCGTGCGCCAGCAAGAGACCATCCTCGGGGTCGACGATGCCCTGCCGGCCCTGCTGCGCAGCGCCGCCCGCGATGGCCGGCCGTCCGTCACGTTCCAGGGCACCGGCATGACCCCAAACAACACCACCGTGACCCTCTGCGTGCGAAAACGGCCAGCCAGCGCGCTTTCCGTCGTGGTCAACCGCGGCGGCCGGGTGCGGATCGAACCGGCGCAGCGTGATCTCGGCGAGGCCTGCGCCAGGCGACCTGCACGATAATCGTCATGAACGCTTGACAGGCCCCGGTCACATACACAAAATACGTGGCTCCCCGCCCGAATAGCTCAGCCGGTTAGAGCACTTGACTGTTAATCAGGGGGTCGTTGGTTCGAGTCCAACTTCGGGCGCCAGGTTTTTGAAAGGGTCTGCAGCGATGCAGGCCCTTTTCTTTTGTGCGCCCGGCAAACGCGTCGGGCCACTAGCAGCTTTCACGGCGGCGAGGCCACCGCCTCCGCGTGCGACGCTGCCCCGATCTGCGCGTCGAGGAACTGCAGCACGCGGGCGTAGAAGTCTTCGTTGTGCGCTTCATCCGCGAGGCCATGGCCTTCGTAGGGATATTCCCGGTACAACGGCGGGTGCCCCGCTTTCGTCAGCGCGTCACGCAACGCACGCGCATGCTCCACGGGAGCCCGGCCATCCAGTGCACCGTGCCCAAGCAGCACGGGAATGGTGATCGCCGATGCGAGCTGGACCGGCGAGCGCGCCGCCAGCTCGGCCTTGTCCGTGCCAATCACCCTGTGCAGGTAGGCCGGGCCGTAGCGAAGCCGGTGGATGTCGCCCCATGTGTACATGCGGCTGAGGTCGTACACGCCGGCCATGCCGATCGCGCAGCGATACAAGCCGGGCTCGCGCGCCGCTCCCATCAGTGCCGCATAGCCGCCATAGCTACCGCCGAAAATGCACACCCGCCGGCCATCGGCCAGGTGATGGTCGATGGCCCAGTGGGTGGCGTCGGTGACGTCGTCCTGCATCGCCGCGCCCCACTGGCGATAGCCGCGCTCGACGAATTCGCGACCGGATCCACCGGAACCCCTGAAGTTCACCCGCAGCACGGCGTAACCATGCTGCGCCAGCAATTGCACCTCGCGGTCGTAGTCCCACTCGTCCTGGATGTAATAAGGCCCGCCATGCACCAGCACGACCAGCGGCGGAGGTGTCGCGCCATTCGTGGGCAACGTGATGAATCCGCTCAGCGGCAGGCCGTCGCGCGCCTTGAAGGTAAACGCATCGGACGATGCCTGCGCCGCGGGATCGATCCACGGACGTGTGCGGAACAGCAGTTGCGCCTTGCGTGCCGTCTTGTCGAATAGATAGAACGTCCCCGGGTCGCGATCGCCATGGGTCATGACGACCAGCAACGTGCCATCGGCGTTCGCACTCTCGATACTGGCGATGCCGTCGGGGAAGGCAGCCGCGAGTGACGTCGTGACGCGCGCGTCCGGACTGGCGGGGTCGAAGAAACGCAGCACCGGACGCCCGGGCCCGAACGTCGCGCCGATCGGCTCGACCTGGTCCAGGCTCATGAGCGTCGACAGGGGGTCGGATTCCGCATCCTTCAGAACGACCTCGCGCGAGCCGTCGGCGAAGCTGTATCGCTCCACGACGTCCGGCCCACCGCGCTGCTCGGTATCGAGGTAGGCAAACCGGTTTTCCCGATCGATGCCCGCGATGCCGACGAAAACGTGGGTCGCCTTGCTGTCGTTGAGGACGGTCCAGTCACCACCATCCTTGCGCACGTAGAGCATCTGCTCGCCGTTGTCGTCCACGCCGGAGACGAATCGCGCATGCCCCGCATGGTCGACGACGAAATCGCCCACGCCATGCGGTGCCACGGCGATCACGTCGCCCATGGCGGTGAGGTGCGTCGTGTCCAGGGTCGCCAGCGCCCAGCGCAGCTCGCCGCCCACGGTCGAGAATCGCTTGATGAGCACATGCTTGTCATCGCCGTGGATCGTGCCGACGAAGTTGTCCGGCAGGATCTTCGGGTGCGAATCATGGATGTTGAGCAGGTAAAGCCGCGGATCGACGAGCGGCATGGCATAGGTGGCATCGTGCCGATTCGCCGAGATCACCAGCTGCTCCGAACCGAGCCAGCGCAGCACCTGCACTTCGGCGCCCTTGCCCGGATTCACCTGCTGCACGGGCGCCATGGTTTTTCGATCGAGGACCGTGACCAGGGTACCGTCGCCATCGCGATAGGCAACGGCGAGCAGCGCCCCGTCCGGCGAGATCCTGACCTGCTCGTACTGGGCTCGCTGCAGGAGCGCCTTCGTCGTCGCGTCGGCCGACACGGCGCCCGCTTGAACACTGCCGCCGAGCGCGAGGCCCAGCCACATCGCCACCCACATGCGAATCCCTCCCCCTGAGGTGGCGAGACTATGCGGCCTCAAGGCCTTGGGGCGCAACGGCTGGGGCTTACATGGGTTTCGGCCGACACCTACGCAAGAAACTACGTTTTGGCGATGTACGCCGCAGACGTAAGCAGCACATGATTGGCTTCTATTTGTATGTACAATTTAAGCACTGCGAGGTGCGTCGATATGAAAATCAGTAAACCGCTCACGGACGCAACGGGTGAGTTGCGAAATGACCTTACGGACGCCGAGCTCGCGTCTTTCAGGCCAACACACGAGGTGCTTCCGGGAGACTTGCAGGCGCTGCTTGGCGTACGTCGCCGTGGGCCGCAGAAAGCCCCGACGAAAGTTGCCACGACGGTGCGGCTGTCACCCGAGGTCGTCCATCACTTCAAGGCGGGTGGCCGGGGATGGCAGACTCGCCTTGACGAAGCGTTGAAGCTGTTCATCGTCGAGCACCCGTCGTTTCGCTGATGTCAGCCGCGCCACGCCGTAGCGACCCACACGATGAGCGATGCGGCAGCCATGCAACCGAGTATGACGAACCACGTTACGTGGGCACGCGCGGCGGCGGCCCAGCCATTCTTACGCCCGTACACAAAGAATGACGTGGCGCCCGCCACGACGATCACCAGCACGACGAAGACGACGCCGTACCAGTCCGTCTGGCCATCGCGCGTGAGGCTTCCGCCGACGGCGAGGATCAACGATCGAGCTGCGTGATCGACGTCACCCGGCCGTCGATGACCTCGACCTGCACGGATTTGCCGTCCTTGAAGTACTCCAGGCGATAGCCGCGCAGTCCGCCGCGGGATGTCTCGACGGGGGTTTCGCGATCCGGCTTGCCGGCCACCTGGCGCAGGCGGCCTTCGCTGTCACCGGTGCTGACCACCTGGGAATTGACGCGCCAGGTGTCCGAGGCGATGGCCGGGATGGCGACGGCTGCGAGCAAAAGGCCGACGATGACTCGCTTCATGCGTATCTCCTTGTCTGGTGTGGCGCAGATTACCTTCGGCCTGCATACCGCAACAAGTTGCGGACGCACACAGCCCAAGGTTGCCATTCAGCCTCGTGGCGGCGATCGGCAACGCGCGTTCAGGGCTTCGAGACGTTCGTGTTCCCCGCCACGTACCACCGCCAGAGCAGGTCGGTGCCCTCGCGAATGCCGATACGCGCCGACCCGGGCACGTTCTCCGGCGGCGGCATGCCGTCGTCGACCACCGTGTACCCATCCCGCGCCCTGACGAGGTCGATGCCGTTCTGCTCGCCGGTGATCCCCAACGCCTGGGTGAGCCGGGCCGGTCCGCTGCACAGGTCGCGATCACGCCGGATCTTCGGCCGGGCGGCACGCATCTGCTCGATGCCGGCGATCGGTTCGAGCGCGCGGATCAGCACGCCATTCCCTTCGTCGACATCGCCGCACACGGTGTTGCAGCACCAGTGCATGCCGTAGGTAAAGTAGACATACATGTGGCCGGGCGGCCCGAACATCACTTCGTTGCGCCGGGTCTTGCCGCGGAACGTATGCGCCGCGGGATCGATCGCGCCAACGTAGGCTTCCACTTCGACGATGCGACCGGCGCGGCCATCGGCGCACGCCAGGATCTTGTTGAGCAGCTCAGGCCCGACGACGCGCGCGTCGCGATGATAGAAGTCACGCGGGAGCACCCTGCCCGGCCAGGGCTTGCGACGTGCGGCCATCAGGTATCGAGCGCCTCGCCATCCGTGTCCGGATCGGGGCCGGGTCGATCCACCGGCTCGTGGTCATACGGCGGCGGCGAGGTGCCGGGCGGCGGCAGGTCGGTGTCGGGGACAGGGCGATGGGGTCGGGGCATGGAATCCTCCTCGCGCCGCCGCGGGGGGGTGCGCGTCCCGCCATGCTACTGAAGGACGCGCGCCGCCGTCAGCCGGTGGTCAGAAAACGCCGAGTAGCCAGCAGACCAGGATGATGGCGAGGATGACGCCGATACCGCCGCTGGGGCCGTAACCCCACGAACGCGAGTAGCCCCAGGTGGGCAGGCCGCCGACGAGGGCGAGGAGAAGGACGATAAGCAGGATGGTGACGAGCATGGGCGTCTCCCGATAGTTAAGGGTGGACGCATCGTGGCCTTCCATGCCGTCTAGGGGCCGTGACGCCAACGGGGGGCGCCACGGTCACGTTCAGCGGGTGGCAGGGCGACCGGCGGCCGCCCTGCCCGTCGGCATCAGGTACGCACGACGTAACACGGCTCGTAGGCGGTGCCGCCCGGGAGCTTCATGCGGTGCTGGTCGACGAAGGCCTTCAGCAGGTCGTCCAGCGCGCGCATGATCTCCGGCTCGCCGTCGATCACGAACGGGCCGTGTTCCGCGATGGCGCGCACGCCCTCGGGCTTCACGTTGCCGGCGACGATGCCCGAGAAGGCACGGCGCAGGTCGGCGGCGAGCTCGTGGCGCGGACGGTCACGGTGCAGGGCGAGGCCCGACATCGCGTTGTGGGTCGGCGGGAACGGCTGCTGGAACGACAACGGGATCTCGAGCGCCCAGTTGAAGAAGAAGGCGTCCTTGTTGTCGAGGCGGTGGTTACGCACCTTCTCGATACCCGAAACCATCGCGTGGGCCACGGCCACCGGGTCGTCGATGATGATCTTGTAGTGCTCGGCCACGCTGTCACCCAGGCACAGGCGCAGGAAGCGGTCGATCTGCTCGAAATACGCGGCCGAACCGCGCGGACCGGTAAAGATCAGCGGGAACGGGATGCCCTTGTTCTTCGGCAGCAACAGGATGCCGAGCATGTACAGGATTTCTTCCGCCGTACCGACGCCACCGGGGAACACGATGATGCCGTGGCCCAGGCGAACGAACGCTTCGAGGCGCTTCTCGATGTCCGGCAGGATCACCAGGTTGTTGACGATCGGGTTCGGCGACTCGGCCGCGATGATGCCCGGCTCGGTCACGCCGATGTAGCGGTTGCCCTTGCGGCGCTGCTTGGCGTGCGCGATGGTCGCGCCCTTCATCGGGCCCTTCATCGCACCCGGGCCGCAACCCGTGCAGATGTCCAGGCTACGCAAGCCGAGCTGGTAGCCCACGCGCTTGGTGTACTCGTACTCGTCGCGCGAGATCGAATGGCCGCCCCAACAGACCACGAGGTTCGGGTCGACCTGCGGGCGCAGGATGCGCGAGTTGCGCAGGATCTCGAACACCGCATGGGTGATGCCCACGCTGTCGTCGAGGTCGAACGCACCGGCTTCCAGCTGCGTGGAGATGTAGACGATGTCGCGCACCACGGCGACCAGCAGTTCGTTGATGCCGCGGATGAGGCGGCCATCGACGAACGCCTGCTCGGGCGCGTTCTTCAGTTCGATCTTGATGCCGCGATCTTCCTGCAGCACCTGGACGTCGAAATTGGGGTAGAGCTCGAACATCGAGCCCGGGTCGTCCGAAAGGTTGCCCGAGGTCAGCACCGCCAGCGCGCAACGGCGCAGCAACTGGTGCAGGCCCGACCCGCTGGCATCGCGCAGGCGCGCCACCTCGTTACGGGAAAGGATATCGAGGCCGCCCGCGGGCGAAACGCGTGCGCTGACCGTCTTGCCGCCGACCGGATCCCCGAAATGCTGAGCATTCATTGACTTACTGTCCTTTTGACCGCGAATTAGCGGCGAACCCCGCTCCAAGACGGGAGCGGACTCCCTAGGATCACGCGGGCTCTGGCGGGGGTCAAGAGCATCGCGCGCGGGCGCGCTCCTACAGGGGTGTCGCCAGCCTCTGTAGGAGCGCGCCTGCGCGCGATGCCCCCCAAAAAAAACCGGCACCCTCACGGATGCCGGCTCTTAAGTCCCTCAACAAGCCGAAGCCCGTCTTAGAACGTGTAACGCACCGTCAGCGTGGCGCTCCAACGCGAGACCGGGTTCAGCTTGGTCGCGCTGTTGTCGGTCGGGGCGTCGTAGACAGCCTTGGCACCCGGTGCGTAGTTACCCTGCGCATCGGTCGGCAGCTGGTAGATGTAGTTGCCGCTCGCGTCCACGCCGCCGAAGTTGGCCAGCGTACGGGTGTACGGGAAGCCGACGTACGACTGCTGGCCCCAATCCTTGTTCACCAGGTTCAGGAAGTTGTAGACGTCGAGGCGGACTTCACCCTTGTTGCCCTTGAAGATGCCCGGGATTTCCTGGCTCAGGCTGAGGTCGAGCTGGTTGACCCAGGACGAGACCGCATCGTTGCGACGGGCAACCTTGCCCTGGTTCTTGCGCAGGCTGCTGTTGTCCTGGATGTAGTCGTAGAACTGGTTGACCAGCGCATCCGAAGCCGCGGCGCCGGCGGTGGTGCGGAACACCGTGCCGTCGTTGCGGGTCGGGATGTAAGCCAGGTCGCGCGAGTACGAGTCACCATTCGAGTCGTTACCGAACACCCAGCTATACGGCACGCCGGAGTGGCCGTCGTAGAACGCGCTGATGGTGGTGGCGTAGTCACCGAAGAAGTTGTGCTGCCACGCGATCGAAGCGTTGAGGCGCTTGGCGATGTTGGTGTTGGCCGTGGAAGCCACGTCTTCGTTCGGGTTGTACCAGGCGTTGTTCGAGTAGTTCGACGAAGCCTGGCTGGACGTACCCGGGTTCACTTCCGTGGCGTGGCTGCCGGTGGCGGCAACGCTCCACGACCAGCCATTTTCCATCGGCTTGGTGAACGACAGGGTCACCGTGTCGGCGCCACCCTTGCTGGTGTTGGTCAGGTAGGTGACGGCCTGGGCGAAGCGGTTATCCGAACGGATGCGCGCGTTGTTGCCGGTAACCGCGGCGCCGACGGCGACGTTGGGGTTAGCAGCGCAGTTGGCACCCGTACCACCGCCGACCGGGGTCGAACCACCGATGCAGCCGTAATAGGTAAAGCGGCCATCCGGCATGATGCCCGACGGGTTACCGATGTTCAGGTTCTGGTAGAAGATGCCGTCCTGCACGTCCAGGTGCTGGTATTCGATCGTACCGATGATGCCCTGCCACGGCAGCTCGCGATCGAAGGCGATCGACGACTTCCACACGCTCGGCAGCTTGAAGTTCTTGTCGACGGTATCGACGGCCATCTGCGGCTGGGTGCCGGCGCCGCTGGTGTTCTGCTGGAACGGATTGGCGCTGAACGCCGGGCACGGGATATCCGGCCCGTTGCCGAGCTTGCAGTTGCCGTTCGCCTGGCGGTTGTACGAGTAGGTGACGAGGTTGATACCGTTGTTAGCGTACGGGTTCGTCATCCACACGGTCGGCGGGTCGGACTGGAACAGGCCAACGCCACCACGCAGCTGGGTCTTGTACTCGCTGTCGAAGGTGTAGTTGAACGACAGGCGCGGCTCGACCAGCTTGCTGCCGTTAACGGTGTTGGCGTTGCTGAAGCCGTACTTCTGCTCGAACGTCGCGTTGTAGAGCGGCTTGTCGTCGGTCAGGTACTTGTTCACGCGGAAGCCGAACTGCACCGACAGGTTGTCGGTCGGCTGCCAGGTGTCCTGCAGGAAGAACGTGTTGCGACGCAGTTCCCACTGGGCGGCGACGTCGTTCAGCGAGTAACCCGGGGCCGGCTGGTACAGCGAGTAGTTCGTGTAGGCGCCGTTGGCCAGCGAACCGATGCCCGCGCCAAAGGTGTACGCGCCGAACTGGGTACGACCGAACAGGTTATAGATGCGGGTGCGCTCCCACTCGAAGCCACCCTTGACGGTGTGGTTGTCGAGGTACAGCGTGCCGGCCCACATCGCGTTGAGGTTCTTCACCGACGCGGCGTTGTAGTGCGAGAACTGGTCTTCGCCCAGGTTGATGGTCGGACCGGTGTTCTGGGCCGTACCGATGCCGCTGTTGACGCGCACGGTGACCATCGGCTGCTGGGTGTCGACCGAACGGTTCAGGCCGAAGTCGCTGTAGCCGACCTTGGCTTCCGACGAGAACACGTCGTTCCAGTCGTCGAACGACTGCAGCGTGTAGTTCTTGATGTCGGTGTTGACGGTGTACCAGTAGCTGGACAGGCCGATCGACGAGGCGCCGTTACCCTGCGGGTTGGGCTTGACTTCCTTGGTACGCGAGTACGCAAGGTTCATGCGGTGGCCGTCGGTGATGTTCCAGTCGATCTTGGCGTTGTAGCGCTTGTCGGTCAGCGTACCGCCGTTGGCACCGAGCGAACCCGGCACCAGGCCGAGGCCCTGGGCAGCTGCGATCGTGCGATCGAGGTCAGCCTGCGACACCTTGTTGTTGGTCGAATTGGCGAGCGAGCCGTCGAGGCCGTTCACGGCGCCCGAGCTCAGGCCCGTCACTTCTTCCTTCTCGTAGCTGGCGAAGAAGAACAGCTTGTCCTTGATGATCGGACCACCGATGGTGGCGCCGGCCTTCCAGTTACGGTCGAACTCGGTGTACTCGCGGTTCGCGCCGTTGTTGATCCAGCCGGCATTGCCGACCATGCTCGAGGCGTTCTTGAAGCCGTAGTAGGCCGAACCGTGGAACTCGTTCGTACCCGACTTGGTGACGGCGTTGATTTCCGCACCGATGGTGTCGGAGCCGACGTCGTAGTTGGCCGTCGAGATGTTGTACGAATCGATCGTGTCCATCGACACCGGCGAGCCGACGGTCGGCAGGCCCGTGCCGTTCAGGCCGAACGGGTCGCCCACGCCAAGGCCGTCGACCTTGATGCTGTTCATGCGGGCGTTCTGGCCGTTGGCCGAGATGGCGCCGGTGCCGTGGTCGACGTTGACGCGCGGGTCGAGACGGGCGATGTCGGCGATGTTGCCGCTCGGGGTCGGCGTAGCCTTCAGCTGCGCCTGCGAAATGTTGGTGCCCAGGCCCTTGTTCTCCGAGGAGAACTGGCCGGAAACGGCGGAAACGGTCACGGCGCCGAGGGCGGTGGCGTCAGCAGCATTGGCGGCGGAGCCCGAGGTGAGGTTCACCGCGGTGTCGGCACCGAGCTGCAGGTAGACGTTGTCCTGGCGGGCGGACGGCGTGCCGTCCTTGGTGGCGGTGACGTCGAACGGACCGCCGACGCGCAGGCCCTGGGCGGCATAACGGCCGCTGGCGTCCGTGGTCGTCGTCTTGGTGGTGCCCGACGGCTCGTGGACGATGACGACGGTGGCGTTGGCGACGGGCTGGCCGGCGCTATCAAGGACACGGCCGCTTATCGTCGACGACGTCTCCTGGGCGAAAGCCGGCGCGACGAAGAGCGACGCGATGGCCAACGGCAGGAGTTTGGCGCGGATACGCTTCTGCATGGAACGAACCTCACAATTTCGCGAGAAAAAAAGCTGGCAAGACAAGACGCCGCAACGCGTCCTGCCTCCTGGAAGGCAACAACGATTCTTCGGTTTTCCCCTGACCCGAGGCGATGCCCCAGCGGTCTCGGTGGACTGTTGGTCCGTAAAGATTAGATGAAGTTTATTACATCGCCGTAACAAGTTGCGATAGGAAAAGGTCTGATCCTGCGAGGCATTCAGGCCCTTCTTAGATCGATCAAAGACTTATAAGTGCATGATCTTGCGCATCTTTGTCTCAGGCTGCGGGCCGCCGGCCTATTTTTACGACCCGTCGTAGTTCCATGACGGGTGAGACTTCAACGTTAAGAAATGCGCGAAAACGGCCGCCCTGCCCGGCTTTCGACAGGCAAAAAAAAGCGCCCCTCCGGAGAGGGGCGCCTCAAGGTCGTTACGGGTCGTCCGGCTTAGAAGAACGAAGCGCCGAAGGTCACCATGAACGTGCGCTCCTGCAGGACCGAGTAATACGGCGCCGAAGCGTAAAGCGTGGTGCCATTCACGTCCTTGATCTTGTCCGGGTTGGCGGCAAGGAAGGAAGTGACGTTGCTGGCGTAAGTGAACGCCTTGCGATCAGCCAGGTTGAACAGGTTGATCTTGATGTACGGCTTGCGGAAGCCGGTGGAGAAGTCCGGGAAGTCCCAGCCCGCGTTGAGGTTCAGCGTGGTGTAGCCGCCGATCTTCTGCGTGTTGGACCAGTCACCCCAGCTGGCGCCCTGGTACTTGGCGTTCAACTGTGCCCAGAACGGGCCGTTCTTGAAGTTCACCGCGACGTAGCCGGAGTTCTTCGGCGAGTTCAGCAGGGTCTTGCCCTTGGTGTAGTAGATGCCGTCGCCGAGCGAATCCAGGTTCGCCTGCATCAGCGAGCGGGTGTAGTTGTAGTTCGCGTACAGCGACCAGTTCTCGTCCAGCTTGTAGCTGGCTTCGGTGTTCAGGCCGCGCATGTGCACCTTGGGCAGCTGGGTGTATACGGTGAGGCCGGTGACCTGGTCGTAGCCCGAGATCTGCTTGTTGTTGAAGTTCGACGCATAGGCATCGACGCTCGCCGAGATGCTCTCGCCGTAGAAGCGCCAGCCGAGGTCACCCGTGATCGAGGTTTCCGGCTTGTTCGGCAGCGGGTTGGCCTTGGCCGTGCCATTGCCGTAGAGGGCGTTCGACAGGATCGCGCCGTTGATCGGGGCACGGAAGGTCTTGCCCAGGCCCAGGTAGAACTGGTTCTGGTCGTTGAGCTGGTACTTGATGCCGCCGGTCGGGGTGAACTTGTGGAAGGTCTTGTCCGGGTTGGCGCTGTAGGCAGCGTTGGTCGCGGTGACCTTGCCGGCGGTGCTGATCGAACCGACCGAATCCGGGTACTCGGCGACGAAGCCGTCGCGCTTGGACCACACGTACGCCAGGCTGCCGGTGAAGGTCAGCTTGTCGGTCGGGGTCCAGTTGTCGGTGATGAAGGCCTTTTCGTTGGTCGTCGTCGTGTAGTTGATGTACGACTTCTGCGCCTGGCCGTCCGGGTAGTGGATCAGGCCGGACTTGGCCCACGTGTCGACCGGGATACCGGTTTCCGGATCCACCTGGACGAATACCTGGTCCTGCTGCTGGCGCGGACGCTCCCACCAGAAGCCGTATTCCAGGCTGTTGTTGTCGGTGAGGTCCTGGTTGAGCTTGGCGATGACGCCCGGGCGGTACGTCGTCGAGTTGCTGAACGAGTTGACCAGCTTGGTGCCGCTGATCTTGCCGTCGCCGTCGAGGTCGTAGTTCACCGAGTGGTAGTAGTTGCCGTTGGCCAGCGGGTTCTCGGTCACGGTGCTGCCCGAACCGCCGCCGCCGTAGCCGTACTGGAAGTACGGGACGACGCTCAGGCGCAGGCTGTCGGTGAAGGTGAACTCGCCGTCGGCGCTGGCCAGGTAGTTGCGGAACGGGTTCTGGTGCAGCGCGTAGAAGTTGCTGCTGGTGCTGCCCGGCGTGTAGACGCTGGCGTAGCTCTGCTTGTATTCCTGCGCCACCTGGGCCTTGGTCAGGCCTTCATAGTTGGTCTTCACTTCGCGGTTGTACTGCACCGAGAAGGTCACCGAGTTACGGTCGTCGATCGTCCAGACCGACTTGCCGTCGACCTTGGTGATCTTCGCCTTGCCGCGACCGCGCCACAGCTCGGTTTCGTTGTTCGAGTACGACAGCCAGGAACGGACCGGGCCGGTGTCGCCGGTGTTCAGGCGGAAGAAGGTGCGGTGGTAGCTGTTCTGGCCGAGCGACTGGCTGAAGTCCAGGCCAGCGGTGTGCGACGGGTCGACCGTCACCCACGCGATCGAACCACCGGCCGCGCCGGCGATCGGCGTGTCGTTGTCCGGGTAACCCTGCTGCACGGTGATGTCACCCATGTTCTCGGTGTCGCCGTACTCGGTCGGGTAGATCTTGTAGTTGCCGCTGTCGTTGATCGGCGCACCGTTGACCGTCACGCCCACTTCGTCGATCGGGAAGCCACGGATCGTCAGGTTGCCGTCGTTGAGGCCGGTCACGTCATCGGTCGAGGAGACCACGCCCGGGATCGAATCGATCGCCTGGATGAAGGTCGCGCCCGGCGCGGCCTGCTTGATGGCGTCACGCGAGATGGTCGACACCGCCTTCGGGGCGTCCTGGATGGACATCAGGCCACCGCCCAGCGACAGCGAGCTCGCACGCACCTGCACCGCGCTCATCTGCTCGGCGGCGCGACGGGTGGCGTTGTCGTTGCTCGTGTTCGACGAATTGGAAACGTTCGAACGCTGGGTGGTGGTGGCGGCCGGGGCCTGCTGGTCCTGGCTGTCCTGGGCCGCGGCACCGCCGGCGGCAAGACACAGAGTCAGGGCGATCGCTGCCGAAAGAGAGTTGCGATTCATCAAATGGCTTCCTGGTGTGATGCTTAGTTTGTTGGTAACGGGAATCGAAATATTTTTCTAATGGCGTAGCTAATTGCGATAATCACGGGACCGTTAATAATTACGATGACGCAAGAAAAAACGGTTTTCCCGGACACGCGAAATCCCCCAGTACACGTACCGGGGGAAGAAATCCTTGGTGTGGCCGCCCGCCGCGGCTGTACAAGCGGTGTTACTGCGGGAGCCCCTGCCCTGAGATAATCAATAGGCTAGCATCACACAATGACAATTTGTCGAAACCTTGATGCTTTTTTCATGCGTGCGATTCGGCTTTTCCTACGCCGCCGAGATAATCGCGCTGCGGTGCACCATGGGAGTGCGGGGCGGTTACCGGGTGCCCCAACCTGGCAACCAAATCCGCCCATGGCTCCATCTGTAGGAGCGCGCCTGCGCGCGACCGAACCCGCCAAACCATGGCAGATATCGAAACTCGTGGGCATGGCCGATCAGCATCCTCTGGATGCGTTGGAAAGCGTGCTTAGGAAGCGGTGAGAGGCCTTCTGGCATCACCGCTTCGTTGGCTTTCGCGCGCAGGCGCGCTCCTACACGAGCGCGAGCGCGTCAGGTACCGAGGTAGCGGGCGCGCTTGGCGGGCTTGAGGCTCTGCAGGTCGAGCATCACCAGGCCGTCGACGCAGCCGGCGAAATCCGGGTCTTCGCCGAAGGCGAGGAACTGCACGCCCTGCGGATCGACCAGGTCGACATACTGGCGGTACAGCACCGGCAGGGTGACGCCGAGCGCGTCGAGGCGATTCTTCAGCTTACCGAGCCCGCCGGCCGCATCCAGGCCTTCCAGCTCGGCGCGGACCGACTCCAGCGTTTCCTGCGGGATCAGGAATGGCTGGCGAGCTGCCGCCAGGCCCTGCACGCCGAAGAAGTGCTGGTGTGCCGCCGCGATCCACTCGCGACCCTCGCGCGGGATCGCCGCCGACATGCTCACCGGACCGAACATGTAGCGGATATCCGGATGGCGCCGCAGGTAGAGGCCAATGCCCTGCCACAGCTGGTCCAGTGCACGCGACCAGCGCCAGTACGCCGGTGCAATGAAGCTGCGGCCGAGCTCGAGGCCCTGGGCCAGGCGCGATTCAAGCGCCGGCGAATAATCGAACAGGCTCGAGGTATAGAGCGAGCTCATGCCACGCTCGCCGATCAGCTTGGCACCGTGGCCGAAACGATACGCGCCAACGATACGCAGCGCCTTCTCGTCCCACAGCACCAGGTGCTCGTAATACGGATCGTAGGCATCGAGGTCGCGGCGCTTGCCGGTGCCCTCGCCGACGCGGCGGAAGGTCAGTTCACGCAGGCGGCCGATCTCGCGCAGTACCGCGCTATCGCTCGAACCTTGCACCAGCAAGGCCTTCTTGCCACCGCCAAGATCGGCCAGCACTTCCGCCTTCGCCAATTCGGCGACGACGCGCTCGATCGGTTCGGGATGCGCCAGCGGGGTCTGTCCACCGAACACCAGGCCACGCTGCTGGCCGACGCGATACACGTGGCGGCGCATCAGCTTCGCAGCGCGCTCGGACGACCCGTCGCTAACCTGCTTCAATTCATCGGCATCGACCAGCTTGCCGATGCGGATGCCGAGTCGCTGCTTGCCCGAGGTCGCCTCGCGCGGAAGCATGGCGGTGCTCAGCGGCTTGGCCAGCATCGACAGGCCGTAGAACGCGACCGAATTGCGCGCATTGATATGCACGGGAAGCACGGGGATGCCGGCCTTCGCCGCGATGCGGGCGAAACCGTCCGACCACTTGCCGTCGCGCACGCCGCCGGCGCGCACCCGCGACACTTCGCCGGCGGGGAACATGACCAGCACTTCGCCCGCCTCGATGCTGCGGAACAGTGCACGCATGCGCGAGGTGGCGCCCTTGCCGAAGATGTCGACCGGCAGGAGCAGCGGGCCCATCTGCGGGACGGCGGCAAGCACTTCATTGCCCAGCACGCGGATGTCGCGGCGCACCGAGGCGATCATCTGGACCAGGGCCATCGCGTCGACCATCCCCAACGGGTGGTTGGCCACGACGATGAGCGGGCCTTCCACCGGGATGTTTTCGCGTTCGCGCTCGGTGATGCTGCAGCTGACGCCGAGGTGCTCGAGCACGCGCTCGGCGAACTCGATGCCCTGGGTGTCTTTCAATGCATCGAGGACGCCATTGAAGCGTTCTTCATGGGCAAGCGTGCCAAGCAGCCCGGTCAGCGGCTTGCGCAGCTTCGGATGCTGGGCCAGCCATGGCAAGCGTTCCTGCAGGGTGCGGTCGATGCTCAGCATGTTGCGGCTCCCTTGGACGTCTGACGGTGCATACCGTACGGGCGTGGTGCGGAGTCTCGGTTTGTCATAGCGCCTTTGAACACCCTTTCGAGGCCCCTGGATGGGGCTTTGGCCATGCCCGGCGCCGGGTCAGTCCCGGCCCCGCCCATGCTCGCGGTGAATTATGACAGCTACCCTACCGCCACGTATGTTCATACGGCAATGTGCAGATAAGACGATACGCCGCCCAGGAACATTTGCACCGACAAGGCGATCAGCAACATACCCATCAGCCGCTCAAGTGCCGTGAGAACACTCTCACCGAGCCACTTGAACAGGAAGGTGGAGCTGAGCAGGATCACCGCCGTGGCCAGCCAGGCCAGGAACAGCGCGATACCCCACTCCGCCGTCCGGCCGGGCTGGGAATTGGTCAGGAGCAACAGGGCCGCCATCGCCGACGGGCCGGCCACGCCGGGGATCGCCATCGGCACGATGAAGGGCTCGCCCTCGCCCTGCTTGCCGAACACCCCGCCCTCCACGGGCGGGAAGACCATGCGGATGCCGATCAGGAACAACACGATGCCGCCGCCAATGCTCACCGACTCCTGGCGCAGCTGGAGCAGCTTGAGAATGACCTGGCCGCCGAGCAGGAACGCGATCAGCACGGCCAGGGCGATCAGGAGCTCGCGCACCATGACCTTGCGCCGGCGCTGCGGCGGCACGTCCTTCAGCAGGGCGAGGAAGAGCGGGATGTTGCCCAGCGGGTCCATGATCAGGAACAGCAGGATGCCCGCGGACAACGTCGTCATCTGCGTTTCCATGGGGGGTTACTCCTTCGGTGCGCGCCCTGGGGATCGGGCGTGCGGTAAGTCAGTGGGTGGGGCGGATATCGAGGACGGTGCCGCGCGCGTCGGCGCCGGCCCCGGAAAGCAGGTAGACGATGGCTTCGGCCGACGCGGTGGGCAGCGGCTTCTCCATGGTGTTTTCGCCGTAGTAAGCGGCGCGGCGCAGGGCCGTGCGCATCGGCGGCGGCAGCAGTGCGTGGACACGCATCGCACCGCCCTTGTGTTCGGCGTGCATCACGGCGGCCATGCGCTCGACGGCGGCCTTGGACACGCCGTAGCCGCCCCAGTGGGCACGCGAGACCCGGTCCGGGTCGTCGAGCACGAACACCACCGCGCTGTCGTCGGCGCGCCCCAGCAACGGCATGCAGGCCTGGGTCAGCGCGAACGGCGCCGAGACATTCACCTGCATCGCGCGCAGCCAGTCGTCGGGCTTGTGCATCGCCAGCGGCGTCAGTTCGTTGAAATGCGCCGCGGCATGGACCAGCCCGTCGAGCCGGCCGAACTCCTGCTCCAGGCCATCGGCGAGGGCGGCGAAATCGTTCGGGGTGGCGCTTTCCAGGTCCAGCGGGTGGATCACCGGCTGGGTGCCGCCGAGGGCGACCAGCTCGTCATGGAAGCGTTCCAGCAGGCGCACCTTGCGGCCGGTGATCACCACCGTGCCGCCGGCGCGGACGATCGCGCGGGCGGTTTCGCCACCGAGGCCACCGGTGGCGCCGGTGACGACATAGACGCGACCGGCCAGGACGCCGGGCGCGGGCGACCAGCCTTCGGGCAGCACGGCCGACGGCAGCACGCTCACGTGGCGGCCCCGGCGACGTCGGCCGCCATCCGCTTCAGCTCGCCGGCGGCGTGCAGGTCTTCCACGATGTCGCAGCCACCGATGAACTCACCCAGCAGGAACAGCTGGGGGAAGGTCGGCCAGTTGGAATAATGTGGCAGGCTGGCGCGGATGCGCGGGTCGGCCACCACGTTCACCGAATGGAACGTCGCGCCGGCCGCCTGCAAGGCCTTCACCGCGCGGTCGGAGAATCCGCAGGTGGGGTATTCCGGCGTGCCTTTCATGAAAAGCACGATCGGATGTGCCGCCACGATGGCCTTGATCTCGTCTACGACGTCCATAGGTCGGGTTTCATCATTAGAATGCTGAATGTTTCATAGTGTAGCAGTGACGCGACCCGCGCCCTGCGCCACCCCTTTCCCCCCAGCCATCGCTAAGGAGTCCAGACTATGGCGTTCGAACTTCCCCCGCTTCCGTATGAGAAGAATGCCCTGGAGCCGCACATCTCGGCCGAGACCCTCGAGTTCCATTACGGCAAGCACCACCAGACCTACGTCACCAATCTCAACAACCTGGTGAAAGGCACCGAGTTCGAGGGCAAGAGCCTCGAAGACATCGTCAAGACCTCGTCGGGCGGCATCTTCAACAACGCCGCACAGGTGTGGAACCACACCTTCTACTGGAACTCCATGCGCCCGGCCACGCAGCAGGTCGAGCCGCCGGCCAAGCTGGCCGACGCACTGACCAAGGCCTTCGGCTCGGTCGACACGTTCAAGGAAGAGTTCGCCAAGCAGGCCGCCGGCAACTTCGGTTCGGGCTGGACCTGGCTTGTGCAGCGCCCGGATGGCTCGCTGGCCATCGTGAACACCTCCAACGCCGCCACGCCGATCACCGGCAGCGACAAGCCGCTGTTCACGGCCGACGTGTGGGAACACGCCTACTACATCGACTACCGCAACGCCCGCCCTAAGTACCTGGAAGCGTTCTGGAACCTCGTGAACTGGGACTTCGCCGCGAAGAACCTGGCCTGACGCAAAACCCATCGCGCGCAGGCGCGCTCCTACACGCTATCCGGTACCTGCACGGTAATCGGTACATGTAGGAGCGCGCCTGCGCGCGAATTTAGGCATGGCGGCGCAGCCGCCGCCTCGCCCTCTCAGCCCAGCGCCTCGACAGCCGGCGCCACCTGCCCTTCCCGCCCCAGCCCGACACCCACCTCGCGCAACTTCTCGCGAAGGCTGCCGGCGTCCTGGGCACACACGGTGGCATGGCCGACCTTTCGGCCCGGGCGGCTTTCTTTACCGTAGTCATGCCAGTGGCCATCGGCCACCGACAGGATCGGCGCCGGATCGGGCATCTCGCCGATCCAGTTAAGCATGGCGCTCGCCCCGCGCACGCCGGTATCGCCCAACGGCAGGCCGAGCACGGCGCGCACGTGGTTCTCGAACTGGCTGGTATGCGCGCCTTCGATCGTCCAGTGCCCCGAGTTGTGCACGCGCGGCGCCATCTCGTTGCCGAGCAGCTTGCCCTCGCAGACGAACAGCTCCAGCGCGAACACGCCGACGTAATCCAGCGCCTCGGCCACCTTGCGGGCATGCGCCGTGGCGGCCTGCTCCAGCGCGTCCGTGGTACCCGGCGCGGGGGCCAGGCTCACCGACAGCACGCCATCGACGTGCCAGTTGCGGGTCAGCGGCCACGTGCGGAACGCACCATCGCGGCCACGCACGGCAACCACCGAGAGTTCGCGCTCGAACGGCACGAAGGCTTCGAGGACCAGGCCGACCTGCCCGGCCGCTTCGCCGAGGGCGGCCCAGGCGGCGTCGATGTCTTCGGCGGTCTTCAGGCGGAACTGGCCCTTGCCGTCGTAGCCCAGCCGGCGGGTCTTCAGCACGGCGGGCACACCGATACGCTCCACGGCGCGGACCAGGTCCTCGCGCGTGTCCACGGCTTCGAAATCGGGGGTACCCAGGCCGCATTCGCGGAACAGGGTTTTCTCGCTCAGGCGGTCCTGGGCGACGGACAGCGCGCGCGGGTTCGGGAACACGTCGACCAGCCCGGCCAGGCGCTCGGCCGCAGCGGCAGGGACGTTCTCGAAATCGAAGGTGAGCACGTCCACCCGGCGGGCGACCTCGGCCAGCGCGGCCTCGTCGGACCAGTCGGCGACCACCAGCTCGGTGACCTGGCCGGCGCAGGCATCAGCACTGCCGTCGACGGCGAGGGTGCGGATGCCCAGCGGCGAGGCCGCCAGGGCGAGCATGCGGGCCAGCTGCCCACCGCCCAGGATGCCGACGGTCGGAAGCGTGCGGGTCACGTGCGCGGATCCGGGTTGTCGAGGACGGTGCGGGTCTGCTCGGCGCGGAAGGCGTCCAGCGCCTGGGCGACGACCGGATCGTGCAAGGCCAGCACCGAGGCGGCGAGCAGCGCCGCATTGGTCGCGCCGGCCCGGCCGATGGCCAGCGTCCCCACCGGGATGCCGGCCGGCATCTGCGCGATGGAAAGCAGGGAATCCATGCCATTCAATGCCTTGGACTGCACCGGCACGCCGAAAACCGGCAGCGGCGTCTTCGCGGCGATCATCCCCGGCAGGTGGGCGGCGCCGCCGGCGCCAGCAATGATCACCTGGATGCCACGGGCGCGGGCCGCGTCGGCGTAGTCGAACAACAGGTCGGGTGTGCGGTGGGCCGAGACCACGCGAACCTCGTGCACGATGCCCAGGCGGGCCAGCGTGGACGAAGCGTGTTCCATCGTTTCCCAGTCCGAACGCGAACCCATGACCACGCCGATGCGCGGTGCGTTCGCCTCGATTCCGTCGTTGGAAGTCATTGGCCGGAGCATCCAAAAGCCGTTATTGTACGAACATTCGGCTCAATAAGGTTGGCCTCAAGGCCCCATGGACAAGCGTCTCATCGACATCCTCTGCTGCCCTGTCAGCAAGCGCCCGCTGCGCCCCCTCACCGCCACCGAACGCGACCAGCTCAACGCCGCCATCAAGGCCGGCTCGATCGACACCGTGGCCGGCGAGAAGGTCGCCGAGCCGCTGGGCGAAGCACTCATCACCACCGATGGCCAGGTCGTCTACCGGGTGGACGACGGCATCCCCGTGATGCTGCCCGAATCCGGCATCGGCACCACGCAATTGGCTGGGTTTGCAGCTGATACGGGTCGCGCGCACAATCCGTGACAAAGGTCACACTTTGAGACACCGGTTCCCGCACAATGGCTCCCTCAGGCGGGGGCCCGATTTTTCCAGGATGCGCGATGAGTAACGCGAGCGAACCGTCCAATGTGGTGGATCTAAGCCAGCGCCTCGATCCGCGCAGCGAACGGGTGGGCGCGCTCCTCGCCACCGTGCGCGGCCTCGCCACCAAGCGCCTGCATGCGCTTGCAAGCAACATGTTCGAGAACATCGACGACGCCCTGTTCGACCTGGCCGAGAAGGCCGAGAACAACGCGGCGCAGACCCAGTTTTTCGACGGCATGCGCGAAGTGCGCAAGAAACGCGCGATCGTCGAGCGGACCTTCCTCGGCCAGGTCGCCCGCGACCTGGCCGATTTTTCCGCGGGTCGCACCCGCGCCCCGGAAGCCGATAACCAGACCCGCCCGCTCGCCAACATCGAGCTGAGCCTGGTCGGCGAGAACGAGCTGGAAGAGTCGCTCGCCGTCACCTCGATGGTCGGCAAGAACGAGCAGCGCCTCGCGCGCGCCCTGTTCGCCGTCAACCAGCGCCTGTCGGTGATCTGCGGCGGCAACAAGATGGACGACGCCAGCAACCCCGTCGGTCCGCAATCGCTGGCAGGCGCGTTCCGCCAGGCCCTGCGCGAGCTGATCGTCGAAGTCCGGGTAAAGCTGATCATCTACAAGCTGTTCGATCGCTATGTCCTGGCCGGCATCGACGAGCTGTACGACGACATCAACAACGAGCTGGCGGCGGCCGGCGTCCTGCCGCAGCTGCGCCACGAGATTTCCACCCGGCGCAGCGATGCGCCCGCGCCGATGGGCCCGGATTCCACCGCCACGCCGGTGGCCCACCCGACGGCGGCACCGGTGACCGACGCCGCCGCGGCCGAGTTCATGCAGTCGCTGCATGCGCTGTTTTCGGCGCGCAGGGGCATGGTCACGCCAGGTGCACAGGGTGGCGCCAGCATGGGCGGCGGCATGCCGATGCCGACGGGCCCACTGCCCAGCCCAACCGAGCTGCTCGGCGCGCTGGCACTCCTGCAGAGCCAGATCGCCGTGCTGCCCACCAGCGCCGCGCACCTGTCCAGCCAGGCCGACATGGCCCGCGACGTGGCCCAGCTGAAGGACCAACTGCTCGCCCAGATCGGCCAGCTGCGCGGCCAGCAGACCGCGCACGTCTCCGGCGTCGACGAAGACACCATCGACCTGGTCGGCATGCTCTTCGAGTTCATCCTCGAAGACCGCAACCTCCCGGCCGAAATGCAGGTGCTGCTTGCACGCCTGCAGATCCCGTACCTCAAGGTGGCCCTGCTCGACCGGCGCATGTTCGCGCACAAGTCGCACCCGGCACGCCAGTTACTCGACGCCCTGGCCGACGCCGCCAAGGGCTGGTCGCACGAGGGCGATCGCGACGGCCGCCTGTTCGACAAGGTGAAGTCGATCGTCGAGCGCCTGTTGCACGACTTCGACGACGACGTGGCGATCTTCAATCGCCTCGCCGCGGAACTGCAGGACTTCCTCGACGTGGTGCGCAAGCGCGCCGAGCTCGCCGAGCAGCGCGTGGCCGAGTCCACCCGCGGCCGTGAAAAGCTCGAGCATGCCCGCCGCCGCGCCGCCCAGGAGATCGTCACCCGCATCGGTGGCGCGAACCTGCCGCCGCTGATCTACGGCGTGCTGACCCGCGCGTGGGCCAACTACGTGGTGCTCACCCTGCTTCGCCAGGGCGAGGAATCCGCCGAGTTCCGTGAATCGCTGCGTTTCATCGACCATTTCATCGCCAGCGCGAAGCCGGTCTACGACACCGACACGCGACGCGACCTGCGCGCCCTGCTCCCGGGCATCGAGCGTTCGCTGCGCCGCGGCCTGGCCTCGGTGGCGTTCCAGGAAGCCGACACCGAACAGTTGCTGGCCCAGCTGCACGCCTTCTATCGCCAGCAGCTCGGCGAAGTCACGCCGGAACTGGACAGCGGCACCCTGGTGTCGAGCGTGATGCCGCTGCCCGAGGCCATCCAGGCCATCGAGGAGCCGGTGCTCGAGCCGGAACCGGAAGACGAAAGCGAAGCGCTGCTCGACGAAGCCTTCGACGAGCGCTACCTCTCGCAGGCGCGTGAACTCAAGGTCGGCCAGTGGCTGGAATTCACCGCCGAAGATGGCACCACCGACCGCGCGAAGCTGTCATGGGTCAGCCCGATCAGCGGCCGCTTCCTGTTCGTGAACCGCCGTGGCCTGAAGGTCGCCGACCACAGCCTTGCCGGCCTCGCCCAGGCCTTCGCGCAGGGTACGGCCCGCGTGCTCGATTCCACCCTGCTGTTCGACCGCGCGATGGATGCCATCGTCGAAAAACTGCGCACGCCCGACGCACCCTGACCCTTGCGGGTCGGGGCGCCCCCGACGGGTCGCCCGGCAGCATGGTCCGCTGGTAACGTAGGCGTCTTTACCGACGCCACAGCCACCCAATGACCACGACCGCTTCGCCGCAACTCGCCGACGCCCTCCCGCCATCCAGCGAGATCCTCGCCGACGTCGACCGCGCCTTCGCCGAAGACGTCGGCCCGGGCGACGCCACGGCCGACCTGCTGGACCCGAATGCCACGGCCACGGCGGTGCTCACCTGTCGCGAAGAGGCGGTGCTCTGCGGCACTGCATGGTTCGACGCCAGCTTCCGCAAACTCGATCCCGATGTGCGCATCGAATGGCTCGCCCACGACGGCGACCGGATCGCTGCCGGGTCGGCCATCTGCCGGCTTGCCGGCAAGGCGCGCGCGCTGGTGACGGCAGAACGCTCCGCCCTCAACTTCCTGCAGCTGCTATCGGCCACGGCGACGGTCACCTCGCGCTACGTCGATGCGATCGCGGGCACGCGCACACGGGTTCTCGACACGCGCAAGACCCTGCCCGGCCTGCGTCGCGCGCAGAAGTACGCGGTGCGCTGCGGTGGCGGCACCAACCATCGCATCGGCCTGTTCGACGCGATGATGCTGAAGGAAAACCACATCATCGCCGCCGGCGGCATCCCCGCCGCCGTGCGCGCCGCCAGGTCGATCCACCCTAGCCTGCCACTGATCGTCGAAGTAGAAGGGATGGAGGAACTGGCCCAGGCCGTGGAAGCCGGTGCAGACCGCGCCCTGCTCGACAACTTCACCCCGGCGATGCTCGTCGAGGCCGTGGCCTACACCGCGGGGCGGATTCCACTGGAAGTGTCGGGCAACGTGGAAATCGACACGATCCGCGCAATCGCCGACACCGGCGTCGATTTCATCTCCAGCGGCGCCCTGACCAAGAACGTCCGCGCCATCGACCTCTCCCTCCGCCTCGACCTGTAGGAGCGCGCCTGCGCGCGATGGGTAACGGCGAAAGCGCATCAGGTATCGCCCACAACGCGCCACAGGTATCGGCGTGCATGCTCTTGTTCTCAAGGCCCAGCGGCCACACACTGGCCCTATGAACTCCGTATCCGACCTTTTCTGGCTGCTGGGCATCGCGGCGGTGATCGCCAGCTGGTACCAGCTGACGCGGGCCCGTGAAGTGGCCGTGCGCGCGGCGACGGCGCTGTGCAAGCGGCACGGGCTACAGCTGCTCGACCAGTCGGTCGGGCTGCGCGCCATTCGCCTGCAGGGTGTCGACGGCGGTCGCCGGCTGGAACGCTGCTATGCGTTCGAAGTCAGCGAGGATGGGCAAAGCCGGCAACCGGCCAGGATCTGGATGGCGGGCGACGAGGTCGCCAGCTATTCGCTACCGCATGCGGATAACCCGGAGCTGGAGACGGTCGTGGCGACCGAGACCGGCTTGCCGGGGAATGTAATTTCGCTGGCGGATCGTCGGCGGGTGCATTGAGTAGGCGTTTCGCGCGCAGGCGCGCTCCTACTTGACGACGCGGAGGTGGGGGGCGCCGCGCTTGGGGCGATCGTCGTCGCCGCCGGTCGCCGGTGCGCTGGCGTTGTCGTCCACGGCTTCCAGGGTCGGCGCCATGCCGTCGCCTTCGGCTTCGTTTTCGTCGGCCGGGAACATCATGCCCTGGCCGTTTTCCTGCGCGTAGAGCGCCAGCACCGCGGCGATCGGGATCACGATGCTCTGGCTCACGCCGGAGAAACGGGCCTGGAAGGCGATGCGATCGTTGCCGAGATCCAGATTGGCCACGGCGCGCATGGCGAGGTTGAGCACGACCTGGCCGTTCTTGACCACGTGCGACGGCACTTTCACGCCGGGCAGGTTGGCGTCCACCAGCACGTAGGGGGTCAGGCCGTTATCGCTGATCCAGTCGTAGATGGCGCGCAGCAGGTAGGGCCGATTGGAGGTCATGCCCGGGCTTTCGTTCGTATCCATTACCACATCCTCATTTCGAGGGGAGTTTAAGGGATACGGCCGGTCAGGGCTAACCGGGCGCGAAATTGAAGTCCGGACGCATGTCCCGCTCCTCTGGCGTGAGGCTCCTCGCGAAGCCCTGGCTGTGGAACAGCCGCTCGCCGTAATCCACGATCGGCTTGCCGGACGGGCCGAGGTCAACGCCCAGCCAGGGCAGCCGCCAGACCACCGGCGCCACCAGGCAATCGATGAGGCTCATCTCAGGGTTGAGGAAAAACCGCGAGGCGCGGAACAGATCCACGGAAAACAGCAGGTGTTCGCGCAGCCGCTTGCGCGCCGCATCGGCACCCCGGCCGCCTTCCAGGATGGCCTCGATTTCGGGCAGCCAGTCGTTCTCGATCCGCCAGGTCGCCAGTCGCAGGCGAGCCCGAGACAGCGGATCGATCGGCATCAACGGAGGATGCGGGTAACGTTCGTCGAGGAATTCAGTGACGATCAGGGTGTCGTACACCGTCAGGTCGCGGTCGACCAGGGTCGGCAAGGTGCCGTAGGGGTTGAGCTCGAGCAGGTCCGGCGTGGGCACGTCCGGCTTCAGGATGATCCTGTCATACGCCACACCCTTCGCCGCCAGCACCAGGCGCGTACGGTGGCAGTGGATGTCGCTGGCGCTCGTATAAAGCGTCAGCGCCGTGCGCGAACGTGCATTCTGGACCATGCTTTGGATCTCCCTCCCTGCTGCGCCGGACAACGGTGCGGCCCTGCGGCCGCGCCTAAACGGAACGGGGCGACCCGTAGGTCGCCCCGGGGGACATCAATCAGTGATGCTCGTGGACGTCCTTCCAGTACTCATGTTTCAGAAGGTACAGCAGGAAGGTCAGGCCGGCCAAGAACAGCAGCACCCACAGGCCCACCGACTGGCGCACCAGCACGGCCGGCTCGGCCGTGTACTCGAGGAAAGCCGTAAGGTCGCGGGTCGCGGCACGGAACTCTTCCGGACTCATGCGACCCGGGGTATGCAGCTCCAGCTTCTCCACGGCGGCGTCCGCCCCGGCCTTGCCCTCGGCGTGCACGGCCACCTGCAGCCCCTGCAGCTCCCACAGCGGGTTTGGCATGGAGGCGTTCGGGAACACCGTGTTGTTCCAGCCCACCGGACGGCTCGGGTCCAGGTAGAAGGAGTTGAGGTAGTTGAAGATGAAATCCGGACCCTTGGCACGGGCTTCGAGCGAAAGATCCGGCGGCTCCTTGCCGAACCAGCCCTTCGCCGCATCCGCCGGCATGTGCGAGATGACGGTCTCGCCGAACTTGGCCCCGGTGAAGTTGAGGTTCTTCATCACCTCGTCTTCGGTCAGGCCCAGGTCACTGGCCAGCCGCGAATAGCGCACGTACTTCAGCGAATGGCAGCCGACGCAGTAGTTGAAGAAGAGCTTTGCGCCGCGCTGGAGCGAGGCCTTGTCCTGCACGTTGGTACCGGCCGAAGGCAGGTCGCCCTCTTCGGCGGCAAGGGCAGGCAGGGCGACGGCGGCAAGGCCCAGCGCGAGGGCGAGCGTGGAGAGATAGCGCTTAATCATGCATCGTCACCCGTTCCGGCACCGGCCTGGTCTTCTCGAACCCGAAGTGCGTGTATACGAAGAGGAAAATGAAGAAGCCGAAGTAGCCCAGCACCATCAGCCGGCCGAACGCGTTCTCGACCGTGGTGACATCCGCCCCCGGGAACCACTCGGGGATCAGCTCGGCGGTGACGCCCGCGCCGACCAGACCCAGGGCCAGGAAGGTGACCACCAGCACGCCCAGGGCGATGCGGAAGCCAAGGCCGCGGAAGCGCACCGAGCGAACCTCGCCGCGGTCGATCCACGGCAGCAGGCCGAGCAGCAGGATCGCGCCGAACATGCCCAGCACGCCCCAGATCGCCGTGCCGAAGAAGGACGGGATCATGCGCAGGATGGCGTAGAAGGGGGTGAAGTACCACGACGGCTTGATGTGGCTTGGCGTGACCAGGTTGTTCGCCGGCGTGAAGTTGTCGTGCTCGAGGAACCACCCGCCGAACGTGGGCGCGAAGAAGATGATGAACGCCGCGATCATCAGGAAGAAGCCGACGCCGAAGCTGTCCTTCACCGTGTAGTACGGATGGAACGGGATGGCATCGGTCGGCTTGTCCGGCGACCAGCGATTGCCCTTGGGGCCGTGCTTCACGTCGACACCGTCGGGGTTGTTCGAACCGACCTCGTGCAGCGCCGCCAGGTGCAAGACCACCAGCAGCAACAGCACCAGCGGCAGCGCGATCACGTGCAGCGCGAAGAAGCGGTTGAGGGTGGAATCCGCCGGCAAATAGTCACCCATGATCCACTGCACCAGCGTGTCGCCGATGACGGGGATGGTGCCGAACAGCGAGATGATGACCTTCGCGCCCCAGAACGACATGTTGCCCCACGGCAGCACGTAGCCCATGAAGGCCTCGGCCATCAGCACGAGGAAGATCAGCATGCCCAGCACCCAGACCAGCTCGCGGGGCTTCTTGAACGAGCCGTACATGATGCCGCGGAACATGTGCAGGAACACCACGACGAAGAACAGCGAGGCGCCGGTGGAGTGCATGTAGCGGATCAGCCAGCCCCACTCCACGTCACGCATGATGTACTCGACCGAGTTGAAGGCTTCCGCCGCACTCGTCTTGTAGTTCATGGTGAGGAAGATGCCGGTGACGATCTGGTTGACCAGCACCAACAGGGCAAGCGAACCGAAGTAGTACCAAAGATTGAAGTTCTTCGGTGCGTAGTACTCGGTCATGTGCTTCCGGTACATCGGCATGAAGCCCGGGGCACGTTCGTTGAACCAGTTTCCGAGGCGCGACAGTGTGTTAGCCATCAGCTCTTGCCCTCCTGGTCCACGCCGATCTGGATGTGCGTGTCGTCGATGAAGTGGTATTTCGGCACCGCCAGGTTCTTCGGTGCCGGCACGCCACTGAACACGCGGCCGGAAAGGTCGTAGCGCGACTTGTGGCAGGGGCAGTAGAAGCCGCCCTTCCAGTTCGCGTCGAAGGGTTCCGGCTTGATGTCCGGGACGAAGTCCGGAACGCAGCCCAGGTGGGTGCACAGGCCAATGATGACCAGCCACTCAGGCTTGAGGGAACGGGTTTCGTTCTGCGCGAACTCGGGCTGCTGGCCGGCGTCGGTCGACTTCGGATCGAGCAGGCGGGGCTCGAGGCCCTTCAGCTGCGCAAGCTGCTCCGGCGTGCGATTGACGACGAAGACGGGGAGGCTGCGCCACGCGAAGGTGACCTTCTGCCCCGCTTCGATGGCGCTGATATCGACCGTGACCGGCGCTCCCGCGGCCTTGGCCCTCGCCGATGGCTCCCACGATTTGATGAAGGGCACGATCGCCGCGACCACTCCCACACCACCAACGACCACCGTCGTCGTGGTTAGGAAGCGACGGCGCCCGTGATCGACGACTTCTTCGTTCGCCATCAGGCTCTCCGGAACTAATGCCATTGAGGTTTGCGGGCCCCATCGCCGGTTCTTTCGGAAATCGGCATCCGCAAAATTACGTCAGTGTAACGTCAGCACCACCCACGTACAATAAAGTGAACATATCCCTGCCCGATGTAAAGACAGGGCCGCCACCGACCCGCCAGGATGCGGAAAAACCGGTCTTCCATGAAACACGCTGCCAGCACGCTCGCCTTCGTCGCCCGCTTCGTCGTGCTTGGCCTTGCCATCGCCTTCGTGATTGGCCTGCTGTGGCCCGGCAGTGGCGCATTGCTGCGGCAGCGATTTTCCGGCCAGCAAACGACGCCGCCAGCGGCCGCCGCGGGCGCCTCCGAAGGGCCGGTTTCGTACGCCGATGCCGTCGCCAAGGCCGCGCCGTCAGTGGTAAATATCTACGCCAACAAGCTGGTGACCGAGCAGCCGAGGCAGCTCTACTCCGACCCCGTGTTGCAGCGCATCTTCAGCGTCCCTACGGGCCCGGTGCGCACGCGCCGCCAGCAGAACCTGGGCTCGGGCGTGATCGTCAGCGACGATGGTTATGTATTGACCAACAACCACGTCATCGCCAATGCCGACGACATCCAGCTGCTGCTCTACGACGGCCGCGTGGCCAGCGCCAGGGTGGTCGGCTCGGACGACGAGACTGACCTTGCCGTACTCAAGGTGGACGCAGGCAACCTGCCCGCGATCAAGATGACCGACGCCGAGACCCGGCCTCGCGTGGGCGACGTGGTGCTGGCCATCGGCAACCCCTTCGGGATCGGGCAGACCGTGACCATGGGCATCGTCAGCGCCATCGGCCGCCAGCTCAACCTGTCCAGCCTGGAAAGCCTCATCCAGACCGATGCCGCGATCAACTTCGGCAACTCCGGCGGTGCGCTGGTCAACGCGCACGGCGAGCTGGTCGGCATCAACACCTCGCTGATCGGCCAGGCCGTGGGTGCCGAAGGCATCGGCTTCGCCATCCCCGTGCAAAGCGCGAAGGATGTACTGGAACAGATCATCAGGAGCGGCCGCGTGGTGCGCGGGTGGATCGGCGCGGACTACGGCCCGGTGCCGGTATCCGCAGAGAGCGGCCTGCCCTCCGCCGCGCGCGGCGTGGTGGTCAACGAGGTATCCCCGGGCGGACCCGCCGCGCTCGCGGGTGTCCAGCAACGTGACGTACTGCTCAAATTGGGCGATGAGGACATCCTCGACCCGTCGGACCTGCGTCGGCACGAGGCGTCGCTGAAGCCCGGCGCCGCCGTGACGCTGTCCGGCCTGCGCTACGGCCAGCCGTTCTCGCTGTCGGTGGTGCCCGTGCAACGCCCGCCCAGCGCCCCCGTCCAGGCACAGAACCCGGCGTCCGCCGGCAGCCTCTAGTCCGCCGCCGCGTTCGCGACCGGCGTTACATCGCCCCGCGATCGGCCAGCGGAACGCCGGTCCCCGGCCGCCTCAGGCTCTCCGTATAGCGCTTGCGCAGCAAGCCCACTCGCTCGACGTAGACCTGGGTCTCGTCATAGGGCGGCACGCCGTTGTAGCGCTGTACCGCGCCGGGGCCGGCGTTATAGGCCGCTGCCGCCAGGCGCTCGTTGCCGTTGAAGTTCTGCAGCAGCAGGGCGAGATAGCGCGCGCCACCGCGGATGTTCTGCTCCGCATCGAAGGCATCGCGCACACCCATGTCGCGGGCCGTGCTCGGGATCAGCTGCATCAGTCCCTGGGCGCCAGCCACTGACAACGCCCGCGGGTTGAACGCGCTTTCCGCATGGATCACGGCACGCAGCAGCGCCTCGTCGACGTGGTAATCCACGCTCGCCGTGCGGATCACGTCGCCGTACGAGGTGAGGTTGAGCGCCACGCTGTTGAAGTCGATCCGCGAATGGACGTCGCAGGCCACGCAGGTCGCGATATAGGTAAAGAGCATCTTGACGCTCCTGCCCTCCGCCGCGGCCTGCGGGATGTTCGTGTATTCCACCCCGCCATCGGCCCGGGTGATCCGGTACACCGCGCCGCGCAAGACGCGCGAGCCACTCGGTGCGGCCGGTGCCGGACTCGCTGCCAGGTCGGTGGAGGCGGACTCCTTGTAGTCCCAGCTACCCTTCGGCGCCATCACCGGCGGCAACTCGGCCTTCGCCGCCTCGGTCTTCGCCTCGGCGTCCGTCACCACGCCGCCGACCACGCCGACCAGCGAGGTCACCGGTTCGTCGGGCCCGACCACGCCCGCGGAAACACCCTTGAACGAGGGTCGCGGCGTCGCCGCCAGGTCCACCGGTGGCGTCGGCGAACCGCCCGTGGCCGGCGCAGCACCGGACGCGGACGCCTTGCCCGGTGCAAGCACCACGTCCGGAAGCGAGCTGGCGGCCGACGGGGCATGGAACGGCCGGGCCGGACGGGCCGCCGGCGTGCTGCCGATCCGCTTGCAGTCCTTGTAGCCCGCCGCGGTGCCGGAAAAAACGGTCTCTCCCGTGCTACCGGTGCAGCGATACAGCGCCCCGGCGAACGCGGGGGCCGCCAGCACGCCCGACAGCAGGACGCAGAGCATCGCGGCCCTTTTCAGGACCGGCCCCATGGCAAGGAAACGGCAGGCGTGATGGCCGGCGCTTTCCCCTGGCGTCGCGTCGTGAACCATGGCGCGATTGTCACCCAGCGCCCCGCCCCCAGCAAGCACGAAAGACGTGACGACCTTCACGCAAGTCATTGATCTTTCGCCGCCATCTGGCGCCGCTCCCGGGTGCGGCGTAAACTGCGCGGTTCGGTAATAGGCCACGCAACACGGTACCCAAGCCCCATGAGCGGCAAGCTTTTCATCAAGACCCACGGTTGCCAGATGAACGAGTACGACTCGGCCAAGATGGCCGACGTGCTGCGTGCGTCCCATGGCCTGGAGTTGACCCAGGACGAATCCGAAGCGGACGTCATCCTGGTCAACACCTGCTCCATCCGCGAGAAGGCCCAGGAAAAGGTCTTCAGCCAGCTGGGCAAGTGGAAGCAGCACAAGGCGAACGGCAAGCCCGTGCTGATCGGCGTCGGCGGCTGCGTGGCCTCGCAGGAAGGCGACGCCATCCTCAAGCGTGCCCCGTACGTGGACCTGGTGTTCGGCCCGCAGACCCTGCACCGCCTGCCCGAGATGATCGAAGCCAACCGCAGCAGCGGCAAGGCCCAGGTCGACATCAGCTTCCCCGAGATCGAGAAGTTCGACCGCCTGCCCGAGCCACGCGCCGAGGGCCCGACCGCCTTCGTCTCGATCATGGAAGGCTGCTCGAAGTACTGCTCCTACTGCGTGGTGCCCTACACCCGCGGCGAAGAGATCAGCCGCCCGTTCGACGATGTCATCGTGGAAGTGGCCCAGCTCGCCGAGCAGGGCGTCCGCGAGGTCAACCTGCTTGGCCAGAACGTCAACGCCTACCGCGGCCCGATGCACGACGGCGACATCGCCGACCTGTCGGTGCTGATCCACGCCATCGCGCAGATCGACGGCATCGGCCGGATCCGCTTCACCACCTCGCATCCGCTGGAGTTCTCCGACTCGCTGATCGAGGCGTACGCCAGCGTGCCGCAGCTCGCCAACTACCTGCACCTGCCCGTGCAGGCCGGTTCCGACCGCATACTCTCCGCGATGAAGCGTGGCTACACCGCGATCGAGTTCAAGCAGAAGATCCGCAAGCTGCGCGCCGTGCGCCCCGACATCTGCATCTCGTCGGACTTCATCGTCGGCTTCCCCGGTGAAACCGAGGACGATTTCCAGAAGACGATGAAGCTGATCGACGACATCGGCTTCGACCAGAGCTTCTCGTTCATCTTCTCCTCGCGCCCGGGCACGCCAGCCGCCAACCTCGCCGACGACACCCCGGCCGACGAGAAGCATGCCCGGCTGATGCGCCTGCAGGCCGCGATCAACGAGAACGCGCGCAAGATCAACGAGGCGATGGTCGGCAGCGTCCAGCGCGTGCTGGTCGAGAAGCCGAGCCGCAAGAATCCGAACGAAATGACCGGCCGCACCGAGAACATGCGTTTCGTGAACTTCCCCGGCCATCCGCGGATGATCGGCCAGTTTGTGGACGTGTTGATCACCGAGGCCATGAGCAACTCGCTGCGTGGCCGCGTCCACGTCCTGATGTAGGAGCGCGCTTGCGCGCGATCCACGCCACCGCAACCTTGATCGCGCGCATGCGCGCTCCTACATGGTCTTTATGAATCCAGGCCTTTCCCAGCGTGACTTCGCCCTCGATCCCGAGGACAACACACGCCTTGCCAACCTGTGTGGCCCGCTCGATGAGCACATCCGCCAGATCGAGCTCCGGCTCGGCGTC